>NZ_VPAV01000005.1:0-162705 GCF_013418995.1 Acinetobacter sp. YH12106
CTCATGAAATACGGTATTCTGATGTGACAAAACCTGAATCCTGGTCGTTAAAGTGTTTGTTTGCACTCATATTTTAACTGTTAGGACTCAGGTTTTTTTATTTAAAGCAAACTATGGGACAGCAGTGGCACTTTGGCTGCTTTTTCTACAATAAAATTTAGGATTTATACATCGGTCGATTGTCATTCAAGCGCATGATGCCACGAATCGCCCGATACACAATCCAGATCCAGGCCAGAAAGACCACCAACAAACAGAAAGCGGATGCACCAAATGCCACGCCTGCAAACAGGTTCGGATCTTCGCCAGTAAAGAACAGAAACAAAAATGGAATAAAGGCAATGATATTCCAGACCAGATACCACCAGAAACTGCGGATCTGCCAGGTGAAGTGGCTTTCAAAAATTGAACCACGCACATCGCGACGTTTGACATAGTTAATGATCAACGCCACGACAGCCAAAAGGCCAGCACTAAAAATGGCCACAATATATAGAATGTACAGTGCAAAAGTCAGTGTGCGATTTGGGTCTTTATCAATGGAATAGTTCACGTCCCCTCCCGATCTTTCCCCTAAATATTTAAACTGTTAAATGGGGAAATTAGCCATATAATCAAAATGATGTTAAAGGCTATAGTACAAAAATATATCTGTCGGAACGGTTGTTTTTGTGTTTTATGTCGCAGTTTTTGCTGGGCTAACCAGGCTGCTGGCCAACCACCTAAAAAAGCCACCAGATGCAGGGTATTTTCCGGAATACGTTGCTTACCCGATTGCGCCGCTTCCTTGTCCTGCGCATACAACCAGTAACTCAATGCATTCATCAAACTGATCAGCAACAAGACCAGTCCGCTGAGCAGACCGCCCAAAGTCAATGCGGTCAGCAACAGAATATAAACCACACAGGCAATCTGCATCGGTTGTAATTTCTGTGACTGCTGTTGCTTGGAGGGTTTGAATTTAGCCTGAGACGTTTTGGTTTGCGATGCTTTCAGATACATGACCTGCTGTGCTTTGTATCGTCCGCGCTCATCTAAAATGACCGTGTAATCTAAGGCACAGCCGACAATCGGACGCGGACCTTGCTTGGCAAAGTCCTTGATATGCAGAAATACGCGATCTTTGGCCGAATCATTGGGCTGAATAAAGCCATAACCCTTGTCATCAAACCACTCCACTAAACGCCCCTGATCGCGCATATCCCCTGTCCTTTTGTCTTTATAAATTTTAAATATTTAAGCTGTAACGAATTTTAATCGCTCAATCAACATATTACGCATCTCGACTGGATTTTTTTGCAAAATATCTTCGCCAGTACGACCCAAGGCCGCGTTACGCTGTGCCACCTGTAACCGCATCATCCAGAAGCGACCTGCGGCCATGGCCAAGTACAACTCTAAACATGATTTTTCATCTGCTGTTAAGGGGCGGACGCTTTCATAGGCATTTAAAAAGACAATGGCTTTTTCTTCGTTTAAAGTGACATCCGGATAGTTGGTGCAAAAGTCATTTAAAGTAATCGCGATATCAAATAAAAATTCATCTTTGTTTAGTTCATAAAAATCCAGAATACCGTTGAGTTGATCACCCTCAAATAAGGTATTGTCCCGGAACAGATCGGAATGAATAAAGCCACGTGGACGATCTGGATAGACTGCTGTTAAAGCGTCATACAGGCCTAAAAGCTTGCCGAGCAACACTTTATCGGCCGGACTTAAACTTGGTTTGATTTCTTGGGACACTGCCAGCCAATACGCATGATCACGCACGAAATTACGTTCTAATTTGAAGTCCTGCAATGCCACATGCATTTTTGCCTGAGCGATAGCAATCGCTTCAACTTGTGCCACGGTCGATGGCATGGGATGCTCACCCAACAGGCGCGGTGCAATCTGTGCCGGTTTATCTTTAATACTGTGAATAGCCTTGCCTGAATGCGATAAAGGCACCGGAACGGCCAAGCCTGCTTTGCCCAAATGTTGTAATACAGGCACAAGTTCCCCTGCCGCCTGTTCATCCATATCCTCAAACACCGTTAGCACATAGTGTGCGTCTTCGCAGACCAAAAAATAGTTGGTATTTTGAATACCGCCTTGAATCGGAATCAGATCAACCGCCTTTAAACCGTAGGGCGCTGCAAAATCCTGAACTTCCTTTAAAGTCAAAGTGGTATAAACCGACATAGAAAACCTGCGAAAAAACTTACATAATTTTGCTAGAATACCGTTTCCATCTGCCAAGGTGTAGCGCTTGCGTGGGTGAGTTTCATAATCGGCTGTAATAATTGGAAAAATTTATGCTAGCTAAACGTATTATTCCTTGCCTCGACGTTGATAATGGTCGTGTGGTCAAGGGTGTTCAATTCCTTGATATTCGTGATGCAGGTGACCCAGTTGAGGTCGCACGTCGTTATAACGAACAAGGTGCCGATGAAATTACTTTCCTTGATATTACCGCTACACATCATGGACGCGACACCACTTACCGTACTGTAGAACGTATGGCTGAATCGGTTTTCGTCCCCCTGACGGTCGGTGGCGGTGTGCGTAAAGTCGAAGATATCCGTTTGCTGCTCAATGCTGGTGCAGATAAAGTCAGCATCAACTCGGCAGCAGTATTTAATCCGGAATTTGTCCAGGAAGCATCACAACGTTTTGGCGCACAATGTATCGTGGTCGCCATTGATGCCAAAAAAACCGGCGAAGATAAATGGGAAATTTTCACCCACGGCGGCCGTAAACCGACCGGCATTGATGCCTTGGAATGGGCAGAACAAATGGCCAATTACGGCGCAGGTGAACTCCTGATTACCTCAATGGATGCTGACGGCACCAAAGCCGGTTATGACATCGCCCTGATGCGTGCCATCAATGACCGCGTCACTGTACCGACGATTGCTTCCGGTGGTGTGGGTAATTTACAGCATTTGGCGGACGGCATTATTCATGGTGGCGCCGATGCGGTACTGGCAGCTTCAATTTTCCATTTTGGTCAACACACCATTCCGGAAGCCAAAGCCTATATGGCAGCCCAAGGCATTGAAATGCGCCTCTAAGCCGTTTTAGATGATGATTTAATTAAAGAGTGTTTTTATAAACACTCTTTTTTATGTCGTAGATAAAACAACCAAACAAATACAGGACAAAAAAAAGGAGTCTTTCGACTCCCTATAAAACCAAGATAAGACTACAGCACTTGGTATTCAAAATAACTCATTACACCCAGAAATATATCAGTATGAGGCTTTGCTCACCGACAGGAGCAAATATAGGTGAAATCCGCAGGACAATATTGACAGTACAACAGTATTTTATTGACAAATCACGACAAAGCCCTGTTTTAGTCCATAACCTGCGTATTTAACTGCTTCATTACCGTATTTTTTGCAGTATTTTTCGTCATTTTAGTGGAAGCATTGGCCGATTTAACCGGAAAATATGCTCTGCCCAGCGGTTCAGTTTTTTCGAGATCGGTCCAGGCAATACCATACCTAAAGGGTTCTGCTCCTGTAAATCTGCGGAGGAAATCACCCGGGTACCCAGCAGATAGTCGAACCAGGGTTTGGTCACACACCAGTTGGCATCCTGATTACTATTCATGTGATGATCATAATGCCAAGGCAGCTTTTTTTTGGCCCATTCTGGCTCCAGATGGGCACGACGATGCCGATAATAATAATTGCCTGCACTATATAATACGGCCAGCGTCATCCCTTTGGAAAAAGGATAAAACGTCAATCCAAAGACTGTAGCAACCACGGCAAGAGAAGCAATTTCATTGCGGGTACGCCAGTTGTTCAGTCCTTCTACATAACCGAAATCGGAAAATTCCGTTTTACGCACAATGCGGTGATGTTCCCAATGCGAACACATGCTTTCTGGAACCGGACTATAGCGGCTCTGTCCTTGGCGGTGAATTCCATGTAACACATATTTATGCGCAAACCATTCAAATCCATTGGCAACGACGAGTCCTGCCAGAAAACCTTTCCACATGATCTTTTACCTCTTGGTCTATTTTTCAATATAGGCTAAGTAAAAGACTAGATATTGACCAAAATATTCAATATGATTGACAAAATACGACAAAATAAAAGAATTAAAAAATGCTGGTTCTAAAAAACTACGTAGGCTCGATATACGGTGGTTTAGGACATTTACTTTTGGACTATTATCAGCTGAAACAGCTCGAAGTCCCTGAGAAATTATTGGCCATTCAAAATCTGGAACGCTTTGATTTTACTCTGTGGCGTGATCTGCTGACGACACTTGATCAACAGCTGCAGCGCCCGGCTTTGGGCCTGGAAATTGCGCAACTGGTCGAGACTAAACATCTCGGGATTATCGGTTATCTGGCACTTTCCAGTGACACGCTGGGTGAAGCCTTCATGCGCTATCATGACTACCATCGCCTGATCTATGATGGCAGCCCGCTACAAATCCAGGGGCAAGGAGATCATCTTTCGATTGCCTGGGGTGAGGTTCCTTTTAAGATGAGTACGCAACTGACCGATGAAATCGCGATTGCACTCATGATCGAATTTATTAAATCGAATATTCTGGATAATAATCATCTGCATCTGCATGAAGTGCATTTTCAGCATCCAACACCCAAAAATATAGCATTGTATGAACAGTATTTCCGCTGCAAGGTTCGTTTCGGTCAAGCCAAGACTCAAGTCCTGATGCCGGTCAGCGAGCTGTCTACACCTTTAAAACAGGGTGATCAGACCCTACAAAAGCTTCTGAAACAACAAGCTGAAGCTTTACTGGAAAAATTCCCCAATTCCACCCAGGTTGACCAGCAGTTACAGCAGGCGATTCTGGTGGGCCTGCAAAAAAACCAGTTCCAGATTGAACATATTGCCCAGCAAATAAAATTCTCTGTCCGTCAGTTACAACGACATTTGCAAAAGCAGGGTAAAACCTATCAGCAACGCATGCAGGAAATCCGCTCTATGATGGCAATGCAATATCTGAAAGATCCGCATTTAAGCTTACAGGAAATTTCCATGCTGCTTGGTTACTCCGAGCAGAGTGCATTTCAGCGGGCATTTAAGCAATGGACCCAGCTGACGCCACAACAATGGCGCTTAGAATCTTTGGCTCAGACAGCTTGAGACGCTGCAATGCTGAGACTAAAAATAGTAAAAAGCCCAATAGGAATATTGGGCTTTGTGTCTGGTTCCAGATGGAACATTCTCCAACAAATGAAAAAAATCTTATAAAAATGGATTTTCGATTTCGTCCAGATCATCCCGCTGCAGCTTTTCTGGCAGATCTACAGTATTTTCCAGTTGCTGCACCACATCATTTACAAAAGCCTGCAAAACCTTGGCAGCCTTAAGACCTTCCTGATCCTTGGTGATCTGCAAGTTTCCATACAGGCTGACGCAATCCAGATCATTTTCCAAGGTCAGATCATGAATGGCATGGGATTCACTGCCATTTTCAAATGCTTTAAACATATCCTCTCCACCTGTCTTTGTTATTTTCAATAATGGGCGAGATCGATGCTACTCGAATCCCACTTTTTTCAGCAAGTTTATTTCAATAACTGCAAAATATATTGCAATAGCGCATCTATCAGCTGTTTTACAATCGTATTTTGGGTGTCGTTATCGATTGCACCACCAGTCGCTGAGGACGTCGAGGTATTTGAACCTGAAGATTTAAACTCACGTTGCAGTGCCTGCAAGTTTTCTTTAGAGACGTCTTCCGCACACTGGCTTTCTGCATCCCAGTTAGAATATTCGATTTTCTGATTGGCTTTGACCGCCTTGGCCGTCAATGGCAAACGATAGGTATTGCGCTTCTGCTCTTCGGTCAATTGTGGGAACAGGTTAATTCCGAGCTGTTCCTCCAGATAACAGACACTAACAATACGCACTTTGAGCGAATTATCATTCGGCGCATAATAAGCACCAATCGCACCGGTTTTCGGCAGGTAAACTGCCTTATACACCGCCGTCGGTACAATCACGCCATTACCAATGGTTTTTAGTTTTTTCGCCGCAAATACCGGCCCGGTAACAACATAAGCATCCTGCTTCTGTTTGGTTACAATGGCACGGGTCGCTTCTTCCAGTTCACGCCAGACCTGCTGATTGTTTTTCGGTGCTTGCGGCACCATATTGGCCAGTGAGAAACTGTCCGACTGTGCAGCCTTATTGGGCATATCCGCATTTGGCGCCATATGCCCGCGATCATAACCGGAACCACGATAATCCGCCAACGTCGCCCGATGCGCAGGTTTAACCTGGGTCTCTTCATGAAAATTATCTTGACGCGGAATTTTCTGGCTTAAGCGTGCCGGTGTGAGTGCTTCAGCCACCCAAAGTGGGGTTTTCGAAACACCGGAATAACCAACGTTAAAGCCATTAAAGCACAGTGAATAACTGTCTTTTTTCAGGCTGTCTTTCATCAGATACGGCGGAACATCACGATAAAACTGTGTCAGACAGGCGGAATTGGATGAAGATGGCAGAGACACCCATTGACTGATTTTTTCCTGACCAAAGGCGATGGCAAAACTACTCGAAGCCACCACACCCAGAATGACTTTAGTACTATTTTTACTTAAAAACTGAAAAAGAGAGTTCTTGGATTTACGCTGCTTCTTGGCCATTATTACACGTACTTTTTAGATCAATACCGATTTTTCCCGAGCTTAACAAGCTGTGTATATGAAGTATATCTTGACCCTGCCATTCGCTTAACAAATAAACAATAATGGCTTAAAAGCCACGAAAGCTGTAACAAACTGTCTATTTTTTATTTCATTTTAAATGAGGTTTCGCAGTCTTTGAGTAGCTTTGATTGGAGCTGCCGGATGAGTATGTAAAGCTAAGCGCCTATCCCAATTCGTACAATTATTAGCAGTGGTGTCAATCATGAATTCCAAACTCTCTAAAATATTAGGTTTAGGATTATTCACAAGTGTAATCAGCGCAGGCGCATTTGCCGAGCCACCGGTTCAACCGGGTGAAACACTTGAAAGCTTGTCTAAAGCTAAAATTAGTACCACGGTAAATGGTCAGGAAGGCTCTTTAGAAACTCTAGTCAACTCTGGTCAAATCCGCCTTGTCGATCCGCGTACAGCTGCGCCACAGCAACCAATGCCAAATACGCAGCCAGCGATGATGCAGGCGCCCGGTAATTCAGACATGGTTTCTCCACAACCTCCTGTGGCAGAACCGGGTATGAATCAATCAGACATGCCGGCCAATCTGGCTGAACCGGCCAACAGTACTGAAGTCGAGACAACTACATCTATGGCTGCACCAGAACAACAGCCTGTGCTTGAAGAGCAACAGCAAGCCGCTGTAGTTGAAGCCAATATGAATGCACAAACTGAAATTGCAGCTCAAGCCGATGCAGAACCAGTGCTGATGGAACAGTCTTTGAATGCTGCACCTGAAGTGCCGGCTGCCGTAGAACTTGAGCAATAATCCGAAGCTCAGTTATTTACTGTTTCTCCCATAAAAAACCAGAGTGTGTCTCTGGTTTTTTATGCTTTTTAATTTTATTCACATCTGAATCTGGGTGCCTAGCTCGACCACACGGTTGGGTGGAATCTGATAGAAATCACTGACCGGACTGGTATTGCGCTGCATGGAAATAAACAGTTTTTCCCGCCACGGTGCCATGCCCTCACCCACAGTATGCATAATCCGTTCACGTGAAATAAAGAAACTGATCTGCATCAGATCATATTCAAAACCCCATTTTCGATAAGCCTGTTGTAAAGCTACTGGAATATTGGGCTGATCCTTAAAACCATAATAGATAAATACCCGATAAAAATGCTCACTCAATTGTTCCAGTTCAACCCGATCTTGCTTAGCTACAAAGGGAACATCACGGGTAATGACCGTGAGCATAATATTACGTTCATGCAAGACTTTGTTGTGCTTGATATTATGCAGCATGGCATGCGGGACAATATTCGGTGTACCCGTCAGGAAAATGGCCTCACCTGGCACATATTTGGTACCTTCCCCCATTGAGATACTTTTAATAAACAGATCAATCGGCAAGGCATCCTGTTCCAGACGCTTCAAAACCAAAGCGCGTCCATCTTTCCAGGTCATCAAAATGGTAAACAGCACGGCACCAATCAGAATCGGCACCCAGCCACCCGAGGTGATTTTTAAAGAAGTTGAGGCTACAAAGACCAAATCCAGAGCCAAAAATGGCACAGCAAACAATGCCACTTTCCAGACCGGCCAACGCCATAAACCATAAGCCAGAATCGAGATCAGAATAGTACCGCAGAGCATGGTCATGGTCACTGCAACACCATAAGCACTGGCCAGATTGGCACTATTTTCAAACAGTAAAATCAGGATCAAGACCGAAATAAACAGCAGCCAGTTAATAAAGGGCAGATAAATCTGGCCACGTTCGACTGCCGAGGTATGCTTGACCGATAGACGCGGCAAATAACGCAGTTGAATGGCCTGATTGACCATCGAAAATACCCCGGTAATCACCGCCTGCGAGGCAATGACCGCTGCAGCCGTGGCCAGTCCAATCATCGGGAATAAAGCCCATTCTGGCAGCAGCATATAGAAAGGATTGGCCAGCGCTTCTGGACTGCGCAACAACAATGCGCCCTGTCCGGCATAATTCAGCAATAAACAGGGCAAGACAATAATAAACCAGGCCAGACGAATTGGCAGACGACCGAAATGCCCCATATCGGCATAAATTGCTTCCCCCCCGGTCATGGTCAGAATCACCGCGCCCATGGTCAGGAAAGCCACGTAGGGCTGATCAACCACAAAGTGATATGCCCAGTACGGATTCACCATCCAGAGGACAGATGGGGTCTGGATAATGCTCCACAAACCAAAACCGCCAATGGACAGGAACCAGAGCATGGTTAAAGGCCCGAAAAATTTCCCCATGGTGGCTGTACCGTGGCGCTGCACCATAAACAGCCCCGCCAGAATTCCAATCGATAGCGGTACCAGCCATTGATTGAAAATAGGTGTCGCAATACTCAAGCCTTCAATGGCAGACAGCACAGAAATTGCCGGAGTAATAATACCGTCACCAAAGAATAGCGATGCACCAATAAAACCCAAGGCAATCAGGAAAATTTTCTTTTGATCAGCAATTCGTGTGGTACGCAGATTTAATGCCAATAATGACATGATTCCGCCTTCGCCGTTGTTATCGGCACGCATGATGACCGTGACATATTTAAAGCTGATGGTGAGCATCATGCACCAGAAAATCAGCGACAGGATACCGAGTACAGAGGCCTCGCTAATGGCGAGATGTGCGGTGAGGAAGCATTGGCGCAGTGCATAGAGTGGACTGGTGCCAATATCTCCGAAAACGACCCCAAGCGCAGCCAGTGTAATCACCGGGAGAGCTGCTTTTTGTGCAGTGCTTTGCATATATTGTCTTCGTTTTTAACAAGCATTTTTGCGAATCATAGCACCACATTAAAAGTTTTTCTGCAAATCAATTGTTTCAGCTTGGCACAGCTGGTTTTTTTCGCTATTATCCTCGGCCTATGGTGAGGTGTCCGAGTGGCTGAAGGAGCACGCCTGGAAAGTGTGTAAACGTTTATAGCGTTTCGAGGGTTCGAATCCCTCTCTCACCGCCAGAATTTAAAAACCCGAATCACATGATTCGGGTTTTTTTATTGCCTGAAATTCAAATTCGCATCTGCTTAGAATCATTAAACAATCCATCACCACCATGATTAAAGTTACTATGACCTAAGGAATATGGCTGTTCTAAGACGATTATTCCACCATATTTAAATTTTTCTTAAGCTTCCGTGCTTTTCTAGGTTCAATTTAAAAACTGGCATAAAAATAGCTTAACTCTATTGTCATCAAAGCTATGTTATGGTGCCTACAGAGGTGCTGAGAGGAGAATAAAAACCATAAAATAGAAAGAAATACAGGATTGATCGAGCCATTTAAACTTAAAGCTAAATAGATACACTGCTATTCGGAGAGCGAACATGAATAACAGCGCAAACTATGCAAAACAGATCAAAAATGCAAAACGTGGCGGTTATACCCCAACCATTGCCAAAGACATCAATAAACATAAAATTCAAAAAGCTCTGAGACTCATCGAACAGTGGAGAAGCCTCGCTCAAGAACTCAAACCTCAAATGCAGTTTGATATGGCCTTTACTTTAGAGGAATGTGCACAAGAATTAGACCAGATCCTAAAAAAGCGATAATCCCTTTTAAGCGATTGACCCATACTAAACCCTGTACATTCACCCTCGCCCATATCTGCCTATATGGGCGTTTTCTTGATCTTTCGATAAAAGACAGTTTAGATAGAATGAACCGGAAAAACGGTAAATCGTACCAAAATAGCTTGAACGGTTATTTTTTGGCTTGCGTAGCGAATGAATTTCTGTAAAATGCACTCCACCATGCCGGCATAGCTCAGTTGGTAGAGCAACTGACTTGTAATCAGTAGGTCCACAGTTCGAATCCGTGTGCCGGCACCATATCTTAGCCTCGCTTTTTAGTGAGGCTTTGATGTTTCTGGGCCTTATGTTTTCAGCTAAGTATGCTGGCTTTTTCTAGTGCTTCGCTTGTGCCGTTACTTGCACATATCTCACGATCCCTTCCTGGTATAGCTTCTGGCATAGCTTCGCTGTCATTTGAATTTTAAAATGATCCAGGCTTGAACCTTGAGCATGCAGAGCAGCATGTTTTGAATTTAAAGTTTGCCCAACATAATTTGCAAAGCCTGAAAATACAGCTTCGGACAAATCCTGAATCTGAATATTTTTAAATTCAAAACGATCTAGACACTCATACAGTGCACCGACAGACATTAATTCTTTTAAATTTATATCGGCAGATTTTAATAAAAACTGATATTTGCGCCGTTGCAAGGCATTCAGATTGTGCCAGCGTTCCGATAACACCAGATGGTGAAAACCAATCCGCGCCTTTGAATTTAAAACACTGCTGATCTGTTCCAGCAGTAACGGAACCGGGCTGTGATAGGCCGCATCCAGACACAGCACCACATCAAAACGCTGAGAAAACGGCAATTCCTTTAAACGCAAGAATGAAGCCTGATAAATGGCATTCAATTCTGGCAAATGCTGCTGGATATTGGCCACACACGCTGCTTGTAGTTCGACACCGGCCAGATATTGCACCTGATACTGCTGCTGCCAGTGCAACAAACTTGCACCCTGACCACAGCCCAGATCCAGCAATTTATCTTTTGAATTTAAATTGACGCCATCTGCGAGCCGATCGGCCAGCGTACGACAGGCAGTGACATAATCCTGCTGCCCTGCCTGCCAGTAGCCCAGATTGCTCCAGGGCAATTGCGCCTGATCCCCCAGCACTGCTGCATGAATAGCATATTTATGCTGAGGAAGACGCTGACGCAGTGCCTGAAGCCATTGCATCAATTAATAACCCAGTTGCGGAGCAACCTCAACTACAGGTTTTAAACCTTGAAACGGCAAAGGCGCACCGAAAATTTCCGCAATCTTCATCGCTGAGGTCACAGCCGATTCTAGAATGGGCAAACCGTCACATGACCATGAACCGCAGAAAAAGACTTTGCGATTGGCTTCCAGATGACGCTGCTGTAATTCCTTGTTCAGCGCCACGGTATTGGCATCGACCACTGCACGCGTCAGCATGACCGAGGTAATCACCTTTTTCGGGTCAATCTCGGTCACCGGACGCCAGGTCTGGAACACTGCCGACTTGCCGACCAGAGAAGGTTCAATCGAGTTGAGCCACACTGTAAATTGCTGACGGGTAAACTTACGATCCATCATATAGCTAAGCACGGCCCAGTCTTTACGTTTTGGCGGCATCACGCTGGAGTCGGTATGAATCACCAGTTCGCCCTGTTCGAATTTGAATTTCTTCAATAATTCAATTTCGCTGGCAAACTGGGTTGGATCCAGGAATTGCTCAATTTTAGTGGTTGGCGTCGCGACAATGACCCGGTCAAACAGTTTTGAATAACCGGCCGCATTTTCAACTTTGACCTGATCGCCCTGCTCTTGAACCAGTGTAATCGCTGAACCATCTTCAATATGAATACCTTCCACCAGTTTGTCGACCAGCGCCGGTGTTCCGCCTTGCAAGCGTAGTAAGGCATCGCCATCAGTCAATTGACGCAGGAAAATCAATAAAGGTTTCGCCGGCCATTCACCAATGGTTTTCGGATTGCAGGTACAAATGGTATACAGTACCGGCATTACGGCGCCATGCCAGAACACTTCTTCAATCTCGTTACGATTGATAAATTCTGCCAGGCTGATGTCCTGATTTTTCGACTTAAAAAATTTGGTTAATGCCACTTTGAGCTGCAACAGGCCCTTGACCAGACGCCAGCCGTACTGCTGCAAGCCTTTACGGTTATTGATAATTGGAATATTGCCGATACGGCTACGCGATGTGGTCAGCCAGGTTTCAGTTTTATCTTCAAATAACCAGCTGCAGGCCATATAGGTACGCACCGGATAAGTTTTAATGCCCAGATGCGTGGCCAGACTCAGGGTATTTTTCCACAGATAAGGATTCATCACACGTAAAGGTGCATCAATCAGCCCCCCTTCAAATTCAAGGCTATGACTGTCCATGCCACGACCTGGAAGTGCTTCAAAAATCGTGATGTGATGTCCTGCATCCTGGAGAATTCTGGCTGTTGCCAGTCCGGCCATGCCACTACCAATTACTGCGATATCCAAACTGATCATCCATCATTGAAAAACTACAGAAATTATGTACCATCCGCCAATCAAACAGGTTATTAAAATCTTCCAGAATATATGTTTTTCGTAAAGGCAATTGGACGGGATAAAATCTGCTTTTCACTATTTTTTAAACATGTTACAAAATTCACCAAACTCAGGATTTTATTCATATTTTTTCCACATAACCAGAAAAATCACTTTAAAAACAAACATCTTAATTAACCATTTTTATAACCTTTGGTTGACAAACGCCCTTGAAAAATCTATGATTCACAGCATAATAAAACCATAAACCCATCAGATTCCACCAAGATGAGTTTATGCGTAAATTATTTAAAACGACAAGAAACTACAGCGCCTTATAAAATAAAAGCCTCTGCGAAAGCAGAGGCTTCTTTGTTTAACCGCTCGGTGTACTATTCAGCCTGCACCGCAATTTCACCAAATTTACCCTGATTAAAATCTTGAAATGCCTGCATAATTTCTTCCTTGCTGTTCATTACAAACGGGCCATAACCTTGAATGGGCTCATTGAGTGGCTCGCCTGTCAGTAACACAAACTGGGTATCCTGATAGGCTTGCAACTGAATCGCCGGATCTCCATCACGGGCAAACATTATAATTGAGCTGTCCAGGACTTTCTGGCTCGCATTGACCACCAGCTCACCCTTCAGCACGACTAACAGTGCATTATGCCCAGCAGGGATATGCAAGGTGGTTTCATATTCCGCTTTCAGTTCACCATCCCAGACATTGATCGGACTAAAAGTATGAGCAGGACCTTGATGACCAGCAAACTCACCTGCAATCACCCGAATATGCCCCGCCTCTTCATCCATTTCAATCCGCGGAATAGCTGCCGCAGTGATCGCCTGATAACGTGGTGTGGTCATCTTGTCTTTGGCCGGCAGATTGACCCAGAGCTGTACCATTTCAAAGAGACCACCATGTTTGGCAAAATCTGGAGAATGAAATTCTTCATGGACCACACCTGAGCCTGCGGTCATCCACTGCACATCACCTGCCTGAATCGTGCCGCCACCGCCACTTGAATCTTGATGCGTCACTGCCCCCTGATAGGCTAACGTCACTGTTTCAAAACCGCGATGTGGATGTGAACCCACGCCATGTTGTACAGTCGTCGGATCAAAATGATAGGGCGCAGCATAATCCAGCAACAAAAACGGACTGATCGCCTGACCTAAACGGTCATAGGAAAACAGATTTTTGACCGGAAAGCCATCACCGACCCAATGCATGTTTTGATTACGGTAAACACCAATTACTTTTTTCATCTTTTAACTCCTATTACGATAGGATGAACATGCAGCCATTTTATGCCGGGCCAAGATGCGTTGATAGTCCTAAGCTGGAATACAGTATCTTATATATAAGACAATCTCTGCTTTAACTTCCCGAATTCAACACAAATAAACTAAAATTTTGGTCTAAATTTTTAATTATCCTATTTTTAAGATTATTTATCCCAGAATTTGGGCTTATTTTGTCCTGTTTTTAGCTCTAATATAAAAATCACCACGTCCCGGAACAGCCTGGGTTTGATCCAAGACGGGATGCTAATTTTATAGAGAGCAACAGAGAAATGGCAAAACCTTATGTACGTTTAGACAAAGACAATGCAGCCGTATTACTTGTAGACCATCAGACTGGTTTGTTGTCACTGGTTCGTGATATTGACCCAGATAAATTCAAAAATAATGTATTGGCACTTGCGGCAGCAGCAAAATATTTCAATTTACCGACCATTTTGACCACCAGCTTCGAACAAGGCCCAAATGGTCCGTTGGTTCCTGAGCTGAAAGAGCTATTCCCGGACGCACCTTATATTGCTCGTCCAGGGCAAATTAATGCCTGGGATAATGAAGATTTTGTTAAAGCGGTAAAAGCCACGGGTAAAAAACAGTTGATCATTGCTGGCGTGGTGACTGAAGTGTGCGTTGCCTCCCCGGCGCTGTCTGCACTTGAAGAAGAATTTGACGTATTCATCGTGACAGATGCATCTGGTACCTTTAATCACCTGACACGTGATGCTGCATGGAACCGCATGTCACAGGCTGGTGCACAGCTGATGACCTGGTTTGGTCTGGCTTGTGAACTGCACCGTGACTGGCGTAATGATATCGAAGGTCTCGGCAGCTTATTCAGCAATCATATTCCTGACTACCGCAACCTGATGAATAGCTATAGCCAGAATACTGCACAGGAATAAACCATACACCTCTCTAAAATAAGCGGCCTTCGGGTCGCTTTTTGTTGGAACAATTAAATTAATCTGGCTTGGAAACAGTTTAGCCTGGCCCGGATTTCCCCTATGATGGGCATTGTATGAACGCAGGGCGATTGAGGTGAAAGGTGCATTCTTTTGATGATTATTATTATTTTTATCTGGTGGTCAAGCATGGCGGCTTTAGTGCAGCCAGTGACATCTCCGGAATCACCAAGTCCAAACTCAGCCGACGTATTTTAGAGCTGGAAGCCCGTTTCAATGTCACCCTGATTCAACGCTCAACCCGACATTTTAAGGTGACCTCACTGGGCCAGGAATTTTTTGAGGAATGCGAAAAGCTGATTCAACAGGTGGACTGTGCCCGTAATGTCTTGCTCAAGCAGAAAAGTGAACCACAAGGCCTGGTCAAGCTGAGTTGTCCTTCGGTGATAATGCGCTACCAGATCCGCAGCCTGCTGAATGAATTCCTCAAGACTTATCCCAAGGTTCAGGTAGAAATGGAAATTACCAGCCGGCGTGTCGATGTGCTGCACGATGAGATTGACCTGGCGATCCGCACCAACTTTGAAGCCAATGAAGATTCCAGCATTGTCGTTCGCGATGTGATTAAAACCACGCATTGTCTGGTTGCCAGTCCGGAGCTGTTACAAGGCCGTTCGATACACTACCCCACTGAGATCAATGACTTTCCGACCATCGTTTTAGGCACGCAGAAAAACCACTATCAATGGCATCTGCATCGTATCGACAGTCATGAACAGATGGATATCCCCCTAGAACCCCGCATCAAAAGCAATGACCTGGCCGGCGTATACTATTCTGCCCTGGATGGCCTGGGTATTGCCGATCTACCCTTGTTAACCGTGGAAGCAGATCTCAAAGCTGGTCGCCTGATCCATCTGCTGCCAGACTGGTGTTCCAATATGGGAACCGTACAACTGGTCTATGCCTCACGCAAAGGTCAGCGTCTGGTGATGGAAAAACTGATTGAGCATCTGGTCGAGGGCTTACGTGCCCGGGCAGAAGGCCATCAGGGCTATACCATTTGAATTGCGCTTTCATGTTGAGCAACCAATAAAAAAATCCAGCACTGAGTGCTGGATTTTTTGCTTTGAAATAAAGTGAGCGAATTAGATTTTACCCACTAAGTCAATTGAAGGAGCAAGAGTTGCTTCGCCTTCTTTCCATTTCGCAGGACATACTTCACCTGGGTGAGCGTGTACATATTGCGCTGCTTTCACTTTGCGAAGCAGTTCAGCTGCATCACGACCAATACCACCGGCATTGATTTCAACGATCTGGATTTTACCTTCTGGATCGATCACGAAAGTACCACGATCTGCCAGACCTTCAGCTTCAATCAATACTTCAAAGTTTTTCGCCAAAGTCCAGGTTGGGTCGCCGATCATTGGGTACTGGATTTTACCAATTACGTCAGAGGTATCATGCCAAGCTTTATGGGTGAAGTGCGTATCGGTTGATACACCATAAATTTCTACGCCCATTTTCTGGAATTCAGCATATTGATCAGCAAGATCGCCTAATTCAGTTGGACAAACAAAAGTAAAGTCAGCAGGATAGAAGAATACAACCGACCATTTACCTTTCATGTCCTGCTCGGACACTTCCACAAATTGACCCTTGTGGTAAGCAGTGGCGTTGAATGGTTTGATTTCAGTATTGATTAAACTCATGAGACCTTTCCTCGTATATTGGTGAGATTGTTCATTCGATGAAGATAGAATACGAAAATTTCTTAAATAGGTAAAACCGTAAGTTTTTATAAAAATAATCGTTTTTTTAGATTTAAGATTTCTATGAGAATTACTGATCTGATTGATTTGCTCAATATGGAACCTAGAATTTGGAACATAAGCCGAGCAGTTGAAATATAATTTTTTGCAACTTAGATTAGCAATCATAAAGCTCTGAGCTCTATCAAAACTAAACAAAGCAAATTCAAGATATAAAAAAACCCACCGGATTCAGGTGGGTCTTGGATGAAGATTTACCGTTCTGATAAGTTAAAATGGAAGATCATCATCTAAATCAGCTGCAGGCGCTGCTGTTGGTGCAGGTGCAGATTTCGGTGCAAAACCACTCGGGTTATTGTTGCCATAACCGCCACCCTGATTGTTGTTGAAACCGCCTTGCTGCGGCGCTGAACCATAACCCGACTGCGGATTATTGCCATAACCGCCACTTTGGTTGTTACTCGCCTGATTATTGTTATTAAAACGTGGCTGGTTAAAACTGTTGTCGCCCTGCTCGCCTTGTGAACGATTCGAGTCCAGCATCTGCATTTGATCACCACGGATTTCCGTTGTATAGCGCTCCTGACCATTTTGATCAGTCCACTGACGGGTACGTAATGAACCTTCAATATATACTTTAGAACCTTTACGCAGGTATTGCTGCGCAATTTCGCCTAAACGGTTATGCAACACGATACGGTGCCATTCCGTTTGTTCTTTACGTTCACCGGTACTTTTATCTGTCCACGAATCGCTGGTAGCAATCGAAAATTGAGTGAGAGAACCACCATTTGCAAAAGTTTTGGTTTCCGGATCTTTACCCAAAGTACCCACTAAAATGACTTTATTTACACCACGCATTTGCTGTTTACTTCCTATATATTTCTGTATTTTACTTTATAAGAGTTATGCTTAAATGGCTACCTCTTTACCTAACAAGTGCGTTAATTGTTGTCGCGAAGCATCATCAATCTGCTGTTTATCGACTTTTATATAGGCAACTTGCTGTTCAGCCATCACCACGACTTCTTCAATACCACGAATCGCCAAAAGCTGAGAAGTCCATTCGTCAGTTTGTCTGCTTTCCGGCAAACGCAGCACCAGTGATGAAAGATAGCGTGGCTGAGCTAGCCCGAAACTCATCAGCAGCCAAACAATCGCAATCCCGGTCAGGATACTCCAGCCCATCGAGGTATTATTGAGCAGCAACAATTGACCACCGATCATCCCACCAAAGAAGGCACCCAAAAACTGGCTGCTGGCATTCACGCCCATTGCCGTCGCTTTAGACTGGATCGGTGCAGCTTTAGACAGCCAGGAAGGCAATAAGGCCTCCATCACGTTAAAGGCAATAAAGAACAGGCCCAGGCCAATGAGCAAGATATATTTGGATTCAAAACCAAAGACCATCACCATTAAACCCAGAATAATACCGCTAATCGCCACCAGAAAAATCGCGCGCATTTTGTGGTATTTTTCTGCCAGAATGATACTCGGAAAAGCAAAGAACAGACTTAGCACCAACAGGGGTAAATAGACCAAACCATGACTAGAAAGTGGCAGATCTGCAAACTCGATCAGCTGCGAAGGCACATAAATAAACATGGCTGTGAGCAATAAATGCAGGGTAAACACAGATACATGCAGACGATTCAGATCGCCAATCTGGAGCACCTGTTTCAGTTGGGTCAGATAACCCTGTTGAAAGTTTTTATGATGGCGCGTGACTTTAGGCACCATAAACAGCATGGCAATGGCAGCCAATCCCATCACCGTGGTGACCCAGAACAATCCCGAAATGCCAACCAGACCTGTCAGCCAAGGCCCGAGACTAAATGCCACCACAAAAGACAGACCAATACTCATGCCCATGATTGCCATGGCTTTCATGCGGTTTTCTTCACGCGTGACATCGGCCAGCAAGGCCATGACGACAGCGGATACTGCGCCACCACCAGCAATGGCACGACCGATAATCACGCCATAAATGCTGTCAGACATGGCTGCAATCGCACCACCCAAGGCAAACAGCAGCAGTCCTAAAACAATCAAAGGCTTACGGCTATAGCGGTCTGCAATCAGGCTAAATGGTATCTGTAATAAGGCCTGAGTCAAACCATAGACCCCGACCGCCAAACCGATCAGTGCAGGCGTTGCATATTGATATGCCTGCCCTGCCACAGAAAACACCGGGATAATCATAAACAACCCCAGCATGCGCAGTGCAAAAATACTGCTCAGGGCAAAGGTTGAACGACGTTCTAAAGCATTCATCATAAATTATGGCGATTGGGTTAATTAATCTGGAGCCCAGATTATAGGACATTCAGCTCATGAAGAAGACATGAATTTTATTTGAAATAAAGATGATGCCAATCTAAAAATAAAAAAGCGCAGCCGGAGCTACGCTTTTTATTCAGGAACAGCGCTTTATTTGTCTAAAGCTGCCTGACGTTTTTTGTATTGAATCGAGGCGAATACTGCCCAGACAATAAAGGCTACACCGATCAGACCGGTCACCACTTCTGGTACATGCAGACCGGTTCCGCTGGCAATCATGATAAAAGCCAGTGCACCGATGGCATAATGCGCACCATGTTCCAAGTAAATATAGGCATCCAATGTGCCCTGTTCAACCAGATAAATCGTCATTGAACGGACAAAGATCGCACCAATGGCCAGACCCAGCATGATGATGACCACGTCTGAGGTAATCGCAAAGGCACCGATCACGCCATCAAAACTAAAAGAGGCATCCAGGACTTCTAAATAGAGGAAACCACCAATACCGGCTTTCACTACACCCGTCGGTACGCCATTTTCATCATGACGAATCGCATTGCCTTCTTCATCGACTTCCGGTTCACCACCGAGCATATGGCTCAAGACCTGCACCCCAATATAAATTACGATGCCCCAGATTCCCGCCATAGTCACTGCCAGACGCTTGGCTTCATCGACATTGGCTGCCATGATTAACAAGGCCACCAGTGCGATAAACACCGACATCGCTGGTACATTAGCCAGATTGGACAGACGGCGTTCCACCCGTCTGAACCAGTGCGTGTCTTTTTCTTCATCCAGGAAGAAGTTCAGGAATACCATCAACAGGAAAGCACCACCAAAAGCTGCAATTTCGGGATGATGTGCCATTAAACGTGCTGAATATTCTTTCGGATCATTCAGGGCCAGACGTACCACTTCCATAAAGCCCAGGTCTGCAGTCACTGCAACAATGACCACCGGGAAGATCAAACGCATTCCGAAGACTGCAATCAGAATACCGACTGTCAGGAACAGCATTTTCCAGAAATGATCCCAACCCCGTAGGACTGAGGCATTGACAACCGCGTTATCAAAGGACAACGACACTTCCATAATCGCCAGAATAGCGGTAATGGTCAGCGCTGTGAGCATGGTTTGCAGGCCTGCGTCAGGACCATGGGTATAACCCCAATACGCAGACAAACCAAGACACACGATCGAAAATGCAATCGAGAAACCAAAATGTTTCAACATACACAACGACCTTGGATAAATTAAATAAATGTATGGCTGCGAGAGAGCAGCAATACGAATAGGAAAAGTTAAGCTAATTATGAAACTTTTAGCGCATAAACCAAAGCACTTCCTGAGCTGTTTTATCTTATTTTCTGTTTTTAAAATTTGCCGATCTTTTAAACAGCCCGATCTTTGCTATAGTGCCGCATGGTTTAACTTGAACTGCGAAGGATTTTCAGCATGAGTTTTTCACAAGAGCTATGGCAACGCAATCTCGGACTTTATCAGAAGACCCTGGCCCTGCCCTTTAATCAGCAACTGGCGCAAGGTACTTTAAGCCGTGAAGCCTTTAGTCATTATGTGATTCAGGATGCGCATTATTTACTGGCCTATGGCCGTGCACTGGCCGTATGTGCTGCCAAAGCTTTTGAAGCGGATGATGTGATCCAGTTTGCCGAGGCAGCCAAAATTGCGATTGTGGTGGAACGTAGCCTGCATGATGGCTTTATGCAGGATTTTGGCATTAGCAAAGAGCAGTTTGAAAATACCCCGCTGACTCTGGCATGTCATCACTATACTTCTTACCTGACTTCGACCGCTTGGTCAGAAAGCTACCCAGTAGTACTGGCCTCGTTGCTGCCTTGTTTCTGGATTTATGCTGAAGTTGGTAAAGATATTGTCGACAACTCTGCGCCGAATAATCCGTATCAGGCTTGGGTGGACACCTATTCAGGAGAAGAGTTCCACACTGCGGTACGTAATGTGATTGCGACTGTTGACCGTGTTGCGGCGCGTGTTGATGCCGATACACTAGAAAAAATGCATGCAGCTTATACCCATGCTGCCCGTCTGGAATGGTTGTTCTGGGACAGTGCCTTTGAGCAACGCCAGTGGCCTGGTCTGGATGAATAAGACGAATAAAAAAAGCCCTGTTTAAGACAGGGCTTTTTGGTTATAGCCGTTTAAAAAATTTCTGCTGTCATAAACTGATCATAAAAACGGCTTAGTCTGAAAAAACAAGGATAGAACGGGCCGGTATGCTAGACCTAGCTATAAGCCCAAAATTGCCGCACAATAATTGAGAATAATTATCAATTAATAAAATCAATCCCGGAAAGAGGCAGATAATATGGACACTTTAGGCACCGAAGCGATTCGGGCATTTTTTACGGTGCAATGTTGCTGGTTGAATAATGAAGAAATTTATCTGGAACAGGGCTGTCTGGATTGTGGTTCAGCAGCAACTTACCTGATTTACCATACCAACACGCATATCCAGAAACATCTGCTGAAATTTATTGAAAAGTACCGCTGTCATCAGGCCCGTCGTAATGATTTGCTCGACCTGGATTTTTTCGAACAAGACTATGAGGGCTTTTTGCAAATTCTGGAAAATGAAGTTAATTTCTATGCGCGACTGCATCATGATATACCACGTGACACCTGCTTTGAGGATGTTGAATCGATCTTTGAACGCCGCTATGCAGCGGCTTGTTAAGAACGTCCCTCACGTCTAGTCATTCTGAACAGTGAAGCGATCTACTGTGATATTTCTCGGTATTGTGATGAATTGACCAATCACCGACATAACTTGACGTTTAAAATACTTTTATTTGCACTTGAACATTTTTCATCCGGTATCATATAAGGGTTTTTGATGAATATTCTAGGATCCTTGCATGAGCCAAAGCCACATCCGTATTCGAGGCGCACGTACCCATAACCTGAAAAATGTGAACCTTGATATACCACGCGACAAGTTTGTGGTGATTACGGGACTGTCTGGTTCAGGTAAGTCCTCGCTTGCCTTTGATACCTTATATGCCGAAGGTCAGCGCCGTTATGTGGAATCGCTGTCAGCCTATGCACGCCAGTTCCTTTCACAAATGGAAAAACCGGAAGTCGATTCGATTGAAGGTCTCAGTCCAGCCATCGCGATTGAACAGAAATCGACCAGCCATAACCCGCGTTCTACCGTGGGTACCATTACCGAAATTTATGACTACTTACGTCTGCTGTATGCACGTGTCGGTACGCCCTTCTGTCCAGAACATGACCTGCCGATGGTGGCACAAACCGTCACGGAAATGGTCGATGCAGTCAAAGTGCTGGAAGAAGGCACAGCCTTGATGCTGCTTGCCCCGGTGGTGCGTGAGCGTAAAGGTGAATATACCGCCTTATTTGAGCAGTTACAGAGTCAAGGTTTTGTCCGTGCCCGCGTCGATGGCGAGATTATGGAAATTGATCCGCCACCAGAACTGGACAAAAAGAAAAAACATACCATTGAAGTCGTGGTCGACCGCTTTAAAGTCCGTGATGATCTGGGCAACCGTATTGCAGAAAGTTTTGAAACTGCACTGCGCCTCGGTGGCGATATTGCGATTTTATCCTGGATGAAGGATGAACATGATGATCGGGTATTTTCTGCCAAGCATTCCTGCCCGGAATGTGACCGCGCTGTCGCAGAACTGGAACCGCGTTTATTCTCGTTCAATAACCCTTTTGGTGCCTGTCCGGTCTGTGATGGTCTCGGCACCCGCAGTCATTTTAGTGCCGATAAACTGATTCCCAATCCTGAAGTCAGTGTCAGTCAGGGTGCGATTCGTGGCTGGGACCGTCAGCGTCCTTATTATTACGGCATGATCCAGAAAGTCGCCGAGCATTTTGGTTTTTCTTTAGAAACGCCGTGGAATGAACTGGATGCCGACACCAAGAAAAAATTCCTGTACGGCACCGGCAAAGAAAAAATTGATCTAAGTTATATCGATGAGCGTGGCCGTCGTCATAATCGGGTGATTCCGTTTGAAGGGATTTTGCCGCATCTGGAACGCCGCTACCGTGAAACTGAAAGTAATTATGTGCGTGATGATCTGGCGCAGTATCTGTCCAATGCTGCCTGTGATGCCTGTGATGGTTCACGGCTGAATGAAATCTCGCGGAATGTGAAAATTCTGGACAAGACCATTGCCGACATTACCCGCATGTCGATTGGTGATGCCGAAAGCTATTATCAGGACATTAACCTAGAAGGCGCACGCGGAGAAATCGCCGACAAGATTTTCAAGGAAATCCGTGAACGTCTGCACTTCCTGGTCTCAGTCGGTCTGAATTATCTCAGCCTGTCGCGTTCTGCCGAAACATTGTCGGGCGGTGAAGCACAGCGTATTCGTCTGGCTTCCCAGATTGGTGCCGGCCTGATGGGCGTGATGTATGTGCTGGATGAACCCTCAATTGGTCTGCATCAGCGTGACAATGACCGTCTGCTGCAAACCCTGATCCGTCTGCGAGACTTGGGCAATACCGTCTTGGTGGTCGAGCATGATGAAGATGCAATTCGTGCCGCCGATCATATTATTGATATTGGCCCGGGTGCAGGTGTGCATGGTGGACATGTGATTGCTGAAGGAACTTATGATGAAATTCTGGCCAATCCTGACTCGCTGACCGGACAATATTTGTCTGGCAAGTTAAAAATTGAAGTGCCGAAAAAACGGATTCAGCCACCTAAACCTGAAGAACAGATCAAGCTGATGGGTGCATCTGGGCATAACCTGAAAAAAGTCGATCTGACCATTCCTTTGGGCATTATGACTTGTGTTACCGGGGTATCGGGTTCGGGTAAATCGACCTTGATTAACCGGACATTGTTACCTTTGGCGGCGACCCAACTGAATGGTGCAACCACTTTAACATCGGAAAAGTTTGAATCGATTGATGGCTTGCAGTTCCTCGACAAAGTCGTCGATATTGACCAGAGTCCGATTGGACGAACCCCACGTTCTAATCCGGCCACTTATACCGGTTTATTTACCCCCATCCGTGAACTGTTTTCACAAACTCCGGAAGCCAAAGCACGTGGTTATGCCGCGGGTCGTTTCTCGTTTAACGTGAAAGGTGGGCGCTGTGAAGCCTGTGAAGGCGACGGCATGATCAAGGTGGCGATGCATTTCCTGCCGGATATGTATGTGCCTTGCGATGCCTGTCATGGCAAACGTTATAACCGTGAAACGCTGGAAGTGAACTATAAGGGCAAGAATATTTCCGACGTGTTGCAGATGACCGTTGAAGATGCCATGCATTTCTTCGATGCCATTCCCGTCATTCACCGTCGTCTGGAAACATTGCATCAGGTCGGTTTGGGTTATATCCGTCTGGGTCAGTCTGCGACCACGCTTTCCGGTGGTGAAGCGCAGCGTGTCAAACTGGCACGTGAACTGGCCAAACGCGATACCGGTCAAACCTTGTATATTCTGGATGAACCGACCACGGGTCTGCATTTCCATGATATTGCCAAGCTGCTGGACATCCTGCATCAGCTACGTGATAAGGGTAATACCATTGTGGTGATTGAGCATAATCTGGATGTGATTAAAACTGCTGACTGGGTGGTAGATTTGGGACCTGAAGGTGGTTCGGGTGGCGGTATGATTGTCGCGGAAGGTACGCCTGAACAAGTCGTGAAAGTGAAAGCATCACATACGGGTAAATTTTTGAAGCCGTTGTTGAAGTGATTTATTTTTTTAAATCCTCCCCAACCCTCCTTTGAAAAAGGAGTGATTTTTCTTCTTTATCTGACGTCCTATAGGACTTAGGGTTAGGGAAGATTTTATCCATCTAATAAGTATGATAAAACGGTGATTTATTCACCGTTTTTTTATTTGGGAAAGTAATGTCAAAAATTAAAGATAATGAGTCCATTAAACCTTTTTTAGCTTTTAGCAAACTGATAGAAACTGGATGTAATTTTCTCGATACTATTCCTTTTATATATACAATTAATCCAAAATTAAAAGAACATCGAAATCAACTCATACAAATTGTGCAAGATAGTCGGGTCTTAACATTGCCAGATCAATTTAATGACCTTTTCTCTAAAGATGGATGGATCTGTTACGGTGGGTTAAGTCAGACTATTTTAGAAAAATGTGTATATTTAGGCTCAATCAATAAGTATGAAGAAGCAAAAGAACTACTCATAAACTATATTGATCAAAATAAAATAGATTTTATTTTGAAAAAGTGCACTTCTCGTGAACATTTCAAAGATCGTTTAGATTTGCTCAAATTATTAAAAATAGACTATTTAGATGAACGTTATCACGCTTGTATTCCTCTTTTACTCGCGCTGATAGATGGCTTAGTAAATGACATTTCAAGACACGTTGGATTCTTTGCCGAAAAGTCTGATCTAGAACTCTATGACAGTATTACATCACATGAAACAGGATTGCCTTTTCTAAAGGTAATCATGAATACGTCAAGAACAAAAACAGCAAAAGAAAGAATTCTAATTCCTTATCGAAATGGAATCCTACATGGACGAGATTTAAATTTTGCTAATAAAGAAGTAGCTTCTAAGTGTTGGTGGGTTTTGGATTGTCTAATTGATTGGGCTGATGAAAAGGTAGTAAACAAGCAACCTGTAGAGCCTATATCCTTAAAGGAATCATTAGAAAAATATCAGATGACTCAAGAACTTTCTCAACGAATAAATGAATGGAAAATGCGACCCATAAAATCCGAAAACTATTGGGAAAATCAAATGTTGGAGACTCTAGACAGTTTAACCCCTGAATATACTCTACTCATTTTCCTAAATGCTTGGAAGGAACAACAGTGGGGTAAAATGTTTCCTATACTTTTACATACCATTGGTAAGCATCAAGGTAAAACTATGCTTGAAATTAAGAATGATTACCAAAAAATTAAGCTATTAAAGTTCAGAATTAAATCTTCCGAAGATCAAACACCTTCAAGCACAAAAATCTCTACTCATCTTGAATATGTTAAAAATGATATTACTCAATCTTTATACATTGAAATAAGTTTAAATTATGCCAATGCAAAGAATGGATACCCTGAGCTCAGAGGTGAACCAAATGGAAATTGGTATATCTTACAGTTATCTCTTAGACAGATTCTTTTCAACTAAAAGTATTGAATTGTCCGACATGAGAAAAAGATATTTTAAACAATAAAAACAATCAAACCTCAGCCACCGCATTGCGTCCTTTGGCCTTTGCTTTAAACAAAGCATCATCGGCATTTGACAACAAAGCCATCCAGGAAACCGCCCCAATCGCCACCCCGATACTGACCGAAACCTGAATCTCGTCTCCTGCTGCAGTCACAATATGACGCTCAGCCACTTCAGCCCGGATTTTATCAGCCACAATCAGTGCCTGCTGCATCTGGATATTTTCAATCAATACCAGAAATTCATCGCCGCCATAACGCACCAACAAATCTGTAGCACGGACATTGGCCTGTAAACGCTCGGCCACCAGTTGAATCACCTGATCGCCAATAATATGCCCATATTGATCATTCACCTGTTTAAAATGATCAATATCAATAATCATCAAACAGGTCTGGCTCAATTGACCCGGCTGATTTTCCATAAAGCGGATATATTCTTCCAACGCAAAACGGTTGGCCAGCCCGGTCAAAGAATCGGAATGAGCAATATTTTTTAAACGGAATTCTAGCGCATCGCGTTCTTGCAACATTTGTTGCAATTTCTGAATGGCAGCGAATAAGGAATCAGAATGATTCACTTCACGCAGCCGCATATCAATTTTCTGACGACCCGAGTTTTTAGACAAACTCAACAACATGCGGCGTGCCTGAATAAGTGGCAAAAATACTTGTTTGCGTGCAAAGATCATGGTGGAAATCGCGGTCAGTAATGAAATCAACGATACCAACACGCTCCAGATCAAACGCTGCATATTGCTGTTCATTTCCTGAATAGCGGCATCTCTGCTGTATTGCAGCAGATAAGTTTGCAGGTCTACCACAGTCGCAAATTTATCTACGATCGCTTCAGTCAGCTCTGTTCCGCTCAAACGGTAGTCACGTTGTTCCAGACTGTCACTGATCAGCTCACTCACAATCGGTAAGCCTTGCTGAATAAACTCGGTTTCTACCCGCCGATGTAAACGGATGAATTCCTCAGTCTTATCTTGAACAGGTTGAATGGTATCAATCAAGGCCCACAAATAACGCACCTGATGTTGGGTCTGTAAAGAGCGGGTAATATTTTCAGTGGGAAGCGGAGCTTCAAAAGTCACATGTGCCATGATAGACGAGGCCACACGACCGGCCTGATCACGTAAATCTGATAAAAATAGAATCTGGCTAATATAGTTATTCAGAGGGGTCGATGAGCTATCTGAAGCCACCGCCACGTCACGCAAAAGTTCACGGCAACTTTCCCAGGCAGCAAACATCGCCAGAATCGCCTGATCAAGTTCCTGAGCACTGCGCAGCTGACGCGGCATCTGGGTATAAGCATCAACCTGTGCACGCCCTTTTTTCAAACTATTCTCAAGCTGTGAAAGTTGCTGACTCAGGTTGTTAAAACCGACCTCCGTCAATACATCCGCGGTCTGGGACAATTGCCGATCCACCTGTTGACGGTAGCTGATTAACTCTTGCTGATGCTGGGCAAATTCCTGCACCGAACTGGACATGGCCTTATTGGCAGGCGCACGCTCACGCGAAATTTTATTTGCCAGGTCAGCGACCTGCTGCAATGCATTCAATTGTTGATAGGTTTGTCTGGATTTTAAATAACTTTGACTGCTACTCACAATTAAGGGAATACAGATACAAAGTAAACATAAAATAATAATCGACATCGACCAGTACAAACGTTTACTGATCCACTCAGAGCGTAAGGTATTCATGCTGTTGTATTACGCCCCAATATGACAAGCAAAGCTAAATAGATTGATTATTATACAAATAAAATGAAATACTCTTAAAGTAGGTAATTCAACTTAGTTAATGTTTTTTCTATATTTTTTTGATTTTAATTTTTAAAAGCGCTACTTTTTAAATTCAGGCTAAAGTTTTATGGGTTTTATCCTACAAAAAATACAACACAAATACAGGACTTTTAAGCATTAAAAAAAATATCAAAACTTGCTTTCCGCACTATTTACACATGCAACAATTGGGTGCATAATGCACCGCATTAGGGCGAGTTAAATTATTCCTCAGCAGATATTTTAGTTTACCCGCAAATTTTGGCGAAAAAACCCCAGTTTTCTATGAAAACTGGGGTTTTTTTAGTGCTTATATTTTTAGGTCATCTATTAATGAATTAATATGCACCATTTTAGTGCTTTATTTTTACTATTTTTATTGCTGAAGTTCATTGCTACAGAACAGTTTCTATCTTAGAAGATGAATAGAAAGTAAATAAAAAATGCGGATAAAAAAAAGCCCAACCTTGGGGAAAGCTGGGCCAATAAAAAAATTGTGGAGAATCACGTTAAATCATAATGAAACATGAACTTTAACCTGATACTGATATTATGTAAAAATCTATTAACAATGTAAAGCCGATTGGCCTAGTCGAGATTAAAAAGCATCACATTTTGGTTCAAAAAAGAGACACCTATTACAATTCTAGAGGAATTCTGCATTAAATTTGTACAATTTATAATAAAGCGTGATGAATTATATAATTCATCTTATATTTTTTGACATATTTATGAATTTATCCTTAAAACATCAATTGAATTTTACGATAAAAAATCAATAATCAATTTAATTAATGAATAATAATATCCACACATTTTCTTCTTAATCTTTGACGTAGTGTTCTATTTTTAAGCTCTAGCTTTTTGTTATAAAACAAATTTTACATAAAATTCAATTTCAAGCTAAATAGATGAATATTACACAAAACTAATACATTATTTTAAGACGAAAAAATACTAAATTCGAAGTGGATTGACTTAATAAATTGTTACAATACAATATGTTCTATGTTGTACATCTTTTGTAACAAAATGGTAAATATCATGAAAAAACTAGGTTTAGCCACTGCTGTATTATTAGCGATGACCGGTGCTCAAGCATATCAATTCGAAGTTCAAGGTCAGTCAGAGTACATCGATAACACTGCAAATGACAAAGACTTCACTGGCGCTGTTCAAGGTACTTATTACTTTAAAGATGTAGATGCGTCTAAAGGTCCTTTAGCTGAAGCTGCTTTTTTAAACCAAGCATCTAATGTTTCTGCTGCTTATACATACGGCGAAGACGGACAAGAATTTGGTGATCGCACTGTGCACCATACTTTCGGTGTAAAAGGTGAAGCGTATATCCCGACTAACGTTGTTCCTGCTTATGCAAGCGCTTCTTATAGCCATACCATCGCGGATAACAAAGCGGGCGACGTAGACGGCAATGGTGACCGTTATGCATTAGAACTAGGTGCATTACTAATCCCTAACTTCTTGGTTGCTGTGGGTTATACCAGCGTTGCTGACCAAACTTCTTATGATGCTTTCAACATGTTTAACAACGGTGTTGCTAAAGCTGCTCTTGAATCTCGCACAATCAATGAAGACCAAGACGCAATCACTGCCCGCACTAAATATGTAGGCGCGATTGACGGTACTAACATGTCAATTGGTTTTGAAAGCGGTTTAGTTTATGGTGAAGATACTGCCTACAACTTAGGTACAACTCTTTTCCTTAACCCACAGTTAAGCGTTGGTGCTTCTTATATGGAATCTAGCTATGCTGGTTCTCCAGATAAAGCTTGGGGCGCAAACGTAAACTACTTCGTTACTCCAGCTGTCTCTGTTGGCGCTAGCTATGTAAATGCTAACTTTGAAGCTGTTAAAGCTGCTGAAGAAGATGCAGTTGCTTTAGACACACAAACTGTTGGCGTAAATGCTAAATTCCGTTTCTAATTTTTAATTAGATGCTGAATAGAAAAAAGGACGCTTGATGCGTCCTTTTTTATTATTGCTTGATTTTCAGATTTAGATACGCTTATTCTGGTGTACGCACCAGACTTAAAAAGTGCAAATGTCGCTCATATTGATCAATAATATCCTGGAGCAGATCTTCTTGCGTCCATTCCATCACATCATAGCCCTGCCCGCCTTCTCTTAAAAAGACTTCTGCCTGATAGGAATCTACGCCCGCATTCTCCAGTTCAGACATAAAGCTTGGACTTAAAGTCTGGGTCGCATTGACCTGATAGATAAAATTAATTTCATCCTGATGATCAACACGGAGCTGTATACCGTCTTCTAGCGGACTAATCGTCACGTGTAATCGGCGCCGTTTCAATTCACTCTGAAAGCTGAGAAATGCCTTATTCACTGTATTTTGAATATACTGCTGCACCTCTTCCTGAGTGTGCGGATAATGCATAATCAGGCCTAATCGCTGTTGCCAGCTGCGCGGATTCTGGATCGCACGCGGGGTAATCCGTGCGGCTTGCAGCGCATGCATTTTGGTGACATCCAGATGTAAGGCTTTGATTAATCCCCAGCACATCAGCAGCATAATGAAGGTAAATGGCAAAGCACTCATGATCGTGGCCGATTGCAAAGCCTCTAAGCCTCCTGCCAGTAAAAGGATGATAGCCAGTAAAGCCATGAGTACGGTCCAGAACAGACGCTGCCAGGTCGGTGAATTTTCACTTTTTGCTGTCAGATAATCAGTCACCAATGCTCCTGAATCGGCAGAAGTCACAAAGAACAGCATCACCAGTAAAGTCGCAATGATACTGGTCACTGAGCTGAAAGGCAGATTAGCTAAAAATTCGAATAGAGCCACAGAGGAATCACGTTGAACTGCTTCTAGCAAGCTGGTATTGGCTTCATGCATAATGCTATACAGCGCAGCATTGCCCATAAAGCCCATCCAGATCAGGGTAAATCCAGTCGGGATCAGCAATACACCCACGATAAATTCACGAATACTGCGCCCTTCCGAGACCCGGGCAATAAACATCCCGACAAATGGCGACCAGGAAATCCACCAGGCCCAGTACATGATGGTCCAGCCCCCAATCCAGCCACTTGGCTGATAGGCATACAGATTAAAGGTCATACTGAACAGATTTGAAACATACTGGCCGGCATTCTGAATAGTCGTCTGTAACAGATAAATACTCGGACCTGCCACAAAAACAAAAATCAGCAACAGCAGTGCAAGTACCAAATTTAGTTCAGATAAACGTTTAATTCCTTTGTCTAATCCAAAAAATACGGAAGTCGCCGCCATGGCACTGACCACAATAATCAAAATGACCTGAGTACTGGGTGCCTGTTCAATGCCAAACAAATAGTTCAAACCTGAATTGATTTGGGTCACCCCGAAACCAAGCGTGGTGGCCACACCAAATACCGTACCAATGGTGGCAAAGGTATCGACGCCATCTCCAATCGGACCATAGATCTTTTGACCAATCAGTGGATACAAGGCCGAACGGATTTTTAAAGGCAATTGATGCCGGTAAGCAAAATAAGCCAAGGATAGGCCAACAAGCGTATAAATAGCCCAGGCATGTAAGCCCCAGTGGAAAAAGGTGACCCGCATAGATTGTTGTGCAGCCAGTACAGTTTCCGGTTCACCGGCAGGTGGCGTGACATAATGCATCACCGGTTCGGCCACGCCAAAGAACATCAGTCCAATCCCCATTCCTGCGGTGAATAACATCGCAAACCAGGAGGCACTGCTATATTTCGGCTGGCTATGGTCGGGTCCCAGTTTGATTTTGCCCATATCCGATAGGGCAATATAAACCAGAAGGATGAGAAATATCGCCACCGACAATACATAGAACCAGCTAAAGGAGGTGGTAATCCACTGGTTCAGTTGCTGGGTGAAAACTGAAAAAGCATCGGGTGCAAATACGACCAACGCTAAAAATATCGCAATAATGGCGACAGTACTAATAAAAACATTTGGATTGATATTGGCAAACCAGGATGGTTTTGTGGAAGGCATACCTCCTCCATTTTTTAAAAATTGGATCGACAAACAGCGTCAAATAATTATTGGTAAGGTCAAAATGATCAGACAGATTCAGTCTATGGAAGCTAGATCTCCTGCTATTTTAGGATGTTACACAAAATAAAGCCGTTAAGTTACTGTAACCCGATCATTCCAAGGGTTGTCTCTTACTCATCCGGACTTCTATGTTGATTTTCTGCACTATTTTGTTTAGGCAGATGGGAAATATAATGTAAGGCAATCAGGCGAGAAACAATCAGGGCCAAATACATCACCCCGACAAACATCTGGATAATTGCCAGCATCCGTGCCAGCGGACTGACCGGCATCACATCCGACAAGCCCGTGGCGGACTGGACACTAAAGCTGAGAAAGATCAAATCCAACCAAGGCTGATGGGCTTGCAAGTCAGGATCTGAAAAGCTATAAGGCACCCATAACTGGCAGACACTATAAAGAAAAGCAAAGCCCCAGGCCAGTAAGGTAAATACCGCTCCAGCTGCAAAGAGTTCATCTTTGGTAAGATAGCGGTCATGAAACATATAACGCAACAGGCCATAAGCAGCACTAAAATATGCACTGGCTTCAAACAGATTCGCCGTCACATAGACCCAGGTATAGCGCAGGCCCAAAACAATCAGTGAAGAAAATAGAATTGCGCCGGCCACAAAGCTGAGTCCTAAAATGGTAAACATCGGCGTCTGGCGAATGACCTTGGCAATGACCAGTAACACCAGGACACCGAGCATCCAGGTGATTGCCCGATAGGGCAGGTTTTCATAACTCAACATGGACAAGATCAAAATCAGCAATTGTAAACAAAGCAGCCATGCTGAGGGCAGATGGGTAAAACTGTGCCAGAACTGCTGCAAAGATTGCTTCATACTGCCCTTCTTGTTGCTATTCTTGTTACTATCTTCATGTAGGGAACACATTGTTATGGTTAGCCGCTTTTAACATAGCATGCTCAAAGTCGCTTGCAGATATGCGATTTGTATGAAAATTACTGAAATAACGCTGCACAAATCCAGCCAGCTCAATTCAATACGGCGTTTATACTAAAGAAAAAACTTGATGATATCTCCATAAAAAAAGCCCCTGACGGGGCTTTTTTTAGCGTAGCGGAGATCTTAGTGATCCGATGCGCCTGAGATACCAATACCAGTTTGTGAGCGTACAAACTGCGCATCAAAGGCTTTGCGTTCTGCCTGAGCCTGTGCCGAATTATCCGTCACAGAGAACAACCAGCAGCAGAAGAATGACAATGGCATCGCGAAGATTGCAGGACCATTGAACGGGTTTACTGGCGTATCAGAAATACCCAAAGTATCGACCCATACTGCTTTAGACAGCACAATCAAGGTTACTGCTGTTACCAGACCTGCAACACCACCAATCACTGCACCACGTGTCGTCAAGCCTTTCCAGAACATAGACAATACCAGTACCGGGAAGTTGGCACATGCTGCAACCGAGAATGCCAGACCGACCATGAAGGCTACGTTTTGTTTCTCGAATAGAATCCCGAGAATCATTGCAAAGATCGCAAGACCTAAAGTCGCAATCTTAGACATACGTAGTTCAGAGGCAGGCGTAGTTTGGCCTTTCTTCAACACGTTGGCATACAAGTCATGCGAAATAGCTGAGGCACCTGACAGAGTCAAACCAGCAACGACTGCAAGAATCGTGGCAAATGCAACTGCAGAAATGAAGCCCATGAACAGGTCGCCGCCCACTGCATCAGACAGGTGCACCGCCGCCATATTGTTACCACCAACAAGCTCCAGCTTGCCAGTCACCGCCATTTTTGCAACATCAAGGAATTGCGGGTTGTTCGATACATACAGAATCGCACCGAAACCAATGATGAAAGTGAGCAGGTAGAAATAACCAATAAAACCTGTCGCAACTACGACTGATTTACGCGCTTCTTTGGCATCTTTTACCGTGAAGAAACGCATCAGGATATGTGGAAGACCTGCTGTACCAAACATCAATGCCAGACCTAAAGAAATCGCATCAATCGGATTAGACGCTAAACTACCTGGACCCATGATTTTGGTTGCATCGGCAAGACTCAGGTCATGCACTTTTGAATAAACACCAATTGCCTGTTCAAACATGTTGGTAAAGCTAAAGCCCACACCTTTCATGACCATAAATGCCATGAAGGTCGCACCGGACAATAACATGACTGCCTTGATGATCTGTACCCAAGTGGTTGCCAACATACCACCGAAGATGACATAAGCCATCATCAACAAGCCAACAATCACGACTGCAATGTTATAGTTCAGACCGAATAGAAGTTTGATCAGCTGACCTGCACCCACCATCTGTGCAATCAGGTAGAACGCCACCACAACCAGTGAACTTAAAGCAGCCAAGGTACGTACCGGTTTTTCCTGCAAGCGGAAAGATACTACGTCTGACAGGTTGTATTTACCCAGGTTACGCAGACGTTCTGCCACCAGGAACAATACGATCGGCCAACCCACCATAAAGCCCAGTGAGTAAAGTAAGCCATCAAAGCCTGACAGGAACACCATCGCGGAAATACCCAGGAAAGAAGCTGCTGACATATAGTCACCGGCAATCGCCAGGCCATTCTGAAAACCGGAAATACCGCCACCGGCCGTATAGAAGTCTTTGGTACTGGTGGTTTGTTTGGCTGCCCATTTGGTAATAAGCAATGTTGCCCCAACAAAAATCAGGAACATGATAATCGCAGGCCAGTTGGTTGCCTGCTGTTCTGCTGCACCCAGATCAGGTCCAGCCAGGGCCAGACCTGAGGTCATTGTGGTTGCAGCAAGGGCGATAAGAGAATTCCATTTCATCTTAATGTGGTCCTTTTTCATGAGCAATTGCTTCTACTTCACGTATGGCTTCTGCCGTCAGTTGGTCGAGAGTGTTATTTGCAATATAGGAATACACGCCACACAAAATGAATGACAAGACAATGATGCTCAGACCCAGCGGTATCCCCCAAGTCGTTACACCACCTGAAAGCGAAGACAATAAAAACTCTTTGTTGTAGCCGACCAGCAACATGAAACCCACATAGACAAATAGCATAATGCCGGTTAAGGTCCAGCTCAGCATACTTTTCTTGCGGACCATTTCTTTGAATTTTGGATTTTGTAGAATTCGATCTACTTGTGCCTCATCCATAGTTACACTCCTGTAGCCCAACCATGGGCTAACTATTTTTAATTCGAATTATCACTATTACAACTTAACAAGAATCCTATGTTCTTGTAATTTAGACTTTGGTCGTTAAAAAATGACCAATTTAAACTGCAGCGTTCATGATGCGCTATCATAGCGGCATGCTCAGCACACATCAGGCTATATGAACAGTTGGCTCATCATAGGGGTACTTGCCCTCTATATCGCATTGCTCTTTATCTGCGCTTTTTACGGGGAAAAACATGCCAGCCGGCTGAGTACCCGTGGGCGCATGCTATTGTTTAGTTTAACTTTAGGGGTGTACTGTTCATCCTGGACCTTTTATGGCGCTACCGGCGCTGCGGTACGGGAAGGCATTATTTTCCTGCCGATCTATCTTGGCCCGCTGTTATTCGTTGCCGTCGGTTATGATATCTGGCGCCGATTAGGACGGGTACGACAGCATCATGCGATTTCCTCAATCGCGGACTTTGTCGCGGCGCGCTATGGTAAAAGTGGCCCGCTGGCATCGCTGGTCACCATTCTGGCAGTGGTCGCGATTGTGCCTTATCTGGCTTTACAGCTACGCGCCATTGCCCTGAGTGCCGCAGTCATTCTGGAACCATCTGCCGGAATTGCCAACACCACCAATGGGGTGCTGTTTTTGACCGGTGTACTGGCCATTCTGGCGATGATCTTTGGCACCCGGCAGATTGCCAATACTGAACAGCATGGCGGTCTGATGCTGGCCGTGGCCTTTGAATCCTTTGTCAAGCTCTTTGCCCTGCTGGCAGTCGCCTGTTTCTTTATGTTTGAAGCACCAGGAAATATGGCACAGATCAGCACAGATATCAGTACCACCTTCCGTGATGTCCAGCTGTTTGGGGTTCCGCAAAGTTTCTGGGTTCAGACCTTGCTGGCAGCCCTGGCAGTTATCTGCCTGCCACGCCAGTTCCATGTGGCAGTGGTGGAGCTGCGTGATGAAAAACATATCCGCGGTGCACGGCGCTGGTTTGCGGTTTATCTGATTCTGACCACGCTGGCGATTATTCCGATTGCCAGCTGGGCATTGCATGCGGCGCCGCAATATCTGGCAATTCCAGATGTGGCGGTCCTGTCCTTACCCCTCAGCTATAATCAGGACTGGCTCACTTTATTGGCATTCTTGGGCGGCTTTTCCGCATCTACCGGGATGCTGCTGGTGTCTTCTGTGGCACTTTCCATCATGCTCAGTAATGATCTGATTATGCCAGCGCTATGGCGTTTGAAACTGATTTCCCGACATGATAAACGCTTGCCGCTGGTACTGAAATTTACCCGCCGGATCTGTATTCTGGGCGTGATGTTAATGGGCTTCCTGTTCTTCAACTTCTTTAATGATATTGATCAGCTTTCTGTTTTTGGCCTGTTGGCCTTTAGTGCGGTAGCACAATTCGCCCCTGCCCTGATCGGTGGCCTCTACTGGCGCGGTGGTAGTAAGCAGGGCGTATATGCGGGTCTGTTGACCGGTTTTGCCTTGTGGTCCTATACCCTGCTATTTCCCACCATTCTGCGCAGCCTGCCAGAAGCCTATCACCGCTTTAGCCAAAATCTGCTCACTAACGGCCCTTTTGGCTGGAACTGGTTACGTCCTGAAGCGCTGATCGGTTTCGAATCGTTTGATCCGCTGACGCATGGGGTGGTCTGGGCACTGGGCCTGAATACAATCCTATATATTTGGATCTCGCGGATTTTCCGTCCGAGTATTGCCGAACAGATTCAGGCTGAAAGTTTCTTCTATTATGAAACCAAGCCACTGCCATCGCAGAGTCCCTCAACTGAAGTCAGTTATTCGCATCAGGATGTGGCGCGTTTAAAAGTCGGCGATCTGATTACCCTGGCCAAGCGCATTACCGGTGAAGGGCCCACTACCCGCGCTTTTCAGCAATTTTGTACCCAAAACAGTGTCGAACTGAATGAAAATAGCAGCGCCAATGGCATGTGGTGGCGTTTTACCGAACAATATCTGGCCGGTACCATCGGGGCAGCTTCGGCACGTACCCTGCTGACCACGGCCATGGTCAATAATGGCCTGGCCTTGGGTCAGGTCGCCAACATTCTCGATCAGGCCTCACAATGGCAACGTTTTAACCAGAATCTGATCATGACCATGATTGATCACATGACCCAAGGGGTCAGCGTAGTCGATGAAAACATGTGTCTGGTGGCCTGGAATAATCAGTATCTGAAACTGTTCGATTATCCGACCGATATTGTCTATGTCGGCTGTCCAATCGCAGATCTGATCCGTTATAACGCCGAACGTGGTGAATGTGGGCCGGGTTCGGTCGAAGAACATGTCCGCAAGCGTATTCACTGGATGCAGGTCGGCAGTGCCCATGAATTTGAACGGATTCGTAAAGATGGCCGGGTCATTCAGATGCGTGGTAATCCGATCGAAGGGGGTGGTTTCGTTACGACTTTTGCCGATATTACTGCCTTCCGTGAAAATGAAGCCGTCTTGGAAGCCCGGGTTCAGGATCGTACCCAACAGCTGGCAGATGCCTTGTCCGAACAGCAACTGGCGCGTGAACAGGCCGACAAAGCCAATATGTCGAAAAGCCGCTTTATTGCCGCCGCCAGTCATGACCTGTTGCAGCCGATGCATGCGGCGCGTCTGTTCAGTACTGCCTTGGAACAAAGCGTCCAAAATGACGAAGACCGCAAGACCTTGCAGCAACTGGATCGTGCCCTGCATGGTGCAGAAAGCATGCTGTCTGCGCTACTGGATATTGCCCGACTGGAAGGCGGTACCATTCAGCCGAAACGTCAGGCCTATCCGCTACATGACTTGCTGAGTGATCTGGAACTGCAGTTTAAATCCATTGCGGCACAACGTGGCATTCAATTCAGTGTGCATGATGCGCAGTTCTGGATTGATACCGATCCACAGTGGATTCGCCGGATTATCCAGAACTTTGTCAGTAATGCGCTGCGTTATACCGCCAAAGGTAAAGTGATGGTCGGGGTCTTACGCTCCAGTACCAAACCGAATCATATCCGCATTGGCGTCTGGGATACCGGACCGGGGATTGCCGAAGAACAACGTATCAAGCTGTTTCAGGAGTTTGAACGTTGCGGCCATACCTCTCCATGGGGTGAACAGGGCCTTGGACTGGGTCTGGCCATCGTGCAACGCATGACCAGCATGCTGGACTATCCGGTGCATGTGTATTCGGCGCTGGGCAAAGGCTCCTGTTTTATGATTGAAGTGCCTGTCATTGCAGCACCCAAAGTCGTCGCTGCACCTGTTCAGGCCGTACCACTAAAAACCAAGGCGTTTAAAATCCTGTGTCTGGATAATGATGAAACCATTCTGGAAGGGATGGCGACCTTGTTGAGCAAATGGGGTTATCAAGTCTTTAAAGCCACCGAACCAGAGCAGGCATTGAGGCTGATTCAGCAGGAAAATATTCAGGTCTGGCTGGTCGATCAGCATCTCAATCAGAACAAGATCGGTTTAGACTTTATTCTGGAACAGCGCCGCAATGATGTTCCGGTGGCGCTGATTACTGCCGATTCCGATCCGGAATTGCCACAGCGCCTGAAAGAGCTGAATATTGTATTGCTGAAAAAACCACTGAAACCTGCATCCTTACGATCATGGTTATCCGGACTGAAAATTTCTGATTCCTAAGATTGTATTGCATTCATGAATGCCCATTTTAAAGCTTAAAATGGGCATTTTTTATACTCAACTGCCACAGAAAATCACCTAGCTTGCATAAAATTTATTCTAATGTGCTAAAAGCAGCAAATATGCCGAAAATACAGCCGAATAAATTGACCAAAATGTTCATTTTCTAATTCACCATGGCAAAAAATGACCAATCTGTACCTGTACAGCAGTACACTTATTTACAATTAATTATCTATTTGTTTTAACTCATAATTAAAGGGTAGTTTTCCAGCACTATAACTTTAGTCGTATTTTTTATCAGCTATGCTTGGCTCTAAAAATAGAGGAATAAGAAACGATCAGTTTCCATCTCATACATGCCTTGATTGTTTGGGTAGCTGATCTTTCTGCATATCGGAGTTCTTCACATGAACATAGATCAAAACCATGGCCTGAATCAGGCCCAGCAGTTCCACCGTCAATATGGCGCCAATGCCTTATTGCCAAGCATTGACTGGGCACAGATCTTTAAATACAGCAAGCTGAATGATGCCCAGTATCAGGCGCTGGAAACGCTGTATCAGAGTGCAGTCCCGCTGGCACTGCAAGTTTTTGATGAATTACATTTTGATGTCTTTGAACCTTATGCTTACAAGCCGCAAGGACTGGGTCTGTTTGAACGGATTGCCGAGCAGGAAGACAAACTGCTTCAGTCTTTAGAAGCTGAAACAGCGGATCTGCCGGCGCAAACTCGTCATCAGATCTGGAGCATGTTGCTGCGTGGTGGTGCCGTCCTGGTGTTTAAGGCCTGGCTGGGTAAAGTCAAAAACGAAGATAACTGTCTGGATACCAGCCAGTTTGACGAGCTGTCTGATTTACTATTTATTAAAACCTGCCCGCATGAGCTAGCGCAGCGTTTACATGTCGATCCGAACACGCGCGATGATCATATCTTCCTGATGTATGACAATGAAGTCTATCTGGACCGTTTTAACAGTCTGGAAACGGCTGCACTCTTTGTCGATCTGGGTGTTTATGATGCGACTTTCCTGAGCCTGCGAGATGATCGCGTGGCAGAGTATCTGAAATCCAAGGGTTATGTCACCGAAGATCAGATCGATGAATTGCAATGTGCCTTAAATCCATTATTCTGCGATGATTTCACCCGCAAGCAGGATTATATTGCTTAATATATGCATGCTTTTTCACTGAATTATTCAGATAAAAAAAGACCTCCAAGGAGGCCTTTTTCCATGCGGATATACAGAACTTACATTTTCCGGTCTTCAATATTCAGTGCATTAATGGCCAATACCGCTTGTGTCCGGTTTTGTACGCCAAGCTTACGGAAAATTGCAGTCACATGCGCTTTAATGGTCGCTTCTGACACGTCCAGTTCATAAGCAATCTGCTTATTCAGCAAGCCTTCGGCCACCATCATCAATACTCGGAACTGTTGTGGGGTCAAAGACTGGATCCGTTCCGCCAAAGCCGTTTCATCGGCAGCACGCGGGTCAAAGTTCATGTTGGCTGGCAGATTTGGCGGTAACCAGATCTCACCTTCCAGCACTTCGCGAATCGCTTCACCAATATGGCTTGGATGGGCAGATTTTGGAATATAGCCCATGGCACCATGCGCAATGGCACGCTGGATAATACTGACTTCTTCATGCGCAGACACGACAATGATCGGCAGCGACGGATATTGCGCGCGGACGTGTACCAAGGCAGAAAAACCTGATGCGCCTGGCAAATTTAAATCCAGCAGCACAAGATCAGGCTCGGGGCCATTTTCTAGACGTTCATAAAATTCATTGACTGCCGCAGTTTCATGAATCTGGGCTTGTGGCAGGCTATAACGTACAGCCTGAATCAAAGCATGACGAAATAGTGGATGATCATCAACGATTAAAATATTCATAGGCAACGTGAGAGAGATCTTGGCACGGTAGACCCTATTCTAACCACACAACCCGGTTAAGGATATGCAAGACTCTACAATTTTTAAAATAATATGCAGTTTTTCTTCAAAATCACCATTTTTCGCGGTATTTCAATAATTATTTAATTCTCATCACTTTTTTATATATAACGTATTCCTAAATTAAAAAGCTTAGCTATATTCGATATAAATCTACATATCAAAAACTTATATTAAAATTAATGCTTATAAACCAGGCTTTTTTCATATATCGAAAAATCAGATAACTTTTCAGCTTTTCGTTATTTTACAGCCCGGCACTGAATCGGGATTAATAAGGTCATTCCGAGATTATCCCTATTTTTCAGGTTCTAAATATGTCTAATTTTAATGCGCAAAAACCCTTAAATATTGTTGCCGTATCTGGCGGTTTAAATCATCCTTCAAAAACCGAAGCCTTGGTTCAGGCCATTATTGATGAACTGGGTGAAGCGACACCAATTCATGTACATTTTATTAAATTTAGTGAAATTGGTTCGCTCTTGGGTGGTGCGATTTATCGTAATCAATTACCGCAGCGCGTTCAGGATGATCTGGCCGCCGTCGAAGCTGCAGATGCACTGATTGTTGGTACACCCGTATATCGCGCTTCATTTACCGGCTTGTTTAAACATTTCTTTGATTTTGTCGAGCAGACTGCACTGGTCGATGTACCGGTACTTTTAGCGGCTTCAGGTGGTAGTGACCGACATGCGCTGGTGCTCGAACATCAATTACGTCCATTATTCAGCTTTTTCCAGGCTCAGACTTTACCGATTGGCGTGTATGCGACTGATCGTGATTTCACTCCTGAATATACCATTCACAGTGAATTGCTCCGCGATCGTATTACCCTGGCAGTAGCACGTGCCCTGCCTATTCTGGAATGGGCACCGGCCAAAGGACAACGTGCCGAAGTCATTAAAGCAAAAACCCAACAGGCCAACCAGAACTTGAGCATCAATAAACAAATCGAACAAGAAGAAGTGTTGCCCTCTGCGGCTGTACCAAGTCTGGATGCAGCAGAATCCCGCTTGCACAGTAAAAAATCAGCGCAAACGCAAGTTGCTTGATCAGCGATTTTCACTTCGAGGGTTGAAATATGTCACAACAGCAAATACAGCAAGACATCAAATTTGCATATTGGGTTCCGAATGTCAGTGGCGGTTTTGTCGTCAGTACCATCGAACAGCGTACCGACTGGAGCTATGAATATAACGTGCGTCTGGCACAAGCAGCAGAAAAAAGCGGTTTTGAATATGGCCTGACCCAGATTCGTTTTGCGTCAAGCTATGGTGCAGAAAACCAGCATGAATCTGTCAGCTTCAGTCATGCCTTGCTCGCACAAACCAGCAAGATCAAGTTAATTGCAGCAATTTTACCCGGGCCGTGGAAACCTGCGCTTGCGGCAAAACAATTGGCCAGCATTAACCAGCTCAGCAATGGCCGGATTGCGATTAACGTGGTCAGTGGCTGGTTCCGTGGCGAATTTGATGCGATTGGCGAAGCATGGCCAGAGCATGACCAGCGTTATGCCCGTTCAGAAGAGTTTATTCGCAGTTTGCGCGGAATCTGGAATACGGATCACTTTAATTTTGATGGCAAGTTCTATCAATTTAAAGACTATACCTTACGCCCACAACCGCTCCCGGATAAACCGGTCGAGATTTTTCAGGGTGGCAGTTCACGTGCGGCGCGCGATATGGCTTCACGTGTTTCAGACTGGTATTTCACCAATGGCAACACCCCTGAAGAGCTGAAAAAACAGATTGATGATATTCGCGAAAAAGCCCGGGCCAATAATCACACTGTAAAAATTGGGGTCAATGCCTTTATCATCGCACGTGATACTGAAGAACAAGCCAAAGCGGTGTTACAGGAAATTATTGATAAGGCCAATATCAAAGCAGTGAAAAATTTTGCTGAAGCGACACGTGAAGCCGGTGCCTCGACAACTGAAGGCGAAGGCAACTGGGCAAAATCAAGTTTTGAAGATTTAGTCCAGTATAACGACGGTTTCAAGACCAATTTAATTGGCACACCGCAGCAAATTGCTGAACGTATTGTAGTTTTAAAAAATATTGGAGTCGATCTGGTGCTTTCCGGTTTCTTGCACTGTGTTGAAGAAGTCGAATATTTTGGAGAAAAGGTGTTGCCATTGGTGCGTGAGCTAGAAGTACAACAACAGCAGGTTGTGCAGGCTAAATCCGCTTAAATCTAAGTGGTGCTTATGCCCAAATATTATAATAATGACGGCACATTGCAAATTTTCCCCTCAAGGCTCGGCTTGAGGGGTTTTTTATCCGGACAGAAACCAAGCAGTCCAGTAAAGCGCTAGCCGGATTTAGCTTTCCTGCCTACAATGGGATGCAATTGCAAGAATAGACGTTTTAACTATGTATACCGGTATTGTCCAAGGCCTGGAACAGGTCATCGAGATTCGCAAAGGCGATGGTTTTATTACCCTGTTGGTCAGTGATCAGCACGGCTTTTTTGCAGATGTGTTTATTGGCGCCAGTGTGGCAGTAAATGGTGTCTGTCTCACGGTGACCACGATTGACCGGGCGCAGAAACAGATTCATTTTGATATTTCCAATGTCACCTTGGCGCTTACCACCTTGAAAGCCTTAAAAATTGGTGATGAAGTGAATATTGAACGCTCTGCCAAAGTCGGTGCAGAAAACGGTGGACATAATCTGTATGGCCATATTGAAGGCAGGGCTAAGGTCATCCAGATTGAAGCTCGCGGTGAAACCCTGCATATCGATTTACAGATTCCAGAGGGTAATATCAAGTACTTCTTCCTAAAAGGCTTTATTGGGCTAAATGGCTGCAGCCTGACCGTGAACCGTGTCGATCGTGCCCACAGTGAAATTTCGATTGACCTGATTCCAGAAACCTTGCGTCTGACCACCTGGAAGCACATCCAGGTGGGCGATACAGTGAATTATGAAATTGACCAGATGACCCGTACTTTGGTGGATACTCTGGAAAATATTTATCAAGCCAAAGCTTAATGGTATAAAGAGACTGATACGTGCAAAAATCAGTCTCCTATCATATTAATATTTTAATACTATTCCATCGGTAGCAGATTGCCTAAAATGCAGGCTAACTCCCTGATTTAAGAAAGTACCATGCATCTGATCTGGTTTCGCCAAGACCTTCGAATTCAAGACCATGCCGCTTTGTGGCATGCCACTCAACAAGGCCCCTGTGTGGCTTTGGTGGTGCTTTCTCCTGAGCAATGGCAGTTACATCAAGATGCGCCGATCAAAATCGATTTTTATCTGCGACGGCTACAGGTTTTCAAACAGCAACTAGAACAACTGAATATTCCTTTAATTGTGCGAGAAGTCGGCTTGTGGCGTAATCTTGCTGATGAGATGTTAGCACTCTGCCAAAACTTGCAGATTGATAGCTTGCATGCACATATTGAAGTTGGGGTCAATGAACTACAGCGTGATTTCAAGGTTCAGCAACGACTAGAACAGCAGCAGATTCGGGTCGAGCTGTATCATGATCGCACCCTCTTTCCATTGGCGAGTATCCGCAATCAGTCCAATCAACCCTATCAAGTCTATAGTGCCTTTAAGAAAAAATGCTATGAGCGGCTGATTCTCGATGTGCCTTCTGCTTATCCTGTGATTGCGTCTCAGGACTTGCTCGAATTGCCTGCAGAGCTGACACATTTTGATCTGGAAAAGTTTGCGGGTCGCTATTCAATAGAAAATTCTGAAAAACTTTGGCCCGTAGATGAAACTCATGCCCTACAGATGCTGGATGATTTTATCGAAGACCGCTTAAGCAGCTATCAAACAGATCGTGATATTCCAGCGCTTAATGGCACCAGTCAACTCTCGCCTTATTTAAATATCGGCATTCTCTCGATCCGCCAGTGCATTCAGGCGCTGTTTAAACAACATCATGGCTATTTCCAGATCGATGATCTCGGTCAACAAACCTGGCTGGATGAACTGCTGTGGCGTGAGTTTTATCAGCATACCCTGTTCGATTTTCCCCGCGTTTCCAGACATCGCCCGTTTAAAGAAAATACCGATAAAATCCAGTGGCGGCATGCACCTGAAGATTTGGCAGCCTGGCAACAGGGCCAAACCGGGATCCCGATTGTAGATGCCGGGATGCGGCAGCTACTGGCCACCGGCTGGATGCATAATCGGGTGCGCATGATTACCGCAATGTTCCTGTGCAAAAACCTGCTGATCGATTGGCGTTTGGGAGAAAGCTGGTTCATGCAGCAGCTGATTGATGGTGATCTGGCAGCCAATAATGGCGGATGGCAATGGTGTGCTTCGACGGGTATGGATGCGGTGCCTTATTTCCGGATTTTCAATCCGGTCAGCCAGTCACAGAAGTTCGACCCGAATGGGGATTATATCCGTCAGTGGGTGCCTGAACTGGCGCATCTGGATGCCAAAAGCATTCATGAACCCTACGCCAAAAACCCTGACCATGAACTGGACTATCCAAAACCGCTTGTGGATTTAAAATCTTCCCGTGTCCGGGCAATCGAGGCTTTTAAGCAGCTTTAAAAAAGACCCGTCATCTTAAAAATAATAAAACAGCTTCTCATATAGAGGCTGTTTTATTATTAGGATCAGGAATAAAAACTTGGATCAGGCACTTTTCCGGTCAGCACCCATTCCCCCACTTCCTGATATTTATAATCCACCGGATCATGCAAGGTTTGAGTCCGAACATTACGCCAGAACCGGTCCAGATTCAGTTGCGCAGTCGTTGCCCGTGCACCCATGACCTGAAAAATATTCTGGGTGATATATAAAGAGCTATTGGTCGCGGCAATTTTGGCGGTGGCAATCGCAATCGAGACGTCACCACGCTGCTCGGCAGTCAGATCAGGGCCGATATTCCAAGCTTTCTGCAAGGTCTGAATGGCTTGATCTGCCAATAAACGCACGCTTTCCAGCTGCACATAAAACTCGGCAAAATGCTTTTGGGTAAAAGGATCATTCACTGCATGTTCAGCCAAGGATTTTGACCAGGCTTTTTGGGTTTGTACGGTCTGTTTGGCAACTTCAAAAGCCCCTTCGGCGACACCGAGAAACATATGCACAAATATCAGCTGCGCAATCAATGGACGTAAACTGGAATACGGCGTACTCAGTGGCCCCGGATTGAGCAGCAATTCATCCCGGTGAATGTTGACCTGTTCAAAATGACTGGTGCCGCTGTCAGTCTGGCGCTGACCCATATTGTTCCAGTCGCCTAGAAAGCTCACACCCTGTCGCTGGGTAGGAATCACGCCAATCAGCAATTTTCCTGCTTCGTTATAACCTGAACACAGCAACATATCCGAATCGATCGAACCAGAACAAAAGCTTTTATCACCATGGAAAATATATTCATGCTCTGAGACTTGAGTTGCCGTGGTACGACGATCCAGCGGATTGAGAGTATTGCCCCAGAACAAATTATTTTGCGCAGTCTGTGCAAACCATTTGCCATATTGCTCGGGTTGGGAAAATAGCTGTACGGTGGCAATCAATAAATGATGAAATCCATAAACATGCGCCAGAGAGCTATCGACCTGCGCCAGGGTCTGAATGGTTTTAAAAATTGTCCGCCAGTCTGCACCCTGTCCACCATAGGCAACAGGAATAGACAAGCCGAGCAGACCACTGTTACGGATCAGGTCTCGTTCATGCTTGGGATTACCGCCCTGCTTGTCTCGCACTGCGGCAGTTTGGGCAAATTGTTCTGCCAGTTTCTGGGCAATATCGACAGGAGATTGATCTAAATATGGTGATCGTACATTCATTATTTTAACTCATGTTCAGCATGTGGGCAGCTTAGCAGATCAAGACGTTGCGCTATATTCGAAAGCATGCAGAGCTTATTCCTGATCTAAAAATACCGGCTGCGTGCAGCCGGTATTTTGCTTGTGGACTTTAGCTATTTAACGAGGATTGGCTTGTACTTCTGCAATCAGATGATCCACCACTTGCGGTTCAGCCAATGTCGAGGTATCGCCCAGGCTATCCAGCTCATTGGCTGCAATCTTTCTCAAGATCCGGCGCATGATTTTCCCTGAACGGGTTTTGGGCAAAGCGGGTGCCCAGTACAGTGCATCGGGTGTCGCCACTGGCCCCAAAATCTTGCGCACCCAGCTCACCAGTTCAGCACGCAATTCATCTGAACTGGTCACGTCGGCCTGTAAGGTGACAAAGGCACAAATTCCCTGCCCTTTAATGTCATGCGGCATACCCACCACAGCAGCCTCAGCCACTGCTTCATGGGCCACCAACGCACTTTCAACTTCAGCTGTGCCTAAACGGTGTCCGGACACATTCAGCACATCATCGACCCGGCCAGTAATCCAGTAATAACCGTCTTTATCGCGACGCGCGCCATCTCCGGTAAAATAAGTACCCGGATAAGTCGAGAAATAGGCTTCGATAAAACGTTCCGGATCACCCCAGATGGTTCGCATCTGGCCCGGCCAGGAATCTTTAATCACCAGATTGCCTTCAGCTTCGCCTTCCAGCTCCTTACCATCCGCATCGACAATCGCAGGTTGTACCCCAAAGAAAGGCCGTGTTGCAGAACCCGGTTTCAAATCAGTCGCGCCTGGCAATGGCGTAATCATAAAACCGCCGGTTTCCGTCTGCCACCAGGTATCAATGACGGGACAGCGACTTTCACCGACCACGGTGTAATACCAGTTCCAGGCTTCAGGATTGATCGGCTCACCCACCGAACCTAAAATTCTCAGGCTGCTGCGGTCACTTTCCCGCACAAAGGCATCGCCTTCACGCATCATGGCGCGGATGGCTGTCGGTGCGGTATAGAGAATGGTGACGTTATGCTTATCGACAATGTGTCCGGTACGCGCCCAGCTCGGATACTGCGGAACACCCTCGAACATAAGAGTCGTGGTGCCATTCGACAATGGGCCATACAGCACATAGGAATGTCCGGTAATCCAGCCGACATCTGCGGTACACCAAAAGATATCATCCTGTTTGATGTCAAACACTTCGCGGAAACTGCAATTCACATAAGTCAGATAGCCGCCCGTGGTATGCATCACGCCCTTGGGCTTGCCGGTCGAACCTGAGGTATACAGGATAAATAGCGGATCTTCGGCATTCATCGGTTCCGGTGGGCAAATGTCATTCACCGACATGATTTCCATGTGATACCACAGGTCGCGCCCCTCTTGCATTTCAATCGGGTTGCCGGTGCGATGCACCACTATTACATTTTGAATGGAGTCTGTACCAGCCAGTTTCAGAGCTTCATCAACATTGGCTTTTAGCGGAATCGGTTTCCCGCCACGCATACCGGAATCGGCCGTAATCACCATTTTGGCCTGACAGTCTTCAATCCGGCTGGCCAGAGAATCAGGTGAAAATCCACCAAATACCACGCAATGCACCGCCCCGATGCGTGCGCAGGCCAGCATGGCAATCGCGGCTTCAGAGACCATGGGCATGTACAGCATCACCCGGTCGCCTTTAGCAATGCCATTTTTTTTCAGCACATTGGCGAAACGGCAGGTTTCGTCATGCAACTCGGCAAAAGAAATAATCTTGTGCCGTGAAGGATGATCCCCTTCCCAGATAATGGCCGGCTTATAGGGATGTTCTTTCAGATGACGGTCCAGACAGTTGGCGCTGACATTGAGCTGACCATCAGCAAACCATTCAATTTTAAAATTGTCGGGATCGAAACTGGTATTTTTGACTTGGGTAAAAGGCTTGATCCAGTCCAGACGTTGTGCCTGTTCTGTCCAGAATGCTTCTGGCTGCTCGATGGAATGTTGATAACGTTCGAAATACTGGTCTTCAAGCGTACGTGCTGTTTTTTTAAAATCTTCGGGTACTGGATAGATCTCTTGCATATTTCACTTCCTTGATTTTGTTCTATCTCATCACGAGAGGTTAATGCTGTGTTGTTGATTGTTTTTTATGCATAATGGCAGTATGGCCTGCTTATTTCGAATCCGGCAATCATGCTTTCGTCGTAGATTATTTATTCAAATTCAAACAAAATAAAGCACAACTTACAGTACAGAATATTCTGCATAACTGTGTATGATCTGTAGCAATGCCCTTTAAAAAATAGAATTTAGCTCTCGCTCTTATTTCATTTTGTTCAGTTCAGGATCATATTTATGAAATCGCCAGAATCTCCCTATTTCACCCCTCCCGCTTTAGTGGCAACGGATCATCCCTTGTCGATAAAAGGCCGTTTCGGGCGTCTGAGTTTTATTGCGTGGTCAGCATTTCTACATTTCATCTTCCTGTTTAGCAGTATTGCGCTGGGCTTAAGTATTGATATTGTGAATATTGCAGTCCATTCAATGGATTCTAACTGGCTGCTTTCACTACAAGGCTTGGCCGGTATCGGCGTGCTGATCATGATTCTGGCCTATGCCTATTTCGCTTTAGTGGTGACCGTTCGCCGTTTGCATGACATGAACCGCAGTGGCTGGTGGGCGCTGCTGCTGTTGCTGCCCTTGGTGAACATTTTTGTATGGCTTTATATCGTTTTTGGTTCGGGAGATCGCGGCATAAATGACTACGGTCCTGCGCGGATGACCCTGCTCTGGGAAAAGATGCTGGCCTGGCTGATGATTGTCCTGATACTACTGAGCCTATTTGGGTCGCTGGCTTTATTGGGTTATATGAGCGGTGGAGAACAGCCACATATCCCGCCTGAGATCATGCAAAAAACCACACAATATTTTTAACAGCCGTCTGCTTATTTTTAGGAAATATCCATTCCTGGCGGATAGCGCTTCTTAATTTTTTGCTCAACATCAGGCAAAATAGGCAAAATTTAAATGCGGGAAATTTCGTGGCAGAAAAAGAAAACACTTTGAATCAGGTCACTGAAGGCACGACTGAGCTGTTGCACGAGGCAACTGAAAAAACAGCACAGACCGTAATTGAACATACCGCCAAGTATAATGATGCTTATAGTGCCATTGACAAGATCATAGAAGGCTTTTGGGAGCGTGTGCCCTATTTCTGTATTGCGCTGGTGGTCATTGTCATCTTCTGGCTATTGTCAAAACTGTTTAAGTTTTTTGTGCGCAAAACTTTAGAGAACCGCTCTTATACCCGCCAGAATCTGGTATTGGTCCTGAACCGTGTCGGCAGTACCTTTATTATTTTCTTTGGTGTTTTGATTGGACTGGTCATTGCCGTGCCTGGCTTTACCCCGGGTCAGCTCATGAGTGCCCTCGGGATTGGTTCAGTCGCCATTGGTTTTGCCTTCAAGGATATTTTCCAGAACCTGCTTTCTGGTGTGCTGATTTTACTCGGTGAACCATTCAAGATTGGCGATGATATTATCGTCAATGGCATGGAAGGTACAGTCGAAGATATCCAGATTCGTGCGACCTTTTTGCGTTCACCGGATGGCCGCCGTATCGTGATTCCCAATGCCACGGTCTATACCAGTGCCGTGACGGTAAACACGGCCTATACCCGCCGTCGCTGTGAGTTTGTAGTGGGCATTGGCTATGAAGATGATATCCAGAAAGCCAAAGACCTGATTACCGCCATTTTAGATAAAGACCCGACCATCCTCAGTCAGCCGGGCTTTAGTGTCAATGTCACGGCGCTGGCTGATTTTTCCATTACCTTAAAAGCGCTCTGGTGGGTCGATACCACTGAGACAGGCACAGGAACCTCGATCAGTGCGGTGCAGGAACGCGTGATTCAGGCGTTTGCCGAACATCATATTTCAATTCCTTATCCGGTACAGGAAGTCAAAGTCTATCGCGGCGAAGGCAATGAAGATGCCTCAGCTCGTGCTAAACAGACGACCTAGGACGTAGGGAATCACGGTTTCAGTGCGGAGAATACGGTTGCCCAGACTCACAGCCTGACAGCCGTTTTTAACCAGTAAATCTACTTCATACGGAATGAATCCGCCTTCCGGGCCGATGATCATCGTACAAGGATGCGGAATCGCAAAAGGCATGGATTGTTCGGCATAAGGATGTGCCACATAAGCGGGTCGGTCAGCCGTAATCAAGTCCGGCAAAACATCTTCAACAAAAGGTTTAAAACGTTTATACAGCTCGATTTTCGGAGCTATTGTATCCCCGGCCTGTTCCAGTCCCAGCTCAATATAATGATTTAACTGCTGTAAAAATGGGGTTTGCCAGTAGCTTTTATCGACGCGGTAGCTATGCAGTAAAATGATTTTTTCCACGCCCAAAGTGACACTGTCCATGATCAGACGGCGCAGCACTTTCGGCCGTGGCAAGGCCACGATTAAAGTTACGGGTAATTTTTTTGGAACAGCATCCTCTTGAAGCGGTTTTAGTCGCACTGCCTTTTCAGAAATCTCGACAATCTCGGTGAGATAGCGCTGACCTTCCAGCACCCCTACTTTTAAGGTATCTCCAACTTGAATCTGCACATGCTGTTGTAAATGTTCCAGTTGACGTTTCGCTGAAATCGTCCAGAGATCCGATTGTGTTTGTCGATGGTCAAGCAGGACAATATTCATAGAAGATTTTATACCGAAGAACTGTTGAATGACCTCTATCCGCTAGAGGGTGGCGACATGGATGTCGCGCGTATCCCTGAGGGATAAGGACATCCCTTCAGTGATACAAAAGATTTTTGCTACTTTTCATCTTTGAAAAGTAGGCTAGATAAGCCAGCTTAGAAATATTGAAAAAACTTCAATCCACACAGCCTAACGACGGCATCCTTGCCGTCTTGGTAAATCCAATATCTGTTACTTATCAATATCAATTAAAGATACTGATCAATCACCTGAATATGCTTGGCAAGCGATCCCGTATTTAACTGCATAATTCTCTGCGCTGCTGTATTTAAACGTTGTGCCTTGATTTGATCTTGCAAAAGTTCCAGCAATACCTCTGCCGCCTGCTGCGCATCCTGCACAACTTCTACTGCATCTGCTTGAACGAATTCATCGACAATGGTCTGAAAATTAAAATAGTTTTTGCCTAAAACAGTCGGTACATTCAAAGCAATCGGCTCCAGAATATTATGCCCGCCACCCGGCTCATTCAGTGAGCCACCGACATAACAGGCCTGACTCAAAGCATACCAGAGCCACATTTCCCCCATCGAATCCGCCAGATAAACCTGGGTATCTGCTTCAATGTTCTGGGCCAAACTACGGCGCTGAGTTATTAAATTTAAACTCTGTGCAGCCTGAAACACCTCATCAAAACGTTCCGGATGACGGGGTACGACGATACATAAAAGTTTTGGGTTGCTATCTAAAGCCGATTTTAAAGCGCTTAGAATTTCTTTTTCTTCAGGCGCATGGGTACTGGCCAGTATCATAATTTTGCGACCTGCCAGTTGCCATTCTTGCTTCAAGTTTGCAGCATGTTCTACAAAACTTTGTGGTGCAGTAATATCAAATTTGATATTGCCCAAAACCTGGGTTTTTTCGGCGGTGATCCCCAACTCGATATAACGCTGCTGGGTGGCAGTATCTTGTGCCAAAAGCTGACTTAACTGCTGTAGCATGCTCCGGGTCAGACCTTTAACCCTGGCATAGCCCTTGGCCGACTTTTCCGAAAGACGCGCATTTAACAAAATCGTGGCTACATCAAACTCTGGTGCCTGATCCAGCAGATTCGGCCAAAGCTCGGTTTCCATCAGCAATAACAGTTTTGGCTGATACTGCTGATAAAAATCACGGATCAGTACTTTCTGATCAGCAGGTAAATAGACCGCTTGAAATAAATCCAGATAAGGTGCTTTTAAAAAAAGTGATTTGGCCCGTGCCTGACCGGTTTTGGTGGTATTGGTGACCAGCACCGGATGACCCGATTTTAAATAATGTTCGATGAGAGGCTGGGCAGCATTGGTCTCACCGACCGAGACCACATGAAACCAGATGGCATGCAGATTTTTGGGCGGCTGAAATGGGCCGAAACGTTCTGTCAGTTCTTGTTGTAATTGTTCAGGATCGGTCGCACGTTTACGAATACGCGATTGATATAAGGGTTTAATCAGAGCTAACGCTGCGTTATACCAAAATGGAGTAGCCAAATGCGCCTCGAAACAGATTCAATCGACAAAATATAACAGAGCCACATCGACATGTTAATCGATGTGGCTCATTTTTAGATTATTCTACAGTAGTTAAAGCGTCTGCTTCAGCCAATGTCGGATAATCAATATAGCCTTCTGCGACATTGGTTCCGATCATATTTTCCAGCTTTAGTTCATTTAGCGGTGCATCTTCGAGTAGGCGCTCGTATAAATCCGGATTGGCAATATAAGCCTTACCAAAAGCTACCGCATCTGCTTTGCCTGAAGCCAGCAATTCAATCGCATCGTCACGACTTAAACGCATATTGGCCATATACGGCACGCCGTTTGAACGCTGTTTCATATACTCCGAGATACTGTCTTCCGCCAGATATTCACGGGTAAAGAAGAACGCGATCTGGCGCTTGCCCAACTGTTCCATCACATAACCAAAGGTTTCACGTGGATCATTGTCGCCCATATCGTGTTCATCGCCACGCGGTGCCAAATGAATTCCGACACGGCCTGCACCCCAGACATCAATCAGTGCATCCATGACTTCCAGCAGGAAACGGGCACGGTTTTCGACTGAACCACCGTATTCATCTTCACGCTGGTTGGTCTTGGTTTGCAGGAACTGGTCAATCAGATAACCATTGGCGGCATGCAGTTCAACTCCATCAAAACCGGCAGCTTTGGCGCAAATTGCCGCCTGTTTATATTGTTCGGTAATCGCATGAATTTCAGAAATTTCCAGCGCGCGCGGCAACACATAAGGACGTTTTGGACGCAATAAACTGACATGACCGGCCTGTTGTACACTGCTCGCCGATACTGGCGTTTCACCATTTAACAGTTCTGGATCAGACACACGACCCACATGCCACAGCTGCGCCACAATCAGGCCACCTTGGTCATGTACCGCTTGAGTCACCTGCTGCCAGCCTGCTACCTGCGCATCAGTAAAGAGACCAGGAGTATTACGGTAACCATTGGCTTCTTCAGAAATCACCGTGGCTTCAGAAATGATTAAACCGGCACTTGCACGTTGTGTATAATATTCGGCCATCATTGGCGTTGGTACGCGGTCGTCAGTTGCACGACTACGCGTAAGCGGCGCCATGATGACACGGTTTTTAAGTTCTAACGCGCCAAGCGTTAAAGGAGAATTTAATTCAGCCATCGGTACTCCCACCTGTTGGATTAAAGGTGTTGTTGCATATAGTCGATATATTGCTGAATCAAAGCTTCATTACGCGAGAAATAAGACCATTGTCCGTGCTTGGTCGCGGTGATTAAACCGGCCTGCTGCAAGACAGACAAATGATTGGACATGGTGGACTGAGAGACTTGTCCTAACTTTTCAATCTGCCCTGCACAGACCCCGCGTTGAAAGCCGCCACACTCTTCCACAGACAGATATTGTTCTGGCGATTTCAACCATTCCAGAATCTGCCGACGTATCGGATTGGCTAAGGCTTTAAAAATTAGATCAAGATCCATAGGTACATCACAATCTGTGGCGTAACAAAACTTGTTTCAGCATCTAAACCGATTATATCGTATTTTATCGATTTATATATCGATAAATTTAGATATAAGAGTCACAGTCTGTACTAACTTGGTTACGCCAGCTATTTAAACGATTTCTTACAAGCCCTGTTTCAAGCTTGCTTCGATAAATTTATCCAGATCGCCATCCAGAACCGCGCCGGTATTGGAACTTTCGACACTGGTACGTAAGTCTTTAATACGTGAATCATCCAGAACGTATGAACGAATCTGGCTTCCCCAGCCGATATCAGACTTGGTATCTTCCAGCGCTTTTGCAGCATCATTACGAATTTGCATTTCACGTTCATAAAGTTTGGCGCGTAACTGCTTCCAAGCATGGTCGCGGTTGGCATGCTGTGAACGCTGGTTCTGACAGGCCACTACAATCCCGGTCGGTGCATGCGTTAAACGAACCGCAGAATCCGTTTTGTTAATATGCTGACCACCGGCACCCGATGCACGATAGGTATCGGTACGCACATCTGCCGGATTAATTTCGATCTCAATATTGTCATCGACTTCAGGCGAAACAAACACAGCCGAGAATGAGGTATGACGACGGTTGCCCGAGTCAAATGGCGATTTACGCACTAAACGATGTACGCCTGACTCGGTACGTAACCAGCCATAGGCATATTCACCGTCTACACGAATCGTCGCTGATTTAAGCCCTGCGACATCGCCGTCCGATTCTTCCATGATTTCTGCTTTAAAGCCATGGCGTTCAATCCAGCGCAGGTACATCCGCATGAGCATCGATGCCCAGTCCTGCGCTTCAGTACCACCCGAACCGGCCTGAATTTCTAAATAACAAGGATTAGGATCCATCGGATTGTTGAACATACGACGGAATTCAAGTTTAGCCAGTTCTTCTTCAGCTGTAGTCAGTTCAGCCTGTACATCTTCCAGTAAGCCTTCATCATCCGCTTCCACTGCCAGATCAAGCAAGGCCTGCGCATCTTCAAGCTGTGTGGTCAAACCATCCAGCACATTTAATACGTTCTCAAGTTCGCCTTTTTCTTTGGCCATGGCCTGGGCACGACTTTGGTCATTCCAGATGGTGGGATCTTCTAATTCACGCAGGACTTCTTCTAAACGCTCTTTTTTCAGATCGTAGTCAAAGATACCCCCGTAGTGTTTGACCACGTTCGTTTAAGTCTTTTAATTGGTTTAGATACGGATTAATTTCCACGTGAATTACTCTCAATCAAAATTAGGCACAAATTATTTAGCCCCATATTATAGCACAGTCTATTTCTGCTATTTCAGTGTGATGGATCCAGTCCAAAGCTCGAATGTCATCCCAATTTAGAGTTATGTTTTCGTCAGGAAATTTTTGACAATTGAATCGGTTATTAAATGTCATTTTGATCTGAAGCTTGATCGGATTTCGCATCTCGCATTCATTATCAAAATATAGTTTTTCATTTAATTTTATCGTCTAAAAATATCTACCAAATTGAATAAAAAATCAGCAAATTCAATACATTCCACAATATCTACACAGTTTTAATAAAACACTACATTATAAATTTAATTTTATTATTCAGTTACTTATTTAGAAAAGATTACATAAGATTACGCTATTCACATTGCTGTAACTTTCCTTTGATTGACGATCTTTGAAATTGCTCTAGACTGAAAGTTGTAACAAAAAGTGTAATGTTTTTAACTAAAGATTTGAGGGGTAGTAACCATGAAAAAATTAGCGATTGCTTCGGCACTACTTTCAGCAATAGCAATGACAGGTACAGCAGCACATGCTTACCAGGCAGAAATTGGTGCATCAGCAGGCGTATTTGATCCTGATAACGGTGGAACCAGTGGCTCTTTCGGTGTTGATGGTACATATTACTTCAATCCAGTTCAAACACGTAATGCACCATTAGCAGAGGCAGCTTTCCTTGATCGTGCCAGTAACGTAAATGCTCACTATCAATATAATGAGATTGGTGACAGTGAAGCGCATCGTTATGGTGTAGGAGCAGAGTACTTCGTTCCAAATTCTGACTTCTACTTAAGCGGTAATGTGAATGGTCATGATCTGCAAGACAACAATAATGTTGATAATGACTTAACGACTTACGGTGTAGAAGTTGGTTATTTACCAGCTCCAGGTCTATTGATTGCGGCGGGTGTAAAAGGTTGGGATAACGACAATGATGATGGTGTAGATCCAACACTTCGCGCCAAATACGTGACTACACTTAGTAATGGTAAAGATATCAACCTAGAAGCAGGTGCAGCTTTTGGTGATCTAGATGAATACAATCTGGCAGCAGATTATTTCATTGACAAAACCTTCAGTGTCGGTGCTGATTATCACAACAATGATATTACGGATCGCAGCGAATTCGGTATCAATGCACGTAAGTTCATTAACCAGCAAGTGAGCCTGGAAGGCCGTGTCGGCTTTGGTGAACAGTTCAACAATGACTATAATACTTTTGGTGTAGCAGCGAAATACCGCTTCTAATCTAAAACCACAGATTAGTCATTTATAAAAAACCCATCCTCGGATGGGTTTTTTTATTGCACTCTTAACCAGCATTTAGGTATTTTTTGCACATTGACTGAACGAATATAAACTGTACAATTTGTTACAACTGTTAATAATACAGTCATATTTTTATAACAAAGAGAGAAAATCTAAATGTTTAAGAAACTTGCTCTTGCTACAGCACTTCTTGCTGGCCTAGGAACTGCACATGCTTACCAAGCTGAAATCGGGGCTTCTCTTGATCTTATTGATCGTGACCAAGGTGGTTCAGATGTAGGTTTTGCGATTGATGGGACTTATTATTTCAATCCAGTTCAAGTGAAAAACTCTCCTTTGAATGAAGCAGCTTTTTTGAATCGCGCTAGTAATGTCAATGGTGCTTTAAGCTATAAGGATGATTCTGACACCTTTGGTATTGGTGCAGGTATTGAGTACTTTGTTCCAAATTCAGATTTTTACTTAAGTGGTAGTATTGCTCATTTTGACAATGATTTTGGTGATGAAACCAATTATAGCGCTGAAGTGGGTTATTTACCGGTTCCAGGCTTATTAGTCGCGCTTGGTCTTGTTGGTATCTCTCAAGATGATGCAGATGATGAAATTGACCCAACTTTACGTGCTAAATATGTGACTCAAGTCGGCCAATACGACATGAATTTTGAAGGTGGTGCAAGCTTCGGTGATATCGATGCATATAATTTAGGTGCAGACCTATACCTCGACAAAACTTTCAGTGTTGGCTTAGGATTCTCTGACTCAGATCTAGAAGGTAAGGATGTTTTTACTATTCGTGCCAAGAAATTCTTTAACCAACAAGTTAGCTTAGAAGGCTCAATTGATTTTGGTGACAATACTGATATCTTCGGTGTACGTGGTGCATACCGCTTCTAATCGCTCCGATTAAAAGCAAAAAACCGCTCACTTGAGCGGTTTTTTATGGTCTATTGTTCTAAATGTATAATTCGCATCTGCAAGCTGACATTACCATTAAAGACATTTTTATCCAGCTCATAGACCAAACGCGTATCTTTCATCGGATCAAATTCATATTTATCGGCTGCATTGAAGGCGATCGCATCAATCACCTGCCCATTTTCCAAAGCCACGCGTAATTTAAGATGTACATCTTTGAGCCAACGATAGTCCATAATCTTGAAGATCCCTTCAAAAATAGGTGGAGGGAATTTTTGCCCCCACGGACTTAAATGTTGCAGGATATCGACTGTTTCGATCTGGAAAGCCGAAGCGGATAGCTCCCCATCCGTCCATAAAGTCGCAGTGAATAAATCCGCGTCCATCGTAGCAATCAGTGCTTCAAAGACCTGCTTAAATTCAGCAAAATTTTCTTTTTTCAGGGTTAAACCCGCTGCTGCTGCATGCCCGCCAAAATGACTGACTAAATGTGGATATTGCTCCGCCACCTGTTCAATCGCATCACGGATATGAATCCCGTCAATCGAACGCGCTGAACCCTTGATATGTATTCCATCTTCATCTGCCGCAAAGACAATACTCGGACGATGAAATTGCTCTTTTAAACGCCCCGCCACAATACCAATGACACCTTGATGCCAATGCTGTTCAAACATGATTAATGCAGCCGGCAATTCAGTTTCGTCCAGCTGGATTTTCTCAAGTTCGTTTAAAGCGTCCTGCTTGATTTTAGCTTCGACCTGACGGCGTTCAACATTCAGTTGATTCAACTGTTCGGCCAGTGGATAGGCGTTTGCCAGATCCGGCGCCAATAGACACTCGATCCCGATGTCCATGGTTTCCATCCGTCCGGCTGCATTAATTCGCGGCCCTAAGACAAAACCGAGATCTTGCGCTTTTAGACCTGCCGGATCACGTTTTGCAATATCCAGTAGCGCACTGATCCCTGCGCGGCACTGCCCTTGCTGAATCCGTTTCAGGCCCGCATCGACTAGAATCCGGTTGTTATAGTCCAGACTGGCGACATCGGCATAAGTACCGAGTGCCACCAGATCAAGATAATGAATAATTTGAGTGGTCGATTTTCCAAGTTTTTTGCGATGGGTCGACAGATTGGCCAGCACATAAAACGCCACCCCGACCCCGGCCAAGGCTTTGCTGGGGAAATCACAACCCAGCTGATTCGGATTGACCACCGCTTCGGCTTCAGGTGTCGGCTTGGTGGTCAGGTGATGATCGGTAATAATCACCTGCATACCATGATCTTGCGCCTGTTTCACTCCTGCATGGCTGGAAATACCATTGTCCACGGTAATCAGCAGATCAGGTGTGAAATTGACGAAAGCCAGATCGGCAATGGCAGCAGTCAGACCATAGCCATATTTAAAACGGTCTGGTACCAGATACTCGACATTCGCCCCCATATCACGTAGAGTCAGCACCATGAGTGCAGTACTGGTTGCACCATCGGCATCGTAATCGCCGACAATCACGATTTTCTGCCCACGATCAATTGCCTGATCGATCAACTGAATCGCATCTGTCAGGCCTTTCATGGTCGGTGCCAGCAGATGCTTTAGTTTAAGCTCAAGTTCCTGCCCGGACTCCACCCCACGACGGGCCAGAATTTCAGCCACAAATGCTGGAACACCCTGAAAATTTTCAGGACGGGTCAGAAAGGGGCGCTGTTTGATGTCAAGTTTTGGCATGATTTTTGGCATAATCAAGGCATCAAGCGTTGCAATTGCCATGCACCGTCAATTTTCTCATAGCTTAAACGATCATGCAGACGGTTCGGACGACCCTGCCAGAATTCATAATAATCGGGTTCGAGACGATAACCGCCCCAAAACTCCGGTTTATCCAGCTGTTGCTGATTCGCCACCTGATTATGCAAATCCCAGAAACGCTGTTGCAGCTCTTCACGGCTGGCAATTACCCCACTTTGCGGGGTGCTGATATGCGCAGCAATCTGGCTGTCACGTGGGCGTTTATGATAGTAATCAGTCGACTCCTGTTCAGAAATCTTAATGACTTTACCACTCACCCGAATCTGACGTTCCTGATCCTGCCAATAGAACAATAATTCAGCATACGGATTTTCGGCCAGATCCAAACCTTTTTGGCTGTCATAATTGGTATAGAAGTCATAGCCGGCTTCAGTCGCCCCGCGCAGTAATACGGTACGCACATGCGGACGACCTTGAGCATCCGCCGTTGCCAATGACATGGCATAGGGTTCATGCAGCTTCGCTTCTAGTGCATGGTTAAACCATTGCAAGAACTGCATATGCGGATTCGGGTTGACCTGCTGTTCTTGCAGCTCGCCTTTCTGATAATTCAGGCGTAGCTCACTCAGATCTTTGATCAGATCACTCATTCTTTCTTCCTCTAAGCGGCATTGGCACGTACAGCATCAGCTAATGAATTTGCCAGTGCAGTCACTTCACTTAAATCTTCGCCTTCCACCATGACACGAATCACCGGTTCAGTGCCTGATTTACGAATCAACAAGCGGCCACGCCCTTTAAGCTGCTGTTCGGCTTTTTCAAATTCAGCGGCCAAGGCCGGTACTGAATAAGGATCAAACATGGCATCTAAACGCACATTGACCAGGACATTTGGCAACAGTTGAAAATCAGCCACCAGCTCATGCAGGGCTTTCTTCTGTTCAACCATGACTGTCAGCACTTGCAAGGCGGCAATAATCGCATCGCCGGTGGTGCTCTTGTCCAAGGTCAGAATATGCCCAGAAGGCTCGCCACCAATCGTCCAGCCGTTTTCTTCCAGACCTTGCAACACATAACGGTCGCCGACTTTGGCACGTAATAATGGCACTTGAGCTTTTTCCAGTGCCAGTTCCAGTGCCATATTGCTCATTAAGGTACCGACGATACCTGCCGGCTTTTTCGAGCTTTGCGTGGCAAGAATATACAGAATATGGTCGCCATCAATCAGCTTTCCAGACTGATCCACCAGAACTACACGGTCGGCATCGCCATCAAAAGCAACACCTAAGTCGGCCTGATGCTGGATCACGGCTTGTTGCAAGCTTTCAGGATGAGTCGAACCACAGTCTTTATTGATATTTAACCCGGTCGGTTCATTATGAATGGCAATCACACGTGCGCCCAGCTCACGGAACACAGCAGGCCCGACGTTATAGGCGGCACCATTGGCACAATCCACCACAATGGTGAGTTCATTCAAGTCCAGATGATAGGGGAAAGTCGATTTACAGAATTCAATATAGCGACCATTGGCATCTTTGACCCGGATACTTTTACCCAGGCTCGCGGTATCTTCAATGATAAAATCTTGTTCGAGTTCCTGATTGATTTCTTCTTGCAAGGCATCCGGTAATTTCTTGCCTTCCGCCGAGAAAAACTTAATACCGTTATCGAAATACGGATTATGCGAAGCAGAAATTACAATTCCCAGGCTGGCATGCAAGGCGCGGGTCAAATGGGCAATCGCCGGTGTTGGTAATGGGCCTAAAAGATGAACATAGACGCCAGCCGCATTTAAACCTGCCTGCAAGGCGGCTTCCAGAATATAGCCAGACAAACGGGTATCTTTACCCAAAACCACCAAGGGCTTGGCTTTTTTACTATGACGCTTTAAAACCTTACCGGCTGCAAACCCCAATTTCAGGGCAAACTCAGGGGTAATCGGCAATTCGCCAAACTTTCCACGAATACCATCCGTACCAAAATAACTCATCTTTATCTCACTTCTTAGCGGATGATTGATCTCACCCATTTTTTCCCTGTGCCACACTTTACACCAAAATAAAAAAGCCGTCATTTGCATGACGGCTTTTAAAAATTTTAAATCACAGGAGATTAACCCACGCGATAGTTGGGTGCTTCTTTGGTAATGGTCACATCATGCACATGTGATTCCGACATACCGGCAGAAGTGATTTTCACAAACTTGGCATTTTGACGCAGGTCTTCAATCATCGCAGAACCGGTATAACCCATCGAAGAACGTAGGCCGCCCATCATCTGATGCACGATATTACCCATTGGACCTTTGTACGGTACGCGACCTTCAATGCCTTCAGGAACCAGTTTCTCGGCACCGGCTTTAGAGTCCTGGAAGTAACGGTCAGCCGAACCGGTTGCACCCGCCATGGCACCCAACGAACCCATACCCCGGTAGGCTTTGTAGTAACGGCCCTGGAAGAATTCAACCTCACCCGGTGCTTCTTCAGTACCGGCCATCAATGAACCAACCATAATGGTACTTGCACCCGCACCAATCGCTTTGGCCATATCGCCAGAGAAACGGATACCACCATCAGCGATCAACGGAATCTGATCTTTCAGCGCATTGGCTACAGAATCGATTGCAGAAATTTGCGGCATACCAATACCGGCCACAATACGTGTGGTACAGATTGAACCCGGACCAATCCCGACTTTAACCGCATCCGCACCTGCATCAAGTAAGGCCAATGCAGCATCACCAGTTGCGATGTTACCGCCAATCACCTGAACTTGTGGATAGTTGGCTTTCACCCAACGTACCCGCTCGATCACACCCGCAGAATGACCATGTGCTGTATCGACAACAATCGCATCGACTCCAGCTTCAACCAGTGCTTCAACACGGCTTGGGGTTTCTGCACCGGTACCGACTGCAGCACCGACACGTAGACGACCTAAATCATCTTTACAGCTGTTTGGATAAAGTTCAGCTTTACGGAAATCTGTCACCGTAATCAAGCCTTTCAGCTCTTGCTGATCATTCACCACCAATACTTTTTCAATACGGTGCTGCTGTAATAAGGCTTGGATATTTTCTTTCGATTCGCCTTCGCGAACTGTTACCAGACGATCCTGACCAGTCATGATGTTGCTGACTGGCTGCTCAAGATTGGTTTCAAAGCGTGTATCGCGACCGGTGACAATACCGACCACTTTGCCATCTTTCACCACTGGTACACCACTGATATTGTTGGCTTGAGTCAAAGCAATCAATTCACGTACTGTGGTTTCAGGAGTAACTGTAATCGGGTCTTTGACCATACCCGCTTCGAATTTTTTCACACGGCGCACTTCTGCAGCCTGAACAGCGATATCCATGTTCTTGTGCAAAATACCGATACCACCGTTTTGCGCCATTGCAATTGCCATACGGGACTCAGTCACCGTATCCATCGCTGCAGACACAAGAGGAATATTCAGGTTAATGCCACGGGTCAGGCGTGTCTTTAGAGAGACATCTTTTGGGAGAACAGTAGAATAGGCAGGGAGTAATAGGACATCATCGAAGGTTAACGCGTCTTGAACGATGGTCAACATAACAGTCTCACTGGTAATTTCCGTGCACTATTATAAACAAATATCGACTTAAATTTCATTGCAATTGCAAAATTATTTTTGCATTAAAATAGTTTTGAGGGCTGGATTTTTCCAGTGAATCAATTTGAGAACTACGACATCAGAAAAGAACTGACCACAGTAGTCTGATGCTTGAACTCAATCCCGATACTTTGAAAAGCTAAAAAGCAGAGCCTAAACTCTGCTTTGGGTCGATTTAGCTGACGTATTCAAAACTGTCATCATTGTCAGCTTCATCATTTTCAATCTGAATAAAAGGCAACATATTATGTGCCAAACGGGCTTTATTGCATTGATCATCGGCGATCTGTACTTCTTTGCAGGATGAACTGCGCAGCTCGTACATACCGCAACTGACCTGCTGGCCAATGGTGCCATCCAGTGCAATACAGCGTGGATTTTTTTGATTGGTTCCAGCCATACATGAATAAACTGCTGTTACAGGTTCCGTATAATGCTCAGGCATATGAATCCCTTCTGCCCAGTAAAACGAAACCCTGAAATAGGCGCAGCACGCCCCGCAGCTTAAACATGCATCTGGTGTTGGAACTTGAGATAACATTTCTTATAAGTTCTCATGATCAAAAAAAAGTTTTTTGGAGAAGAAATATAAAAAATGTTGTTTTTCTACACAAGAAAAATTTTATTTTTCTGTGAACTATTCAGGACAGGTAAAAACAGTTTCGTCCATCAGGTCGGTGCCACATTGCAGCGTTTCAATCCAGTCCAGAAACTGGGTGATCTGCTCTTTACCCATAAAAGGCGTGCCATGCTGCGGCACAATCATCTCGATATCCATGCCCCGCACCATGTTCACCCAAAGACGAATCACCTTGTTATTGCACATATAACGCTGATGAAAGCTTTTCATTTTTGGGATATGCGCCGCAAAATTTTCCAATGGTTTGGCAGCATCATCGACCATCGATGCGCCCATATCTCCCGAAAACAGGATCTTGGCAATCGGATCATAAAACTGGAAATTGCCGACTGAATGCAGAAAATGCGCTGGTACCGCCACAATATTGGCATTACCCAGAGGAATGATCTGACCATGATCCGGGAGCTCGACCAGCCGATCTAGCCAGTTGCCTTTCATCCGGTCACTCATAAAAGCCGAGTTTAAATGTGGCAAGAAACGCGCCCAGAGCTTGGAAGCCACCACTTTGGCATCGGTATATACCAGCCAGCGTGGCATCGAAGTAATGATGTCAGGATCCTGATGCGAAGCCATGACATAATCCAGATTGGTCAACCGGGTGTATTTATTCAGTTCCATGGTTAGCGGAACATAGGTGAGATCACCACCCGGATCGAGTACCGCCGCCCGCTCGTTATCAATGATTAAAAACTGGTTTGCCTGAACGCCTTCACCTTTGACCAGACTGGTAAAACTGATGCATTTATGTGTCCCGTTATCAAACAGGACCTGCGATGTGGTGCGTTCAAAAACCATGTATATATTCCCCGATTTAAATTTAAAAGTGCTGTTTTATACCCATATAACATATAAGTATTTAGTTGAACTTACAATCAATAAAACTGGCCATATCACACTACTTATCAAAGTTTTAAGCTTATTTTAGGCATAAAAAATCCTGAGTTTTTAGCTCAGGATTCATGCAATTATTACTGCATTTTTAAAATAAATAATATTGAAGCAGAGTGGCGACACCAATCACCAGGAAAATGGCCGCGCCAATTTTATGAATCAGGCTGATCGGCAGCCTGTTCGCCAGTTTATCTCCTAGAAATACCGCAGGTGCATTGGCCAGCATCATCCCCAAAGTGGTACCGAGCATCACCCAGAATATACTATCGAAACGTGCTGCCAGCGCGACTGTGGCAATCTGGGTTTTATCGCCAATTTCTGCCAGAAAGAACAAAATGAAGGTTGCAGCAAATACCCCGAATTTTTGCCATTTATTGATACTGGCATTTTCATCTCCGAGTTCATCCGGAATCAGCATCCAGGCCGCCATCGCAATAAAACCAATCGACACAATCCACAGCAACACTTCCGGCCCAATCACCGTGGTGATCCATTGCCCCAATACCGCAGAAAGGCCATGGTTAATCAGCGTCGCCAATAAAATAGCAACTAAAATAGGAATGGGTTTGCGAAAACGTGCGGCAAGCAGCAAAGCCAGCAGTTGGGTTTTATCACCCATTTCAGCCAGTGCCACGATTGCGGTCGACAGTAAGAATTCATACATGAGGTCTTTCTCTGGCTAGCATCCAATACCAATGACTCACCGCTCCTGCTAGCCAAAATCTGCAGAGTGGTAAATCAAAGGTCTTGCCAACAAAAGAAAGCTTCGAGAAGCTCATTTGGTTCTTTGCTATGATGACCATGTCCGGTTCAGGACAAATATGTTGACCATCACCCTTCTGCTTTGCGCAAAAGGCGGCTACTCCCCAATGAAGTGCGCCAAGTATAGAATCAAATCCATTATTTTTCAATGTGGCAAAAATAAACCCCGCCGAAGCAAGGTTTATGATTGAAATGATCTGATCAGATTAGATCAATAAAGTACGAATATCTTTAAGCAGCTGGGTCAGCTTGTTGGTGAAACGCGCAGCATCTGCACCATTAATCACACGGTGATCGTATGACAAAGACAACGGTAGCATCAAGCGTGGATCAAAACCTTCACCATTCCAGACCGGTTGCATGGTGGCAGGTGAAATTCCCAGAATTGCCACTTGCGGCCAGTTGACCAACGGTGTAAATGCCGTACCACCAATTGAACCCAGGCTAGTAATAGTGAAGTTCGCGCCTTGCAGATCTTTTGGCGACAATTTCTTGTCACGCGCTTTTTGACCCAAGCTTCCCAGCTCAGTGGCAATCTGTTTAATCGACTTCTGATCGGGATGACGCAATACCGGAACCGTTAAACCATCTGGCGTTGCCACCGCAATCCCCATATGGATCTCGTTACGTAGCAGGACTGACTTGCCATCATCGGCCAAGTGACCAGCAAACTCGCGTTCTTCTTTTAACAAGTGCGCAACTGCTTTGATGATGAAGGCCATAATGGTCAGGCTCAGGCCTTCTTTCTTGAAGTTGCCTTTCAGCTCATTACGCCACGCTTCCAGTTCAGTAATATCGGCTGCATCAAACTGGGTCACTTGCGGAATGAAATTATTCAGCGACAACTGCGGAATAGACACTTGTTGCAAACGCGTCAAGGCTTTTTCTTCCACACCACCAAAAGCACTAAAATCTGGCAATTTTGGTAGACCTGTGGCTTGAGCAGCAGCGGCTACAGGAGCCGCCTGTGGCGTAGTCAGGCGCGCTTTGACATAAGCCTTCAGATCTTCTTTCATCACCCGGGCATTGGAACCTGAAGCCTGAACTTCTGACAATACTACGCCCAGTTCACGTGCCAGTTTACGTACAGCAGGGCCAGCATAGACTTTCGAGTTGGCGACATTCTGCTCTTTGGTCAGCTTGTCGGCATTGTCAGAGGTCGCCACCGCTGGAGTAGAAGATGCCGCAGGTGCTGCTTTGGTGGTCTCTACTGGTGCAACAGCTGCTTTCGGTGCTTCCGCTTTAGCCGCAACAGGTGCAGCCTCTGCTTGCGCTTCAGCTTGAATTGTCATCAGTGCAATGCCTTCAGAGACATTTTGTCCCAGCTCAACATGAATCGCCTTGATCACCCCAGCAGTTGTGCTTGGCACTTCAACCGTGGCTTTGTCTGATTCCACCACAATGATGCTCTGGTCTTTTTCAACCGTATCACCGACAGAAACCAGAATTTCAGCCACAGCTGCTTTGTCTACCCCGAGGTCAGGCACCATCACTTCAACCTCACCCGCAGGTGCTGCTGCGGCTTGAGCCACTGACTCCGCTTTAGCATCTTGAACTGGCGCAGCTTCAGCTTTTGGCGCTTCTGCTGCAACAGTCGGGGTCGATCCTGAAGTTTTCACTTTTAGAATCACCACACCTTCTTTAACCGTGTCGCCTTCTTTAATGTCGATGGATTCCACCGTGCCTGTAACCGTACTTGGCACTTCAACAGTCGCCTTGTCCGATTCCACCACCATAATGCTTTGATCCACCTCGATTTCATCACCGACAGAGACCAGAATTTCACCGACAGTGGCTTTCTCTACACCAATATCAGGGACTTGAACATCGACCACTTGTGAACTTGCTTGAGCCTCAGGCGCAGCAGAAACTTTTGGCTGATGTGATGCCAGTTCTTGCATGATTTCCTGATCAGGCAAAGACGTCGGTGTATTTTCTGAGGTTTTTTGTGAGGCATCTGCTTGCTGTGGCTCGACCACATCCGTACTGCCATCTTCAGCTTGCAGTTCAATCAGTACCGCGCCTTCAGTCACTTCATCACCCTGACTGACCAGAATGCTTTTCACCACCCCTGCTGAAGTGCTGGGCACTTCAACAGAGGCTTTATCGGATTCAAGCAACACGATGCTGTCATCAATCGCAATCGTATCACCGACTTTGACCAGAATTTCGGCCACGGTTGCCTGATCTACACCAATATCGGGAGTCGTAATTTGCATGCTTAGTTCTCCTCTTTGTAGTCAGCAACAGCATGTACAGATGGGGTGTCTTGCGGTGCCCAAGCCACCGGACGATCGGTATCCAGCTCAAACGTCGAGATCGCGTCTTTCACCAGGCGCGGATCAACTTCACCTTCATCTGCCAGTTTTTTCAGAGTTGCCACCACAATATGGGCAGCATCGACACCGAAGTAGCTACGTAAATTACCACGTGTATCTGAACGGCCATAACCATCGGTACCGAGTGCCACAAATGGGCGGCCATCTGGAAGATAGGCACGAATCTGTTCGCTATAGGCACGCATATGATCAGTTGCAGACACCACAATACCTTCGGTACCGCGTAGCTGTTTCGATATCCATGCTTCTTTCACATCCTCAGCCAGTGGATGCAGGCGGTTGTATTCTTCACATGCCATACCATCACGTGCCAGTTCATTGAAGCTGGTGACACTGTAGACATTTGAGTGAATTTGATATTCCTCACGCAGAATCTTCGCCGCCTTGATCACTTCACGCAGGATCACACCCGAGCCCAGTAACTGAACCGTGGCTTTTTCATCTTCTTCCAGTAAGTACATACCACGCTTGATGCCTTCTTCAACACCTTTTGGCATTTCCGGATGCTCGTAGTTTTCGTTCATCACGGTCAGGTAATAGAACACACGTTCCTGATTGACATACATACGTTGTAAACCGTCATGCACGATCACTGCCAGTTCATAACCAAAACATGGGTCATAAGAGACACAGTTTGGAATGGTATTGGCCAGAATATGGGAATGACCGTCCTGATGCTGCAAGCCTTCGCCGTTTAGTGTAGTACGACCTGCAGTTGCACCGAGCAAGAAACCTTGTGCCTGTGCATCACCGGCTGCCCATGCAATATCACCGATACGCTGGAAACCGAACATCGAGTAGTACATGTACATCGGGATCATTGGCAGGTTATTGGTTGAATAACTGGTGCCTAACGCGGCCCAGGCACTCATGGCGCCGGCTTCGTTAATTCCTTCTTGCAACATGTGTCCGTCTTTGGCTTCACGATAATGCATCAACTGTTCTTGGTCTTCAGGCGTATATTTCTGACCATGCGCAGCATAGATACCGAGCTGGCGGAACATGCCCTCCAAACCAAAAGTACGTGCTTCATCTGGCACAATCGGAACAACACGGTCTTTAATTGCTTTCTCTTTAAGAAGCGCAGAGATTAAACGTACCATCACCATCGTGGTCGACTGTTCTTTACCATTTGAACCCGCCAAGACCGAATCAAATACCGAAAGTTCAGGAATCGCCAGTTGCTCGCTTTCCTTCCGACGTGCAGGCAGATAACCACCCAATGCTTCACGACGTGCTTTCATGTATTTCAGCTCAGGCGAATTTTCGCTTGGACGATAGAATGGTACTTCTTCCAATTGCTCATCGGTAAATGGCAGGTTGAAGCGGTCACGCACGTATTTCAAAGAGTTGATTTGCATCTTCTTGATTTGGTGTGTTTTATTGACTGCTTCAATTTCTTCTGACAAACCATAACCTTTGACGGTTTTCGCCAGAATCACGGTCGGTTGACCTTTGGCAGTACAAGCTTCAGCATAGGCAGCAAAAACTTTGTACGGATCGTGGCCACCGCGGTTCAGATTATCAATATCTTCATCGCTTAAATCCTTGACCAGCTCTTTGGCTTCTGGATATTTACCAAAGAACTTTTCACGTGCATAGGCCCCACCTTTGACCTGGTAACGCTGGAAGTCGCCGTCAACCGCTTCTTCCATCACGGCTTTGAGTGCACCAGATTTATCTTTATCCAGTAATGGGTCCCAATGACGGCCCCACACCACTTTAATCACACGCCAGCCTGCGCCGCGGAATAGTGACTCAAGTTCCTGAATGATCTTGCCATTACCACGTACCGGACCATCCAGACGTTGCAAGTTACAGTTCACCACCCAGATCAGGTTGTCGAGTTTTTCACGACCTGCCAGCGAGATTGCACCGAGGCTTTCTGGCTCGTCCATCTCGCCATCGCCCAAATAAGCCCAGACCTTACGATCTTCTTCTTTGATCAGGCCACGGTTCATCAGGTACTTTTGAATATGCGCCTGATAAATCGACATGATTGGGCCCAAACCCATCGATACCGTTGGGAACTGCCAATAATCCGGCATCAAATAAGGATGCGGATAAGATGGCAAACCTTTGCCGCCTACTTCACGACGGAAATTATTCAGATGCTCTTCAGTCAAACGGCCTTCTAAAAATGAACGCGCGTAAATACCCGGTGCACAGTGACCTTGATAATAGATCATGTCGCCGCCAAAGCTGTCGCTGTTGGCACGGAAGAAGTGGTTAAAACCGACATCATATAAAGTTGCGGAAGAGGCAAAGCTGGCCAAGTGACCACCGAGGTCATCACCGGTTTTATTTGCGCGCAATACCATTGCCAAGGCATTCCAGCGAACCAGCGCACGAATCCGGCGTTCCATATCCTGGTCGCCCGGCATTGCCGGTTGTTCTTCAACGGAAATCGTATTTAAGTAGGGAGTATTTAAACGCTGAATAGGAACATGCTTTGCAATTGCGCGTTGATAAAGTTTTTCTAATAAAAATGCTGCACGCTCGGTACCCATGTGTTGCAAAACAGAGTCAAATGCATCTTGCCATTCTTGGGTTTCTTGCGCGTCTGTATCGCCATAAAACGCCATAATCTACAGTTCCTAAAAGCCTAATTTAATGTCTTATATGTACCATATTTGAGACCTCAGCAGGTATGGCTCTGGCTGAATGCGATTTGGCAGTACTATTTAGGAACTAAATGATTGGTGACGTTTAATTACACAACATAACAAAAAATAGTCAATATAGGAGATTTATTATACATTCATTATAATAGTTGGTGATAATATCAGACTTAAAAGCGATTATCTGAAGAACCCTTCAATGTGGGTTGAAGAGCCTTAGCTTAATCGCTTTGAAATGCTTATTGGAGAGATGCTTATGTATAAAGAGCCTAATAGAAATTCAGGTCTATACTTAAGGTAACATGGCCAAATAAGTAGATGGGTTTTTACGTTGACCGTCTTTTACAACTTCATAATGCAAGTGTGGACCGGTACAGCGGCCAGTACAGCCAACGTTGGCAATATGATCACCTGCCTGTACCTGTTCTCCCACACGTGCAATAAGACGTGAAGCATGAGCATAACGTGTTAAATAGCCATTGCCATGATTGATTTCAACATATTGACCATAACCCGTACCCCAACCTGATTTGGTTACAATACCTGGGCCTGTGGCATAAATTGGTGTACCACTTGGCGCTGCAAGATCAAGACCTGAGTGATTTTCAGCACGGCCACCCATGGTACGACCACCGTAATTTGAACTTACGCGAGAATTGGGTAAGGGATGAGCGATCAGCCAGGAATAAGCACTATTTGCAGCAGCTCGATTAGATGAGGTATTTGCATACTTCTGTGCCAGCGTGCGATTGTTAAGCTCAACTGGCTTTTCACGTAGCTGGACATTCAATTTGGTTTGCGCTGGAATATCGATATCATCTGGATGAGTATATGCACCCTGTGCCAGAGTACGCGTCAATTGCTCGATACGATCTGTTGAACCATTTTCTTGATTTAGATTGACTAAATCTGCAAACGCTACCGAAGCAGCTGAAACTGATAAAGAAAATGCCAACAAAATACGTCGCATATGCATAAAAAACCTCTCTAAACTGCTTTAATCGAGTTCCTTGAAGATCTCTATCCTTGATATCCACTAAAAGAAGCGCATAAGATTAAGACATAAACATGTAGGAATTATGTATGTCGGAACCTGTCAACGTTTTTCAACAAACCAGAAAACAGATAAAAACAGGAAACTTTTCGTTTCTCTCATCACAAGTTGCTGCCTGGCAGAAACTTACGAAACTCGTACAACCGCTATTGCCCCAACCGGAACGCTGGCAAGTTGTGTGCTATCAAAATGGTGTGTTAACGATTACCGGTGAAAACCAGGCCATGATCAGTCAATTGGCCTATCTTCAAAAGCAATACATTTCACAACTCTCTCAAATAAATGAATTAACAGATCTTACAAAACTTCAAGTTTGCTTGCGGAATCCTTCACAAACGCAACCTGTTGCAGCAACACCTGAAAGAGCCTTAAATGCAGAAACACAGGAATTACTTCGTGGTGCAGCTGACTTTATAAGCGACCCTAAGCTTAGCCAAGCTTTGCTACGTTTGGCAAGCAATAAAAAGTAACATAGCAATCAAATGTAATAAATTAGAAAAGCAGTATTATGCGACACATGTCACACTATTGACGCAATAACTAAAACATAAAGACACAAACACAATGACTTATGTCACATTCACATACATGATTGGACAATTGGCCTCGTCATCAAATGTTACAATTTCATAGCAGCTTGGATCACTTTTCACATTGCGCAACAGCTGATTATTCAAAGCATGTCCAGATTTATAACCATCAAATTTGGCAATGATCTGATGTCCAAGCAGATACAAATCCCCGACTGCATCCAAAATTTTATGGCGTACAAATTCATCAGAGAACCTTAGACCCTCTTCATTCACCACTCCGGTTTCATCCACACCAATGGCATTCTCCAAACTGGCTCCCAGTGCCAGATTATTGGCTTTGAGATAATCCAGATCTTTCATAAAACCAAAGGTACGTGCTTCACTAACCTCATAAACAAAAGTTTCAGTCGAGAAATCGATACTGGCGGACTGATGTTCTTTTTTAAAAGCAGGATGATCAAAATCAATGGTGAAATTCAGCTGGAAGCCATGGTGCGGACTAAAAATGGCACGCTTATCATCAATCAGTGCTTCAACCGGTTTAATAATCTTGACGAATTTTTTCGCAGCATCCAGTTCTTGCAGACCACCTTGCATGAGCAAATAGATAAACGGGCCTGCACTGCCATCCATAATCGGCACTTCCGAGGCAGAGACTTCGATAATCAGGTTATCAATTCCTAAACCGGCAATCGCACTCATGACATGTTCAATCGTACCGACTTTGGCATTTTCCTGAACCAGATTCGAGCACATGAAAGCTTCCTGAATCAGCATCGCATCGGCAGGAATGTCGACCGGCGGATTCAGGTCAATACGACGAAACACAATTCCCCCATCGGCATGGTGCGGCACAAAGTTAATCATGACTTTTTGCCCACTGTGAAGACCGATTCCGCTCGCTTTCACGATACGTTTCAGGGTACGTTGTTTCAACATGCTTCTTTCATCTGTTCATCAATAAAACCGCTATACGTTAGCATATTTGGCCATTGATAAAAAACAAAAAGGTGGCTTAAAAGCCACCTTTCCTGTGTAATCATGGTAAACACATGATGTTACATGTTATTTACGCTGTTGATTCTTAAGATAATCCTGAATACTCATTGGTGTTGGACGCGGGCTTGAAACTGATGCTGAAACATTCGCTGGCGTAGCGGTTTCATGCTGTTGGCGCTGAATCGCTGGTACATCATCATCTTCTACCACAGCCTGTGAAGCTGCTGCTGGGCGCGTTGCCTGTACATTGGTACGTTTGGTCGGTTCAACCGAATCCGCTGCATGACGGGTTAAACCCGTTGCAATCACGGTCACACTGATTTCATCACGTGCATCCGGATCAAATACCGTACCGTAGAACACCTGACCTTCATCCAAATCGACAATCTGGTTAACAACATCGGTGATTTCTTCAATTTCACCAAAAGTGACATCATCGCCACCCGTTACGTTAATCAGAATACCTTTGGCATTCATGATGGTTACGTTATCGAGTAATGGGCTACGAATAGCCTGTTCAGCAGCCTGACGGGCACGGTTTTCACCACGGCCTAAACCAACACCCATCATGGCATAACCACGAGTACTCATCGCTGTTTTCAAATCGGCGAAGTCAAGGTTGATATGACCCGGACGTACCACCAGATCAAAAATACTGCGTACCGCATTCAGTAGCACATCATCCGCTTTTTTATAGGCATCTTTCATTGAAATATCACGGAAGACTTTCAATAAACGCTGATTTGGAATGATGATCAATGAGTCGACATGCTGCTCAAGCGCTTCAATGCCTTTTTCCGCAGATTGTAAACGGCGCTTGCCCTCAAAGTTGAATGGCGTCGTCACCACACCAACCGTCAGGATACCCATTTCTTTGGCAATTTCAGCAACCACTGGCGCAGCACCCGTTCCGGTACCACCGCCCATACCCGCAGTGACAAAGACCATATCGGTCCCTTCAAGCTGCTGGCGGATCAGTTCACGGCTTTCTTCTGCTGCAGTCTGACCCACTTGCGGATTGGCACCTGCACCCAGACCACGGGTACTTTGCTCACCCAGCTGAATTTTAAATTCGGCTTCCATGCGATCGAGTGCCTGCTTGTCCGTATTGGCACAAACAAACTTTACGCCCTGGATATCGGACTGCAACATGTGTTGTACAGCATTACCACCCGCACCGCCTACACCAAACACAGTGAAACGGGCTTGACCATTGCTATCGCTATGATCGTCTTCGAAAAATTCAAATGAGGCCATGACCTATAAAATTCCTAATTCATAATTGGCAGTCACTAAGCCCGTACACTGCCTTAATCTTAATAAAATTGTTTTTAAGAATGCTGCTCATGCGTTAACTTGTCAAGTACAAGCCCGATTAACTACATCTTCTCAACAATATTCACAATAAAAATCGACTTAAAAGATTGATTTCAAGGTGTCATTAAAGCCAGACCAAGCCCGCTTGACGCGCTGAGTTAACGATAATCGCTCTACATCATCCTGTTCTACAATCGTGTCTTGAGTATCACTCTGACTAAACATCAGCAAACCCGCGACCGTACTATATTGCGAACGGCGTAGCGCCGCCTGATGCTGTTCATCGGCATACACCTGCGTTGGTGGATTACCCAAATGAGCTGACACACCCAAGGTACGGCGTACAAAACTCACCATACCTTCAATATGACTGGCATCACCGGTCAGGACCACACCATGATACAAGCCCTGGATCGCGCCATTTTTCACCAGTTCATCACGCACCAATCCAAGAATCTCGTCATAACGCGCCATGATAATTTCGGTCAGCTCAATCCGGCTGATGGTTTGTGGCCCATCAATCCCCTGGAACTGAATCATATGGTCAGGCTTAACCACTTTCAGGTCTACGCAGCCATACAGCAGTTTCAGGCGTTCAGCTTCTTCGGTCGTGGTCTGTAACACCGCCGCAATATCACGGGTCACATGCTCGCCACCACGCTGGAAGGTATGGGTTAAGGCCAGACGACCATCCACATATACCGCCACATTGGTGGTGCCGGCACCGATATCGACCAGACAGACGCCATATTCTTTTTCATCTTTGAGCAGACTGGCCTCAGCAGTTGCCAGACTTGAGACCACCATTTTTTCCACACCAATATTGGCGCCCTTGAGGGCACGGTCAATATTTTGCATGGTGCTAATCGGCAGCATCATCAGATGATAATGACCAGTCATGCTATGTGCAGACATGCGAATCGGATTCAGCACCCACTCTGATGAGTCATCCAGCTCGAAGCCCAGAGGCACAGCACTGACCAGATAATGGTCTGAAGTCAAATGACTGGCTTTGGCCAACTCCAGTGCACGAACCACTTCGCTGGTGGTAATCGCATGTTCGCTATTGTCGATCGAGGTTCGACCTGAAGCATAAAAGCTTTTTAATTCGGCACTTGGAATAGAAACCCAAGCAGAATGCACCCGACACTCCGCCATATCTTCTGCTTCTTGGACGGCATTTTTAATTGCGGTAATAACTTTATCGAGACTGACAATTTTCCCTTTACTCATGCCTCGGTTACGAGCGGTAGCCATACCAATCACTTGGATATTGTCTGGCGCGTGTACCTTGCCAATCAAAACTGAAACTTTGTGTGTCCCAATGTCAATCGCCACAACCGAGGGAACAGCTTCACTCATTATTCACTACTACCATTACATGTTTGTTAGATTTATGGCTTGAATGCCTCTATTTTTTAAAGCCGATCATTATGGCTTTACTGTTACATTATTCTCAACGCCCGTGTCATCAATGGTTACAATAAAATGCCCATTTACAATTTTAGGCGGAATTGAATTTTTCCACTGTATCGACAATCCATTGCGATAACGCAGGTCGATGGCCGAAATTTTAGACCAGACCGGCTTTAAGTCGCTTTGAGACAGATGGCTCAAGCGCTGTAATTTGCTCATGGTCTGATCTTTATCAACAATTATTCTTAAACCCGAATCAAACTGCATAAACCAGGTCATTCGCTCGGTGAGATAGAGTTCTTTTAGACGAATGCCGTGTGGCAAAAATAACTGATTAATTTCATTATAACGACGCATCATGGTTTCTGCATGGCTCGCTGGCCCATGTAGTAACGGTAATGCCTCATAATTCTTGGGTGTGACTTCAGTGAAAATGACACCACTGTCACTCAATAAACGTCCTGTACCCCAACGTGCAATCGCATGATGCGGCATGATCCGTACCCGAATGCCATTTGGCCAGGCTCGGGAAACCACCACCCGATCCACCCAGGACAGCTCCAGGGTACGATCGCGGATCGCTTCCAGATCCGAAGTAAAATAGTTTTCGGTCACAACCGGTGACACATATTGCATGACCTGACGCTGTTCAGCAGCCGAGCGCGTACCTAACACGCCCAGCTCTGCCACTTCGGTATTGGTCATGACTTTATATAAGCCCAATATTCCAAAGGCCAGCACCAGCACTGCAATACACAACAATAACCAGCCACCAAAATTGGACAGCTTTTCTTTGCGTGTCGGCGGCTTGTCGTGAATTGAGGTAATCGCAGCACGTTTACGGCGCATGGAAACAGGAAGTTGAGCCATATTTAGTGTGCCGACCCGATCAAGGTCTGTTCCAGAATCGCAACACACAGGTCATCAAAACTATAACCGACTGCAGCTGCCGCTTTTGGCACCAAAGAATGACTGGTCATGCCCGGTACGGTATTCACTTCCAGCAGCCAGAAGTTGCCCTGTTCATCCTGCATGGCATCAATCCGGCCCCAACCGCTGGCGCCGACTGCCTGGAACGCGCGTAAACTCAAGGCTTTTAACTGCTGCTCTTCAGCTTCGGTCAAACCACATGGAATGCCATATTGCACATCATTACGGTTATATTTGGCTTCATAATCATAGAAAGCAACATCTTGAGGTGGTTCAAGACGAATCACAGGCAGCGCCTGACCATTTAAAACCACAATGGTGAATTCACGGCCGGTAATCCATTGTTCTGCCATCACCACGGCATCATGTTCAGTTGCCTTGGCAATTGCTTCTGCAAAGTCTTCAATTTTTTCGACCTTGCTCATGCCGATACTGGAACCTTCATGTACCGGTTTGATGATCAAAGGCAGGCCTAAAGAATTGACGATATCAGCCGCATCGGAATCTTTGGTAACAATACGGTAAGGCGCTGTCGGCAATTCCGAACCCTGCCAGACCTGCTTGGTCTTGACCTTGTCCATGCCGATGGCAGAGCCTTGTACCCCCGTACCAGTATAGGGCACATTTAGCCATTCCAGTACACCCTGAATCTGACCATCTTCACCACCACGACCATGCAATACAATGAAAGCACGGTCATAATTTACCAGTTCTGTGACACTACGTTGCTGCGGGTCAAAAGCTTCCGCATTGACCCCTGAACGCACTAATGCCTCAAGTACCGCCGTACCACTGTCTAGAGAAACCTCACGCTCTGCAGATTTACCACCAAGCAACACGGCAACTTTTCCGAATTTTGAAGCATTTGACACGTTTATATCCTTAAACTTTTTTCAATCTGGTCAATTCAATTCAGTCATGCAAGATGACTATTTTATGTATAAGTGATTTTGCGCAAGTTCGACTGAGATTGCTCCAACATTACCTGCGCCCTGGGTTAATAACAAGTCATTTGCTTGCAATACTTTTCTCATGATCTGATTCAGATTACCGTCCACCGCATCGACCAGAATTGGCTCAACTTCGCCACGTAAGCGAATGCTGCGGGCTAAAGTACGGCTGTCCGCCCCGACAATCGGTTTTTCACCGGCAGGATAAACATCCAATAACAATAACTGGTCTACAGTAGAAAGTACTTCCACAAAATCATCAAAACAGTCACGGGTACGGCTATAACGGTGTGGCTGGAACATCATCACCAGACGACGATCCGGATGACTCTGACGCGCGGCTTTAATGGTGGCTTCGACTTCTTTTGGATGATGGCCATAATCATCCACCAGTTTTACATTACCACCCTCAATTTCAAATTCGCCCTGAACTTCGAAGCGACGGCCTACCCCACTGAAACCTTCCAGTGCACGGCAAATAGAAGCATCAGACACACCTTCATCGGTCGCGACACCAATCGCAGCCAAGGCATTCAGGACATTATGTAAGCCTGGCTGATTCACGGTCACACGTAATGGCTCACGCTCTTTACGCAATACGGTAAAGTGCGTTTGCATGCCGTCCTGATCGACATCTATCGCGCGAATGTCATTGTCTTCATTAAAACCATAGGTCAGCACCGGACGTGCAATTCGTGGCATGATTTCACGAATATTGGCATCATCACCACAGACCACGGCCAGGCCATAAAATGGCAGTTTTTGCAGGAACTGGATAAAGGTATCTTTCAGCACATCGAAGCTACCGCCATAAGTGTCCATATGGTCGGCATCGATATTGGTCACTACAGCAGCCATAGGTTCCAAGTGCAGGAAAGAGGCATCTGACTCATCGGCTTCGGCCACGATATAACGGCTGGCGCCCAAGGCTGCGTTCATACCGGTACGGTTCAGCAAACCACCGATCACATAGGTTGGATCCATGTTTTCTTCAGCCAGCATACAGGTGATCAGACTGGTGGTTGTGGTTTTGCCATGCGTGCCGGCAACCGCAATACCATGACGGTAACGCATCAGCTCACCCAGCATTTCTGCACGGCGAACCACAGGAATACGACTTTCAATCGCGGTTTTAATTTCCGGGTTTTCCTTGTCAATCGCAGTAGACACCACGATCACATTGGCCCCTTTAATATTATTTGCAGTGTGCCCGATATAAACCTTGATCCCATTTTCTTCCAGCTGCGCCGTGGTATTGGATGCCTTGATATCTGAACCGGAAACTTTATAGCCCTGATTTTTCAATACTTCGGCAATACCACACATGCCTGCACCGCCAATGCCCACAAAATGAATGTGTTTGATACGGCGCATTTCCGGCACTTTAATTAATTTTTTCGCTTGTTCAGCTGGGGTTACTGGAGACATAGTTTACTCGAATGATAATTCTTGAATTAAACGGACCACATGTTGAGTCGCATCGGGTTGAGCCTGTCGACGTGCTTTTACCGCCATTTCCATTAATAGCTGGCGATTCAGCATCGGCTCTAATAAGGTTTTTAAACTTTCCGGGGTCATGCTGACCTGTGGGCAAATCTTTGCCGCATTGATATTGGCCAGGAAACCGGCATTGGCCGTCTGGTGATCATCCACCGCACTTGGAAGCGGCACAAAAATCGCAGCTACGCCGGCAGTGGCAATTTCGGTCACCGTCAAAGCTCCGGCACGGCAAATCACCAGATCGGCATCAGAATAGGCTTTGGCCATATCTTCAATAAAGGGCTGTACTTCAACTTGCAAACTGGCTGGTGCATTTTCATAACGTGCCCGTGTCGACTCGGCATGGTTTTGCCCACACTGATGATAGACGCTTAATGGCACATTGAGTTGCTTTAAAGCTTCCGGAACCCGTTCATTTAAGGCTTGCGCCCCCAAAGATCCGCCAACAATCAGAATACGTAAGGGCAGTCCTGCCTTGTCACGCTCCTGATAACGCCAGGACGGATTTAAAATTTCACTAATTTCTTGTCGTACCGGATTACCTGTAGTCACGACTTTTTCTTGGGCCGGAAAGGTATTTGGAAAAGCCTGACACACCGTCTTTGCCACACGCGACAATTGGGTATTGGTAAAACCGGCGACTGCATTCTGTTCATGAATCAGCACCGGAATGCCTAGAATACGCGCAGCCAGACCACCCGGCCCTGCCACATAACCACCAAAGCCGGCTACGGCATCGACTTTTAGCTGCTTCATGTATTTCATGGCACTAAAAGTCGCTTTCATAATTTTAAAAGGGGCCAAGGCCTTACGTACAAAACCATTACCACGCACACCCTGAATATCAATTTGATAAACAGGAATATTCTGATTTTTTAATAAACGATTTTCCATGCCTGCAGGCGTAGCCAGCCAAGACACTTCAATCCCTTGTTGTTGTAAATCTTTTGCCACGGCTAACGCTGGAAACACATGTCCACCCGTACCTGCGGCCATCATCATGACATGTTTAGGCTGTTTTTGCTGAGCGTCGGTCACGGTCTAATTCTTCAATTTAAAAAATGGAACAGGAAATCTGATTTAAGTGGTCAATTGTAATCACAATTGTAGGGCCTTGAAAGTTTATTTACTTTATTTCAACAAGGCATTAATTGTTTTTTTCATACGATTTTAAAGTTTAAACTAGTTTTGTTATCAGGCAGGCATTTTTCCTTAGACTTAAGTGACATATAAACACAATTTTAACCCTCTTTCATTTAGTCTTTCCCTCACTGTATTTGTTAGATCTATTTGTTTTCCAGGATTTTCTCAACAATTTCTATTCATTCGCCAGTTTAATTGCTCTATTAACTTATGCCTAAATCATATAAATCTTAATAAAATTTTATGTTATCCATATCGCTATATACATTTTTTAGCTGTATTAGCACATTGATTGAATGGATTAAATCATTATAAATGTCAAAAATATCAATTCGTGACCTATGGATTATTTTGGCCGGCTATTTGGCGGCTATTCATGTCGGGAAACTTTCTGCGGTTATTCCCATTTTACAACAGGATTTAGGTCTCAGCTTTACGCAAGCCGGTTTTTCCCTGTCTCTGGTTCAAGGCGCGGGGATGCTGTTTGCCTTGTGTATTGGTGCATTGTCAGAAAAAGTCGGTTTAAAACGCTGCCTGATCTTGGCGTTGATCATTTTAGGCCTCAGCAGTATGGCAGGCCTCTGGATTCAGCATGTCGCGGCGTTGTATTTCTTCCGTTTTACTGAAGGGATCGGATTTTTAACTATCTCCTTATGTGCCCCTGCCATTCTCAAACGTATCAGCCGAGCTGAAACACTCAATTTTAAAATGGGACTCTGGAGTTCCTATATGGGGGTTGGTGTCAGTCTTGCTGTCTTTACCATTCCCATGTTGCTTGAATACCTGAGCTGGCAAAGCATTTGGGCCATTTTAGGGAGTCTCTGTCTGCTCATTGCAGTGATGATTAAACGGTATTTATATCTTGAAGCGGTCACACCGGTACAGCCGAATCACCCGCAAGCCGGCACAGAAAATACCTCCTTCTGGCAAATTATTAAAGTGACCCTGACTCACCCACCGATTTTGTGTTTGGCCATTATTTTTGCCTGTTATACCAGTCAGTGGATAACCGTGACTGGATTCTTGCCTACCCTGTATGTCGAACATGGGATTGACTTAAAAGTCGCAGGGGCTCTGGTCTCGATGGTGGTGCTTGCCAATTTAGGCGGTACCTTTGGCGCAGGTATGTTGCTGCAAGGTGGCTGGAAACCCAAAACCCTGTTAAGCACAGGATTTATCGCCATGCTGTGCAGCAGCTTGCTGGCTTTTGCGGCAAGCTCTTGGCTGTTATTTGAATTACAGCTTGTGAGTGCCGTACTGTTTTCACTCATTGGCGGAATGATTCCGACCACAATTTTTGCGATTACCCTGCGCTATGCACCGCATGCCAATGCCGCAGCCGCCAGTGTCGGTCTGGTTTTACAGGTTTCAGCCTGTGGGCAATTCTTTGTACCTCCTCTGAGTGCGGCACTGATATCCACGACACAACAATGGGCCCATATCGCGACAGTCACAGCCTGTCTTTCTATCTCAGGGATATTGATGACGCTGCTTTTATTTAAGCGATATGCTTAATAAAAAAAAGCCTCAGATGAGGCTCTTTTTCTGTCTGGTTTAAACCTGCTGCGAACGGCCTGCCTCTAATACAGCAAACAGATCATCGGCAATTGAGGTTCCAAACTGGTCATCAATTTCACGAATACAGGTTGGGCTGGTTACATTAATTTCAGTGACATAATTACCAATCACATCCAGTCCTACAAAAACCAGACCTTTTTCTCTAAGATAAGGGCCTACTTTTGCCGCAATGGCGCGGTCATTTTCAGTCAGTGGACGTGCTTCTCCCAGACCGCCTGCCGCCAGATTGCCGCGCACTTCACCATTTTGTGGAATACGGGCCAAGCAATATGGTACTGGCTCGCCATTAATCATCAGGATACGTTTATCGCCTTCGACAATTTCAGGAATATAACGCTGTGCCATAATCGGCTGGGTACCGTTATTGGTCAGCATTTCAATGGTTGAACCAATATTGATGCCATCCTGATACAGGCGGAAAATTCCAGTACCCCCCATGCCATCCAGCGGTTTCACAATCACATCGACCTGTTCTTTGAGAAACTCACGAATCAGGCTTTGCTGCGAAGTCACCAGTGTCGGAACTTGCAGATGCGGGAACTGGGTCGCAACCAGTTTTTCATTACAGTCACGCAGGCTTTGTGGCTTGTTAATAATCCATGCACCTTCGCGTTCTGCCTGCTCCAGAATATAAGTGGTGTAGACAAAATTCATATCAAAAGGTGGATCTTTACGCATTAACACCACATCATAAGCAGCGATGGATTCTTTCTTTTTTTCACCGAGTTCATAATAGTGATCATAGTCTTCAAACACCTGTAGCGGCGCTATCAAACCAAAAGCTTTGCCCTGCTCAATATATAAATCTTGTTGTAATGCATAACCAAGCTCATGCCCACGGCGTGCTGCTGCCCAAAGCATGGCCATGGTCGAGTCTTTCTTCAGGTTTACATTTTCGATGGGATCCATCACAACAAGTACGCGCATGTGTCTCTGCTCTTTTTCAAAAAATGACTTAGCAAGGAGTATAGCTTGTGTGGATTCTTTTGTTTATGGTGATTTTGCATGACTTGTTCTGTATAGATTTTTAGATAAGTACTGAGGCAGATTGAGCTCAAAAGGAGGTTTGCCATGCAACAGGCAATTATCGGTTTTCATTTGGATGAAGAACAGCATTGGGTTGCAGAGCTGGCCTGCGGACATGGCCAGCATGTACGGCATACCCCGCCGTGGCAAAATCGGCCCTGGGTGATGACCGAGCAAGGTCGCAAAGAAAAGCTTGGCATGCTGCTGGACTGTAAAAAATGTGAAAAGTGCGAAACTGAAACCTGAACCTATAAAAGTGTGATGTAGCTGACTAAAAATAATCTCGCACAGGATTTGCTAATTGCAGTCACTGCGTTTATGCTTTTATTGCTCAAACATGCAGCGTATTTTTTCAGGGTGGACTTTGCTCACACGGCTCGTCAAACAGATCTGGTTGGTGATGCTTATGGTTTTTGCCATAGGCTGGAGCAGTGTGTCTGTTGCTTCTGCAACAACCATGCATTTGGTCATGTCGTCTGAACAGATGAGCAGCCATTGTCTGGACATGGTAAAAGCCTCCACCTCTCATGCTATGCATGAATCTGCGCATAACTCAGATCAAGACCTGACACAGGCTGACTGTTTTCCGGATATGCCACAGCACTCACAAGACTGTCTGGATTGCAGTACGATGGCCTGTCAAAGCCAGATGAGCGGCTTGCAAATTTCGGCCCCTGAACTGACAGTATTCGACCATCATTCTCTAGAAAGAACCCTCCTCCCAACTTATCATGCCAAACACCTTGCCGGTTATTGGCAGGAAATCCTGCGCCCACCCAAAACTTAATCCTGAATATTCAATTTTTTATTAATTAAGGATTAAGTGATGTTAATTAAAATTCCCCAATGCCTATGTCTGGGCATTTGCCTGATGTCATCGTCTGCAGTTTTTGCAGCTGTTAAAGAATATCATCTGGTTATTGATGAAAGTCCGCTCAATCTCACCGGAAAGACGGTCAAACGGATTACCGTAAACGGAAAATTCCCTGCCCCCTTGCTGGAATTCGAAGAAGGTGATGATGCGGTGATTCATGTGCAAAATAACCTGAAGAATCAAGATACCTCGCTGCACTGGCATGGCCTGCTCCTGCCCGGCCTAATGGATGGTGTCCCTGGATTTAATGGTTTTCAGGGTATCAAACCGAAGCAGTCTTTTACTTATCGTTTCAAGGTTCGTCAAAACGGTACCTATTGGTATCATGCGCATTCCAAAGGCCAGGAACAGGACGGCTTATATGGTGCCTTGGTGATTTATCCTAAAGCACAAACACCGATGCCTGAGCATGAAAAAACCGAGCGGGATTATGTGGTGATGCTGTCGGATTTTCATGAACAGGACAGCCAGCAGATTCAGAATAATTTAAAAAAATCGGCTGAATATTATCAGAATCAGCGTGAAACCGTGGGCGATGTACTCCAGCAGGTAAAACGTAACGGTCTCAAGGCCACCTGGTCAGATCGCAAAATGTGGAACCAGATGCGCATGTTGAAAACCGACCTGTCTGATGTCAGCGGTTATACCTTTTTAATCAATGGCAAAACCCCGAAACAGAACTGGAGCGGCCAATTTAAACCGAATGAAAAGGTTCGTCTGCGATTCATTAATGCCTCGGCCATGTCGTTTTTCGATGTACGTATTCCCCAGCTTAAAATGACCGTGGTTAGCGCCGATGGACAAGCTGTACAGCCGGTCGCTGTAGATGAATTCCGTATCGGAACTGCTGAAACGTATGATGTGATTGTGGAACCAACTGCACCTCATTACCAGATTGAAGCCGAATCGATCGACCGTTCAGGCTTTGCCATTGGCAGCTTGCACAATGAGGCTGATCCAGCGACACATCCGATTCAATTACCGACGCCACGTCCACGTGCCTTATTGACCATGGAAGATATGGGACATGGCGAACCGCATGACATGTCTCATACCGCACACAGCAGTCAGACCACGCAATCTGCAACAGATACGCCTAAACATGATGAGCATGCCCAGCACGACATGCACGCAGGTCACAGTGCTATACCCAAGACAAATCCGTCTCATCCACCGGTTGAGGGTTGGGTCAATATGTCTACGCCTGCAGGGCATAAAGCATTGCAATATCAAGACCTCAAAGCCCTGACGCCACAAACCGATACCCGAGCCGCAGAACGTGAACTGGTGATTCGTCTGGGTGGAACCATGGAACGTTATATCTGGACCATCAATGGTAAAAAATTCAGTGATGCCGAACCATTGCAGGTGCAATATGGCGAACGGATCCGTTTGAAATTTATCAATGACAGCATGATGGCGCATCCGATGCATTTACATGGCATGTTTATGCAGTTGGAAAATGGTCAATCTGCTGCACAGATGCCAAATAAACACACCGTGATTGTGCCACCTGGAAAAACGCTCACAACCTTATTAACGGCAGATGAACTGGGAGAATGGGCGATTCACTGCCATCTGCTCTATCACATGAGTGCCGGCATGATGAATAAGCTGATTGTGGCACATGTGAATGACGATCAAGCTTCTCATGCTTCGCCGCAACAAATGCCGTCAAAGCCAGCAGTGGATCAAGGAGAAAGCCATGCACATCACTAAGCTCTTTTTAAAATCGGTATTAAGCAGTGCACTGCTCGTGGCGAGTTTCGGTATATTGGCAGCGGATCATCAGGATCATCAGGATCATCAGGATCATCAGGATCATCAGGATCATCAGGATCATCATCCTAGCAAAACCGCAGTACATCACAGCGCTCCTATTGCAGTGCCGGATCTACGCTCACATACCCAACAAGCTCGATCTTTATCTGATCAAGAATCTGTAGGGCACGAAAAACCTGTTGGCGCTACTGCGGAGCATGACCATCGGAAAGAACATGGTGCACAGATTTATAGCCAAGTCATTCTGGACCAGAAATGGCAAATCAATTCAGCTGGAAATGGCGCTTTTAAATCAGAGAATGAAGCCAGAATTGGTACTGATGAAAACAAGGTTTTTCTCAAGCTGCAGGCAGATAAATCTGAATCGAGTCAGGCTGACTATGCGGCCGAAATCCTGTATAGCCGTAATATTTCCGATTTCTGGGATGTACAAACCGGTTTGCGCTACCGTCAGGAAAATATAAGCCAGCATACAGCTTCCCTACAAAATGAACGTTTCGATGCAGTGCTTGGACTGCATGGCCTGGCCCCTTATTTTTTTGAAACCAATGCCTATCTCTATGTCGGTGAAGATGATTTTGTCGGATTCAAACTGGAAACAGAACGTGACCTGTTGCTGACTCAGAAACTGATTATGCAGCCCTTTATTGAACTGGATATCATTTTCAATGATCAAGCTGCGAGTGCGAAAAAATCTGGTCTGAGTCATGCGACATTAGGATTGGAAACCCGTTATGAGATCAGTAAAAAAGTCATGCCTTATCTGCAGGTTGGCTATGAATATAGCAAAGGAAACAAACAGGCTGTCTGGCAGCAGGCATCCGGCTCTGACCGGGTCTGGATCTATGCTTTAGGACTTAAAATGATGTTTTAAGGACGGATTATCATTTTTAAGATAAAAGGTAAGACCACGACGAAGTATGAAAAACCCATTCATACTTCGTCGGCTGTTATTAAATTGACTCAAGAGAAGGAGGCTGTGTATTGTCCAGAGAAAGCATTGCTACTGCCTGCTCTCTGTTTCTATTCCTCACTCTGTTTATCATTACTTTTGGCAATCAAGGTGCCTAACATAATCATAAAGGTGATTACCCCACCAATCACCAGACTCATCAGCCCAATTTCAAGCATAAAGTCAAGATTCCCGACTTCCCGGTGACCCCAAAGGAAATGCAGACTCTTTCCAAAGATAAAGTTGATGGCATAGATAATCAAAAAACTCATTATGGTCGAAATCAGTAAAGTGACGATCAGGTTTTTCCAGATTTTACAGCCGACTAGCAGGATAATAATCGTTAGGCCTACAACTGCAATAATGGAGATTAATAAAACACAATTCCAGTAATCCATGAGACTCACTCTTATTCTGGTTTTAAATTAAAATTAAGAAATTCTTATAGTTAATTTTTCCATGTGTTTTTAATATAGGGGCCTTTGAATAGCTGAACAATGACCAGAACTATCTTAAACAAGCCAGCTACAAATTTACCCAATGTTATAAAATACATTCACTTAGAAAAATCTTGCCGCGTACTGGTTCAGTTTTATTAACATAAAGTAACGTAAGTAAAATGTATGTTTGTTGTTTTGCTTGAGTAAATCTTTATACAGTCAGTCATACTAAAAAAATTGACCAGCACATATTTAAAAAAGAAAGATCCACCCATATTTATAAGAAAAATAAATAATAAATATAAAAAACTTGAATATTTGCTGATTTAGGTTATACTGTACTCAACTAGAAAAAAGTGTTGTTTAGTTAAACTTCTTTAAGTACCGCAGTGTTATTTTATAATCCTCAGTTTTTTCAGATCTTTATTTCAATTCTTGTTGTTTTTCAAAGTTATCCATAGTCATTTCAATGGCTAAAATTATTAAAAATTTGATAGGTTATATTATGTCTACTACAGTTACCGGTACAGTAAAATGGTTTAACGAAACTAAAGGTTTTGGTTTTATTCAACAAGAATCAGGTCCTGACGTTTTTGCTCATTTTAAAGAAATTAGCAGTTCTGGCTTCAAAACATTGTTTGAAGGCCAACGCGTTTCTTTCAGCGTAGTTGAAGGTCAAAAAGGCCCGAACGCGATCAATATCGTTGCGCTATAATTTAGCCCAGCAATAAAAAAAGCACCTTAAGGTGCTTTTTTTGGCTCTAAAGATTAACAATCTTCAAAAGCGATCGGTTGGTGATGCTCTCTAAACCTATTCCAGTCATTTAAACCAATAACTCACCTTATTTATTCTCCCCGCGCCTAAGCCTGTTACATCTGAGCCTGCATGAATCGCTAAAAATGAAAAACCCCCAGCATCCTGCCGGGGGATTTTCGTGTTGGTTCGCTGGGTATGACTCCTGTCTTACCTTACTTTCCTTGTATTTATCTCTTGTTATTCTTTTATGGAACATCCTGTTCCTGATGAATTCATTATAGGCAATGCAGCAAAGCTGCGTATAGACGCAAACGGCTTGAACTCATGTAAGCAAATGCGTACAGAATCACTGAATATTATTGTCAATTTCCAGTATTTTAAACTGTATTCATCTACATCAAGACTGAAAGTCTTTAATATTAAAAATCTTTGAATTACAGCACTTTGACTTAGTTTTTTAAGTATTCACCCTGTATTTGCATGCTTAATTTCTACATCAATTGAACTTTAAAACAAAAAAGGAAGCTGTAGCTTCCTTTACGATAAGGATCACCGCTTAGATCCCGTATTTAACTCGATAATCTTCCATTTTAGCTAAAGCTTCTTGATCGCCCTTGGTTTCCAGATAGTCCATCAAATCTTTCATGGTAATTAAGGCATGTACAGGAATCTCGAGCTCTTGCTGCACTTCCTGAATGGCTGATAAATCGCCCTGACCTTTTTCCTGACGGTCAAGTGCAACCAAAACACCTGCGATTTGTGCACCGGCATTTTTCAAGATTGTCACGACTTCACGAATCGCTGTTCCTGCCGTGATCACGTCATCAATGATCCAGACTTTTTTACCTGCTACAGAAGCACCGACTAGCACGCCACCCTCGCCATGATCTTTGGCTTCTTTGCGGTTAAAACCCCAAGGCACACTCACCCCATGATTTTGTGATAGCGCCACAGCGGTCGCTGCCACAAAAGGAATACCTTTATATGCAGGACCAAAAACCACTTCCACATGGTCACATGCCGTTAATTTTGCTGCATAGCCAGAAGCCAGCAATGTCAAGGCTTCACCATCATTCAGCAGACCTGCATTAAAAAAATAGGGACTCACACGTCCCGATTTTAAAGTAAACTCACCAAATTTAAGCACACCGCGTGATAATGCGAGTTCGATAAAAGCTTGCGGGTTAAACTGAGCTGGCGTTGGCATGAGGTGCTCCTAAATCCATTAATTAAGGTAAGACTTGCGCATGATACCAAAGAGTAGCTATCCAGGTGATCAAAAAATTCTTCGTGTCGTTTCAATTAATGTCAACGGTTTACGCTCATCGGTGAGCAAAGGCCTATTGGAATGGATGGAACAGTCGGATGCCGATGTGATCTGTATGCAGGAAAGCCGGATCACCCATGTGCAGTGGACCGATAAATTTAAACCGGAAGGCTGGTATACCCATCTATTCCCTGCCGAACGTCCAGGTTATGCCGGTACCGCGATTTATAGCCGCCTGCCCTTCGTCTCTTTAACCGATGGTCTGGGCTTTGAACTGGCAGATTCGCAAGGCCGTTTTATTGCAGCCGAATTTGATTTAGGCTTGGAGCAAACGGCCCATATCTGTTCATTGTATCTACCTTCCGGCTCATCAGGCGATGAAGCACAAGCGCGTAAAGATCACTTTCTGGAAGAATATGCCAAAATCCTGAAACAATGGCGCGATGAAAATAAATCGGTGATTGTCTGCGGTGATTACAACATCGTGCATAAACGGATTGATATTAAAAACTGGTCCGGCAACCAGAAAGCTTCCGGCTGTTTACCACATGAGCGCGCCTGGCTAGATCATATCTATGATGAACTCGGTTATGTCGATACGTTCCGCGAAGTACGCAAAGAAGCTGAACTGTATTCCTGGTGGTCAAACCGCGGACAAGCCCGAGCCAAGAACGTCGGTTGGCGGATTGATTATCAGGCCTGCTCACCAGACTGGAAAGAGCGTACCGTCAATGCCTGGGTGTATAAGGAACAATGGTTTAGCGATCATGCCCCAGTGATCATCGACTACAAACTATAAAAGATACCTATCAATTGAGTGCACACCTGTTCACTCAATTAAGGCTTATTGCTTACATGACATGACGTATTTTTTGGGTTTATCTCGATGTCATAACAGAGCATTATAGCCTCACGGCACAGGGACATGTCAGGATGACAATATAAGGACAGGACGCCGTAGGAAGAAAATAAAACAAACTAGAACATTTAGCTTGTTTTTCATGGATGTGACAATGGACGTTGAATTGAGACCCGCATGATCAGGATGATTAAATGCGGGTTTTCTATTTCCACTGCCTAAAATTATTATTTTTTTTATTGTTGTTTTTCTTGCTGATCATTTTAAAGCGCATTGATGTCATTTTGATGACGATTCTGCCTCCCTATTTTAAATTGTTTTCTAATCATTCTATTTTGCATGGTCGACTGCTGCGAATTTGGTTAAGCTAGGCCATGATTTAAGATGTGTTAGATGGCGAATATGTTAAAAATTTACGGGATTAAAAACTGCAATTCGATGAAAAAAGCTTTTGACCTACTGACTGAGCTGGGGTTGAGCTATGAATTTCATGACTATAAGAAACAGGGCATCGATGCTGATACCATTAAAGTCTGGCTGAATGCGCTGGGTCAGGATGTGGTATTAAATAAAAAAGGAACCACATGGCGCAAACTGACTGAAGAACAGCAGCAAACGGCGCTGTCCAGTGAAGATGCTTTAATTGCCGCATTAAGCACTCATACCAGTTTAATTAAACGTCCGATCTTGGCCACGCCCACAGGTTTTATTGCCGGTTTTGATGACGCGGCTTATCGCACCCTAAGTAATTAATTATTATCCTAAATAATTCATACAAAAAAGCCTGACAGCAGTCAGGCTTTTATCTTTCTATCGAACTGGATTAGTTTGCACGAACCCAAGTCTGGTTACGGCCTAATGCTGCCACACCAATAAAGCCACGAAGCTCAAGTTTCTTGCCACCATCTACCAGTTGGCCTTTCAGTTTGTAAGTTTTACCAGATTGCGGATCCAGAATTGAACCACTGTCATAGCTGGTACCACCTGAATTCTTAAGACCTTTCACAATGGTCAAGCCTTTGAGTGACTTGTTCTTGTACGGACCTTCACACTTGGTACAGGCATTTTCTTCACCTGGTGTTAACACAGATTGAATACTTGCTGACAACGTACCGTTCTTTTGTTCAGTAAATTTAACCATGGCCTTAGGCTGCTTGGTTTTATCATCAATGGTTTTCCAAACCGTGCCATTTAAAGGATCTGCGGCATTTGCCAGTACAGATAAGCCTAGTAGTCCTAACATAAGCGCTATTTTTTTCATTTTTCTTCATTTCCTTAGTCTGAAAATAGACCTCTGTAGTATTAAAAAGTCACAACAATTTTTCAATTTTTAGCTGTGACTATTTAGTGTAACCTTGTAAATATGGTTGGTAAATAATCTACATGATCAATAAAAGCACAAAAAGATGGAAGGAAAATGAAGATAAGCCCGTTAACAAAACAATTAATTACAGAAAGCATCTTAAAGACAGTCATTCGTGCCCCGAGCAGATTCAATCTTCCACCGAGTTCAATGCGCATTGCACTGGAGCAGATGTGCAAACTCTTTCCACAAGACAAAACCGTACAGATTCGTTCGCTACGTCTGGCGGGTCTGCGCGCAGAGGAAATTAAGCCGCAGCAAGAGTCGACCCAGCTGATTTTTCATATTCATGGCGGGGCATTTTATTTAGGCTCTTTAAATACCCATCGTGCCTTTATGACTCAAATTGCGGCTCGAACCCAGATGCAGGTACTGCATGTAGATTATCCGCTGTCACCGGAATCTGCCTATCCAGAGGCCTTGGAAGCCTTGTTTGATGTGTATAACTTATTGCTCGATCAAGGCGTTCAGGCCAAAGATATCATCCTGTCCGGTGATTCTTGTGGGGCCAATCTGGCGCTGGCCTTGGCGCTCAAATTACAAAAAGAAAACCTCCCACAAGTGAGTGGTTTGATTCTGTTGTCTCCTTTGCTGGATTTGACCCTGACCAGTGAATCGTTGCGCTATAACCAGAAACATGATGCCCTGCTGTCTCTGGAAACAGTTGAAACTGGCATTGAATATTATGTCCCGCGTGCCATCGATCGGGGTGATCCGGAAGTTTCGCCCTTTTTCGCCGATTTAAGCGGCTTGCCCCCAACTCATATTCAGGTCGGTTCCAAGGAAATTCTACTGGATGATGCCAGTCGTTTTAAGGAAAAAGCCGAACAGGCGGGTGTCGATGTGGAATTTAAACTGTATACCGGCATGTGGCATAACTTTCAGATGTTCAGTGCCTGGTTTGAGGAAGCCCAACAGGCGCTGAGCGATCTGGCAGCCTTCGCGCACCGTCTGGATCGAGATTAATCACTGTTCACCCATATAAAAAGGCCAGCATAGGCTGACCTTTTGAGTTATTTTTGGATATTTAGATGGCTTGAACCTGCTGCAGTGCCGTCTCTAAGGCTTGTGCCTTGATCGTTTCGCCCATGTTCACGCCTTCCGCACGAATCACTTCAATATCGGTTACGCCGGTAAAGTTAAACACGGTTTTCAAAAAAGCTTCCTGAAAATCGGCAGGACTTTGCTCCCCATAAACTCCGCCACGGCTGCTGGCAATATATACTTTTTTATTGCCAGCCAGACCGACAGGGCCTTGTTCGGTATATTTAAACGTACGTCCCGCCACACAGATCCGGTCAATCCAGGCTTTTAAGGTCGATGGCAAACCGAAGTTATACATGGCCGCGCCAATGACTACTATATCTGCCTGTAAATACTGCTGCAGGATGTCTTCGCCTAATGCAGTCTGTTCTGCATTCTGACCCATTAAAATTTCAGCCGTGAGATGTGGAATCGGCTGTGCAGCAAGATCGAGATATTCAAGCTCGATGGCCTGAGCATGTTTTTGTTGTAACTGACTCACCAACGCCTGAGTCAGCTGACGCGAAATAGAGGCATCGCCTAAAATACTGGAATCAATCTGTAAAATTTTCATGGCTTCGCTCTTTATCTTTGGTTGTTTCTAACAATGCAGCCATTTTAACGATTGACTATATTGAAATAATTAGCACAAATAAAACACATCATCCTGAATTTAGAACAAAACTGCATGCCTCTTAACCTCTTTAATTTTGCTTGGAACCCTTTGACATAGCCTAGATCACTTGTGCTATAGGCAAAGACTAAGCGGATCAGATATCAACTAAATCACAAAAATGTTTTAAATATTGTTGTTTATCAAGCATTCAAACTTATGTTATCTTGTGTAAATAAAGCTATAAATATCCAATAAGTCTTAAAAAATCTGCCATAACAATTAAAGTCAGACCGGGACCATGAAGCGAATATCGCCTGTATTAGAAAAAGTGCTAAGACACAGAATCAAGAAATATCTGGTCGAAGATGAAGTCGTGATGAACTGGCGCATCCTGAAGAAATGCATCCTGATGCTGACCTTGGGATGCGGTGTACATCTGACCTGGCTCGGCTGGGATCTCTTTGTTTTATTCAATCCTGAGTATTGGCAATATGTACAGATTGAACGGGTTCATTCACAAGTCGTGCTAAACGGCAGTTTTTTATTGATTTTAGCCGTGCTGATTTATCCCTGTTATAAATTTCAGGGCAACCGTCTGGTGGAACGTTATCTGCCCTATCTGGCAGTCGGCACCTTTGTGGTTTCGCTGTGCCGGGATGCCTATATTGTCGGCGTGATCAGTCCGGTCGCTACCACCGCTTACGTCTGCTTAATTATGGTCGGTCTGGTACTGTTTCATCGCACGCTAGTGTATAGCATGCTGATTCCTGCCTCCATTTTTCTGGGCGGATGTGCCTATTTAAGTTTCAGTCATCAATTACCTTATTCACCGCTATTTAATATCGATGACAAGCTTTTCTATAATGGTTTCTGGCTGTTATCGATGCTGTATTTCATTTTGCCAATTCTGGCCGTCTGCATGGTGTTATTCGAGATTCTGCTGAGTCAATGGCGGCATCGTGAACAACTGATCAAACAGCTGAGTCAGATTGATCCGCTCACCAACCTGTTTAACCGGCGCAGTATCAATCAATGTCTGGATCAGCTCAATGCTACGACTGTACCCCATTACGCCCTGGTTCTCTTAGATCTGGATCACTTTAAGAAAATTAATGATCTGTATGGTCATCATAAGGGCGATGAAACCTTGGTTGAAGTCAGTGCTGTATTAAGCCAACAGTTACGCGAAAGTGATGTAGTGGGCCGCTTTGGCGGTGAAGAGTTCATTTTGGTGCTGAAAAATACCAGTCTGGAAAAAGCCAAACAAGTAGCAGAACGCTGCCGCAGCGCGATTCAGCAATTACAGATGATGAGTGATGAAGGTGAGCCGATTCCGGTGACTGCCAGTTTCGGAATTGCTATTTCCAAAGCCGAGTTACGCCCACAACAGCTACTCAGTCAGGCCGATCAGGCGCTTTATCAGGCCAAAGCCGGTGGACGTAATCGGGTCAAAGCCTATGTTGAGCCGGTGACTGCACAGATGTAGGTTTCTTAAACGGGTTCAGCTTTTTCGATGATTATGAAGATTATGGAGTTGAGCTTTGAGCCAGACGTTGCAGCTGGGCCAGCAATTCTGCTTCGCTAAAAGCACCGGTCAAACGTAAACCGCGAATTTCCTGTTGCTGCTCATTCAGAAATAAATAGGTTGGTGGTCCCAGAATTTCCCATTGATTTAACAGCATTTGATGCGAGGCATTGTATTGGCTTAAATCCAGCTTGATCAGGAAATAAGGTGCCAGAGCCTGCTGTACCTGTGCAGATTTTAAAATACGATGTTCAATCGGCTGACAAGCGACACACCAGTCGGCATAGACATCAATCACGATCTTTTGCCCTTGCGGTGCTATATTCAAAATCTGCTGAAATTCTGCTGCGCTGCGTGCCACATGCCACTGGGCTTCTGTACTGGACTGCTCAACAAAAAACCGCTGACTATGCTGATATTGACTATAGCTGATATAAGGCAGCGCTATCACCAGACACAGGATATACAACCACCTCAGACTGGTACGATGCCAGAAAATCCGGAACAGTACATAGGTCACAAAGACCATGCCCAAGCCTAAGGATAACCACTGTAAAGTCGCTTCTGAAATCAGTGGGCGAATAAAATACAGTGCCAGCGCCAGCATGATAAAGGCAAAGAGCACTTTGATCTGATTCATCCAGTGCCCGGCTTTAGGTAGTACCCGTGCACCCAAAATACTGGCCAACAGTAAAGGTGTGCCCATGCCAAAACCGAGGGTAAATAGCAGCAAGGCACCTTGCCACTGGCTTTGGGTCTGGGAAATAAACAAGAGTGCACCCGCCAACGGTGCGGTCATGCATGGCCCGACCAGCAGCGCCGAGATCATGCCCATGACTCCAGCACTGACCAAACTACCACCCTGCTGCATGGCCTGAGCCCGATCCAGACGCTGAACCAGACGTTGTGGCAGTTTGATTTCAAACAGTCCAAACAGATTCAGGGCAAACAGGACAAACAACACACTAAACGCAATCAGGGTACCGGGTTGCTGCAACCAACGCTGGAAATTCAGGCCGGCAGAAGACGCAATTAAACCCAGCACCGCATAGACCGCGGCCATACTGCTGACAAAAGTCAGGGCGATCATCCAGGCTTTGACACCTTTGCTGTCCCGTACAATCAGCGAGGTCAGGATCGGCAGCATCGGCAAGGAACATGGGGTAAAAGCCAGCAAGATTCCTAAGCCAAAGAACAGTAACAGTCCATAACCCAAAGAGCGTTCAAGCAATTGAGCTGACCATTTTTGGTCTTGTGCCGCACCGACTGCGGGTTGCCCGCTAGAGGTTGCAGAAAATGCATCCGCTGTAGATTCTGAGGAAGCCGCTGTATTAAACAGGGTATTGTGTTGTAGTGATGACCCGTTTAGATCAAGTAAGCGCTTGCTTCCTGGGCCGGCAGCTTCAAATTGCACCAGACCTGACAGATCTGTCTTGAACTGAATACTTTGCGGCGGATAACAGATTCGGTCTTTGGCACAGCCCTGCCAGCTCACCTGATAGGACTGGTTGGCCTGCGTCGGAATCTGAAACTTTAACTGCTGATAATACACCTGGGTATGCCCATAGTTGTCATCATACAGATCTTTAGCAGGCGGTAATTCAAGCAATACAGGCTGATTGCCCTGCCGCACTTCAATTTTATGCTGATACAGATAATAGTTATCCGGAATCTGCCAACTCAGCTCAGCCTGTTGCTGACTGGTAGAAATCACATGAACAGGAAAAGCTTGTTCGGCAGACAAGAGCGCTGTTTCGGCCTGAGCTGGACTGCTAAACACGAGGCTTCCCAAGATGACCGGGGCAAGCATTTTGCCCCAGCTCTGGAATTGCGGGTTTCTGATCATCACGAAACTGGAGTGTCCTAGAATAAGAAGGATACGCCTAAACCTGAAAAGTAGCTTCGCTCTGCACCGTCCAGATCAACCCCCACACTGGCATCCAGCTGAACACGGTCATTAAATGCATACATTAGGCCAGTGCCAAGCGCGTATTCATTGTCGATGCTTTCAGCTTTACGGTAAATCAGTTCCGAATAGCCTGACCAGCGATCGGTGATCTGGTAGCCGATCGATGGAATCGCAGCTACGGCCCAATTGCTGTCCTGCCATTCATAACGCATAGTCAATGCGGTACTGACCAAGTCATTATATTGGTACGATACGACAGAACCCAGGCTGTAAATATCTTCTTCATTACTGAAACAGGCATTGCCTGTCGCAATGACTGCTTCGGCCAGCAAGGCCAGACTCAGTTTGTCATCATCCAGATCAATGGCTTTTTTCAGACCAATACTGACATCGCCCAGACCATCATTTTCATTCGTCTGACCGTTGGATTTGACTTGTGACCAGACAGGGCCTTCCCAGCCCAGACGCAACTCCAGACCATCACTAAGTCCGGTACGTAACAACATATCTGCATTCAGTGTCGTTACCGTTTGCTCGCCCGACTTGCTGTAGCGGGCTGTGGGTAAACCTTGCTCCCAGGCAACATTTCCGACCGGGGTAATGCCTGTACTCAGACCTTCACCTGCTCGATCAAATTCAAAATCTGCTGCGAAAAGTGATGCACTGCAACCAGTCAGTGCAATTAAACCCAAAGTTTTTAATATTGTCATCTTGGTGCTCTTTATTAAAATTTAACCCAGTTCTTTGCTCATTTTTGCGCCATGACTACGCAGGAGTTCTAGCGTCTGTTTTTCTTCATCCAAGGCTTCTGACCAGTTAATTTCATCAAAATCACAATCGAAGAACAGGTCACTAATCGAAGATAAAATGGTCATGCCATCTTCATCTTTGCTATTTGGATCAACTTTTTCATCGAGTAAACGCTGCACGGCAGGTGCACATGCGGCACTTGCAGCATCCCATAATGGGCCATAAATTTCTTCTGCATCCCAGAGATGCAAATTCACTTTGGCCTGGATCAATTCTTCCAGAATTTGTAAATGTACAGCCAATCTTGCCTGTTTTTCTTCAGCTGAAAGTGGGGTGCCGGCTTCATATAACTCGCATACCTCTTCCCACCATTTAAATAAACCATCTGACCAGACCGAAATTACCGGGCCTTTGTCATGATCAATAAAATTTGGATTGAGTCCATCTGCCAAAAGCTGCTTTACCTGATCCAGATTTAATTCTTCGAGTGCTTGCACAAAAAGCTGTTGTTGCGCAGTTAACATGATGGAGCTCACTTTCATTCGTTTTCGACTATTATGCCGAATAACGTGCGGCTTTGTTGCGCTTCTCACTATTATATTTTTATTTCATACAAAAAAAGCCCCGCAGGGCTTTTTAAAATCGGTCAGCATTACTCGTCAATCTCTGCTGCAGTATCTGTATCTGCCAGTGCTAAGGCACCAGGACGAACATTGTCTTTTTTCTCAATCACATGTTCCAGACTGCGTTTTAGCCGGTCAATCGCACCACGAATGGCGGTATCCACATTGTGAGCGCGATGATTGACGACCACGGGTTTTAACCCTGCAGGACGCGCTTCTATCATGCAGCGAATATCATCATCACCGCCTTTGGCGCCATTTTCATCACTGAGATGGACTGAAAAATGAGTAATACGCTCGCTATGGCGCTGGAATTCTTGATTTAATTCTTCACGTACATAATCAATTAAACGCTCGCTATTCTGAATGTGTTTATCTGTACGAAGTTCAATATTCATAAATTACCATCCTCAATCTTTGTAACTTTTTGAGTGCAAAAATTTTTATCTTGGCACGTTTGTAGCTTGCTGTTTCGCATCGCATTTCACTTCTTCAAATGATTGGAATCACACCCTCCATTTTGAATGATGAACACATTTTTGAGTCTGCAGAATCGTGTCCTTATATCTTGAATATCGGCTGTATCTGGGAAATATGCAAGTGATATTTTGGTTTTTTAGCAAAAGAATAATCCATTGTGACAACTGCTTACTCAGCTCAAAAATACAGGATTTTTCAAACGGAAATTTCACAACCTTTCACACGATTTAATTTGAAATGTTTTTTTGGCCAGGTAGATAAATCGCTTAAATAACATTCGACCAAGAAACCTAAAAAAAAGAAATTAAAAGTATTTTTTTATGAAAATTAGCTCACTTTTATCTAATAGTTTTTCTTATAAGATCAGCGCCTAGTCAGCCTTACAGTTCTGAATAGATCATTTGCTTTATCATTATTTAGTTGCTTTTGCAGAACCGGGAAAAATACTCTTTCGTCATTCGAAAATAATAAACTGCAAAAATGATTTTCAATTGAAATATAAGACCGATCACTCTTATTTTACGACGCTGAGAATAGGCTTATAAAACGACCGTCATTTGAGATTTTAGAACTAACCTCATTACACAAACAGAACAAAGCTATTCAGCCTCAGGCTCAAATTAATTACTAAACAATCTGTATATTCCCCTATTTTTACTGGTTTTCTAAACTCATCATCCTGAATTGAAGTGATTTTATATTTCTAGTTATACATTCAGTCTTTTAAGACGCTACATATTCAACTTTATTTAAAAAATAATAATTTAGAGAAATATCAGCAAAAGGCAATGAAAACTGAGGAAGATGATCGTCTTCATTCAACTCATGGGGGCTGAAATATATTTAAGTCAGCGATCACTTTTAACTTTATTTTTACTTATTAATCTGTATGCTTATTCTGCTTTCTCGGGGGGATAGATTTAAATGAAATTTACACAACTTGCGGCACTTTGTGCATTGGCTTCAACTGCAGCATTTGCTCAAGCAAAACCAGTTTGGCAGGACTTTAGCATTACAGGTCTTTATGGTGAAAACTATAAATCACCATTTCTCACTCAAGATGAAAAGCTTGATCAAACAACAGTTACTGCTGAATATGCGGCAGGTTTAAAATATGGTGATTTCTTTGCTTTCGCTGATCGTACTAACAATGATCCAGAAGGTAATAGTACCTATTTTGAGGTTGCACCGCGTTTAAGCTTAAGTGCAGTTTCAGGAACTAAACTTGAAGTTGGTCTAATCAAGGACGTACTCGTTGCGACAACTTGGGAAGGTGGCGAAGGCTTTAATAACTATTTGTATGGTGTTGGTTTTGCTTTAAATGTTCCATATACTCAATATGCAAACATTAACTTCTACAAAGCTGACAATGATAACACTGCAGATGATTATCAAATGACCATCACTTACGCAGTACCATTTAAGTTAGGTACTGAAGATTTCCTTGTTGATGCATTCCTGGATTGGTCAACTGCTGAAGGTTCTGATCACAAAAGCGAATTAAACTGGACCAGTCAATACAAATGGAATGTAGGTAAACACATTTCTCCAGACACTAAACTTTATGTGGGTGTTGAACATTCAGTTTGGAATAATAAATACGGTTCAAACAAAGATCAAAATGATGTTAGCGCATTGGTTAAATACCATTTCTAATTGATGTATGATCAAAAGCAGAACTCCGGTTCTGCTTTTTTTTAAACTGTGATTTCAGATCAACCTTACCAGAACAAGAATATGCCTGATTTTGATATTCGACCTGCGACCGAACATGATCTTGAAACCATCCTCGAGATTTATAATCAGGAAGTACTCTATGGTACTGCGACCTGGAACAGAACAGCCTTTGATTTGAACTATTTCAAAATCTGGTTTAAACAGCTTAAAAATCAGAATTTCCCGGTTTTTGTGGTTGAAGATACTCAAAATCAAGTCGTTGCTGGCTATACCTGTTATGATCAATTTCGTAGTATTCAGGGCTTTCAACAGACGGTAGAACATTCCATCTTTTTAAATCCGAATTATGCAGGACAAGGTTTAGGTTCTAAATTATTGCAGTATTTAATTGAACAGGCTCAAGTACAGCAATTGCATATCATGGTCGCGGCGATTGATTCTGAAAATACTTCATCGATTCGTCTGCATGAAAAACTGGGCTTCGTTCAAACTGCCTATATGCCGCAAGTCGGACAGAAGTTTGGGCAATGGCGTGATTTAGTCCTCTTACAACTCAATCTGGATCTGGCTTGATTCAGTCTTATTTTAAATTTCTCTCTTGGTCTATTTTCTTAGCGTTAGCTCATTACTAATTTGATCAAAACAGATATTCTATTTACTTATACTAGTGGCTATGTTTTATTCAGATCAAAGCCGTCCAGAGTAAAACAATGTATAAATCTCTATGTTGTATTGGTATTTTAACTTTAAGTACACTAACTTTTGCCGATTCAGATTTTGAAAAAGAACTTCGTACAAGCTGCAGCAAAGTGAAGAGCTACGCCAATAATGGCAAAAAATTCTATGATCAAAAACACTATCAACAGGCCATAGCACAATTTAAGCAACAAGCTGCCTGGTCATCTTTTTGTGAAATGAACCGGGATGAAGCTAAAACCTCTTTCTCTGAACAAGCCATTACAACAGCATTTAATAATGTGGGTTTAAGCTACAGCAAACTTGGCAAGCCTCAATGGGCACGTGCCTGGTTCTCCGTTTACCCCGATGCTAAAAGTAGTCAATTTAATTTAAAACAGCTTCCTCCACCTAAAAAGGACACTGAACTTGCAGGTACTTATGTACAGCATGCCGGTTTTGGTGCCTGGAGTACGCTGAAAATTGTCAAACAGCAGCAACATTATGCGATCGAATATGAAGGTCTCTATATGGGCTTACGCAGTTTGATTTATGGACCAAATCTAGGTGGATTTAATACCACGATGCCACTGAATAAAACACAGGCACAATATCGCTCTGAAGACTGCAAAATCGATATCTCTTTAGGCTTTGATGCCAAACTCGGAAGTCGTGCAGTGCTTAAGCAAAATAGTGGTGATTCAGGTTGTGGCTTTGGGCATAATGTTTCAGCGGCAGGAGTTTTCTTAAAAGTAGAGAATTAATCGGTTTCAGATATAAAAATATCAGCACACAGATCGAAAAAATAGGGCTTAGATTCAAGCCAGCAAAAAGCCCGCAGTTGCGGGCTCTTGATCTAAAAAAGAGTGCTATTACACAATAATATCTGCCAGATTGCCTTTTTGCTCTAACCATTCCTTACGGTCACTGGCACGTTTTTTCGCAAGTAACTTATCCAGTAAACCTGCGGTAAAATGACTATCATCCAAATCCAGCTGCACCAAACGGCGTGTATTTGGATCTAAGGTCGTTTCACGTAACTGGCTGGCATTCATCTCGCCCAGACCTTTGAATCGGGTAATTTGCGGATTTTTGCTTTTGCATTTTTTCAAAATACCATTGAGCTCGTCATCATCCAGGGCATAGTGCACGTCTTTGTTGTCATCAATCCGATACAAGGGCGGCATGGCAACGAATAAATGCCCTTCTTCCACCAAGGTCGGGAAATGCTTGACGAACAGGGCACAGAGCAAAGTTGCAATATGCAGACCGTCGGAATCGGCATCGGCCAGAATACAGATTTTGCCATAACGTAGCTCGGACAGGTCATCTGAACCCGGATCGACACCGATCGCAATCGCGATGTTATGTACTTCTTGCGATGCCAAAACTTCATCCGAAGAGACTTCCCAAGTGTTTAGAATTTTACCGCGAATGGGCATGATCGCCTGGAAGTTTTTATCACGCGCCTGTTTGGCAGAACCACCCGCAGAATCGCCTTCCACAATAAACAGTTCCGACTGATCCAGATCATGTCCAACACAGTCGGATAATTTACCCGGCAAGGTTGGACCGGCCACAATTTTTTTACGTTCTACTTTTTTCGCGGCTTTTAAACGGCGACCCGCTTTGGAAATGGCCATTTCAGCCAGTTGCATCGCGATATCAGAATTCTGGTTTAGCCAGAGTGCAAATGCATCTTTGGCAATATTCTGCACCGTACCTGAGGCTTCACGACTCGACAGACGCTCTTTGGTTTGTCCCGAGAACTGCGGCTCCTGGAATTTCAGCGACAGAATATAGTTGACACCATCCCAGACATCTTCCGCAGAGAGTTTCATATTACGCGGTAACAGATTACGCAGCTCACAGAATTCACGCATGGCATCGGTCACGCCTGAACGTAAACCATTGACATGGGTACCGCCCTGCGCGGTCGGAATCAGGTTGACATAGGACTCCTGAATGCTATCGCCGCCTTCTACATTCCAGCAAATCGCAAACTCGGCACTGGCACGCTCAGCGTCACCTGTTGCAACAAAAGCCGGTGCAGGAATGATTTCACGATCCTCAAGCTCATCCATCAAATAGTCGACCAGACCATTTTCAAACTGCCAGCTGATCTTTTCGTCATTGATCTGGTCAATATAATTGATCTGTAAGCCCGCAGCCAAAACCGCTTTGGCTTTGAGATTATGCTTTAAAGCTTTTAAGGCAAATTTGGGTGAATCGAAGTATTTGGTTTCAGGCCAGAAATGTACCGTAGTTCCCGAGGCGCGTTTAGGCGCCTTGCCTGCCAGCACTTCAAGTGGAGCCGTCGGCTCACCATTTTCAAAGGCCATTTTGTACAGGTTGCCCTGACGCTGAACTTCAACTTCTACACGGGTCGAAAGCGCATTGACGACTGAAATCCCCACGCCATGCAAACCACCGGAAAACTGGTAGTTATCGGTGCTGAACTTACCACCGGCATGCAGTTTGGTCATGATGATTTCAATACCACTTTGACCATATTCGGGATGAATATCGACTGGCATTCCACGACCGTTATCTTCGACAGATAATGAACCATCTTTACAGACCGTGACGGTAATCTTGTTGGCATGTCCGGCCAAGGCCTCATCGACAGCATTATCAATCACTTCCTGCGCCAGATGGTTCGGACGAGAGGTATCGGTATACATGCCCGGACGACGACGTACCGGATCCAGACCAGATAAAACTTCAAGAGATTGAGCCGTATATTGAGACACGTTATTCGGTTTCCTTTTTTATGCAGTCCAACAAAAACTGTAAAAGCAGCGGAATTTTCTCCGCAAAATCATCCATCCCGTGACTGCCATTTGCTTCGGTCATCAGCATTGCAGGGGGACGCGCAGCACTATAATAACGATGTGCTTCACGATAATCCAAAACTTCATCGCCTTGTTGCAGCAGAACCAGCATTTTGTCTGCATCTTGTGCAACTGGCAGGGCCAATTGTTGCAGTTGTCGAAGATCCACATCATCCAGACACCAGTTCGGATGCACCTGCAAAGGCAGTTGCTCGTCAAACAGTTCACGAAACAGTTGCCATGGTCGCATTGCCGGATTAATCAGTACAGCAGGCACAGCATGCTGTGCGACCAGATATGTCGCATAGAATCCGCCGAGACTGCTGCCCACTAGCGCCACATCTTGCATTGACTGAATCCGCTCGGAAAGCTGCTGAATCGCAGCCAGTGGCGACATATTTAAATCAGGCAAATGCACCTGAACCCCGGAGTATTTTGCACAGTAGTGTTGCAGCAATGTCCCCTTGATCGAGTAGGCATTACTTTTAAAGCCATGCAAATAAATAATATTCATGAACTACCAACAAAAAACCCATTCATCATCAAAATTTAATTTAAAAAATGTGAAGTACACTACAATATCAGACCCGTTAATTACTTAAATTGTCTGACAAAAAAGCCAGAAGTATTCTGTAATTCTCGCTATTTTAGAATGAAGGCCTCAATATCTGGAAACTCGACAAGAAAAAGAATTTATACCGCGAAGTTCTTTAAAAAGAAAGATGACAAATCATGCGGCTCATTGAAAGGACAGCATCAGATGCCAAGTTTGACACCGTTACATGAAACCTATTGTCGCTGGGACCGAACCCCACCGAGTCAGGCCGATGTACTGGAAGGTCTGGCACAGCTGGTGACGACGCGCTTTAACGACGTTATTCAGGAACTGATCAAGAGTATTCAGCGTGAAATTTTAATGAGTATTTTTGGTTTAAGTGAGAATAATTCACAAAAAATTCAGAATATTCCGTCGATTGCCCGGCTCTATCAAATGTCCTATGACATGCTGTTTCATTATGGCAATACCCTGATTGCACCCGGTCTACGCCAGATTATTGAACGTTTTCCCAAACTGCATAATAAGCCGCTGACGCCTTCCTTGCATTTTCTGGTCAGTGCCTTAAATGGCATTATTGGGGATTATCTGCTGAAATATCAAAACCCTTTGGCCTTGCCCATGGTGATCTATGATCATTATGGCTCATTGCAAAATGGTGAGCTGAGCGGACGGATTACCCTGTTTGTACATGGCTTATGCATGAACCATTTAGACTGGTCAAATCGAAAATATGAAGGGATTGGAGAAAAATTACTGGCCCAGCGCGACCGCAATACCATGCTGTATCTGAATTACAATACTGGTCGGCGAATTTCAGCCAATGGCCGCAGTCTGGCCAATACCTTGCAGGATCTGGTTGCTCGCAATCCGAGAATTACCAGTATTGACCTGATCGGGCATAGCATGGGGGGTCTAGTCTCTCGTAGTGCGCTGTTTTATGGCAAGCAGAATATGTATGGCTGGATCAATATGGTGGAGAATCTGGTCTGTCTCGGCTCACCACATCATGGTGCTGTACTGGAACGTTTTGGGTTTAGCTTGCAGGACAAACTTGGACATTTCCCGCTGATCCGGCTGATTGGTCATCTGGTCAATATTCGCAGTAATGGGATTCTGGATTTACGCCATGGCAGCGTCCGTGATGATGACTGGGAGCATAATGCGCTTCGGATCGGCTTTATGGATGACAACCGTAAACCTGCCCCGATCCCGTCGCATATCGACACCTATCTGGTTGCGGGTACGATCGAATTTGAAAACCGCAAAAACAAGACCCTGCACGTGATTGGCGACTATCTGGTCAGTATCAAAAGCGCTTTGGGCGAGCATCCCAATCCGCGTTTCCAGCTCAAAGTTCCGGATGCCCACAAGGCTATTTTCTATGGCTTGAACCATTTCGAGATTCAATATCATCCGCTGGTCGCCGAACAGGTGGCACGCTGGTTCTATCCAAGTGTAGAAGATGAAGCCTTTGATCAAATTCGTGAATATACAATTGATCTGGAAAGTCTGGAAGGTATTGCCCTGACTTAACTTTCAGCGCATTAACAAGCCCTCAATTGAGGGCTTGTTAATGCGAACTTATTAATATTTATCTCTGAGCCGTTTAACCGGTGCAGTTTTATATTTGCGCAGCAGTTGCCATAGACTGACCAGCAATAAAATACTAAAGAAGATCAGAGACCAGACCGGCAAAGATTGCCCCAAGAAAATCCAGTCAATGGTGGCACACTCGCCAGAACCATTGAGTACCTGTTGCAATACCGACTGCATTGGCAAGGTTTCCAGCCAGTATTCCAGGCCAGGACCACAGCTCGGCACCTGATCCGGTGGCAGATTCTGTAACCAGACATGCCGGGCAGCAACGCCCACAGACCATAAAATACTCAGCGAACCTAGCAAGGCATAGAGCCGCTTCATGATATTAGATTTAGGGTTATGCAGACATGCGATGAGTGAGATGATCCCCAGTCCAATTAATCCCACACGCTGAAACACACAGAGTGGACAAGGCGCCAGGCCCTGTACATGCTCAAGATATAAAGCAAATGCCATTCCAATGACAGCAGCCAAAAATAACATACCACTCACGAAGCGATAACCCCATTGCATGGTGAATCCTCTTATTTTTTATCGATATTGAGCTAAATAATCAGCAAAACTGACGCTGCTATCTTGCTCGAGTTGCTGTTGTTGCTGCAATGACTTTTGTGACATTTCTTCAAAATAAGCCAGTGTTTCCGGGCTAAGCTGGTGTGCTTCATAGACACTGCTGTGCTGCTGGGCCAGATGCTGGCCAAAGTGCCACATACTGCCTTGAGTGCGTGTATCGCCCACCACCAGGGCAGATAAAGTTGCATCAACTTCATCGACCCGGATCTGCATCATCTTCATGGCATTGCTATACAGGTCGGTTGCATAGGTCTGATTGAGCAGCTCGGCCAGAGGCTGCATGCGTTGCAGATGTATGGCACACCAGTCTTCAATCGGATAGCATTGACCATCTGCCAGAATTGCAGCATTCGGCGCACGGCCACGATTTACCACTTCGGTCTGATTCTGCTCAATGATCTCCTGCTCCTCACCGAAAAGTGCTGGACTGTCCTGCAATAAACAATACAAGGCCACCACTTCCAGGAAGCCGGCGGTGTCTTCATTGATGCCAATCGGGCTATATGGATTGACATCGACTGCCCGCAGCTCGACATAGGCAATCCCGCGATTTTCCAGCGCTTGAGATGGGGTTTCACCCTCTTGTGGCACCTGCTTCGGACGTACCAGACTGTAATATTCATTTTCGATTTGCAGCACATGATCATTGATCTGAGTCGGCTGGCCATCTGCTGCATTTAGTCCAAGACGACTAAAGGGTTTATACGGCGTTTTGACTGCTTTTTGCAGTCCTTCTAGATAGTCTTGCAAGTTATTATAGTGAATGCCGAGCTGTTTCTGGGCTGAGTTCTGGTAGCCAAATCGTCCCATACGCAATGCTGTCGCATAAGGGGTATACAGGGTGCCTTTTACCAAGGGCAATAGATGATGATCACGACCGGTCATAAAGCACTGGCAGACTGCCGGACTGGCACCGACCAGGAACATCACCAGTGGGGTCAGACGAATAAAGTTACGGATCAGCCCCATATAGCGGTGGCTGCGATAATCCTGCAGGCTTAAGTCCTTGAGTGCTTCATCCTGCTCCTGCTGCTGTAAGGCTTCGAACAGATGATCCGGGAAAGACAGGTTATAATGCACCCCTGAAATGGTCTGCATACGGCGACCATAACGCACCCCCAAGCCATGACGATACAAGGTTTTAAATAAGCCGATATTCGAGCTGCCATACTGCGCCAGCGGAATACTTTCATCGCGGCTATCCAGCATGCAGGGCATCGACATCGGCCAGAGTTTTTCCTCATTTTCCAGATGACGATGCACAATCGCGTGAATATCAGTGAGATAGTCCAAGGCTTTTTTGATCGTGTCCTGCGGCGGCGTAATGAACTCCATTAAGGCTTCAGAATAGTCTGTGGTGATATGTGGATGAGTCAAGGCTGAACCCAAGGCACGCGGATGCCCTGCCTGTGACAGGAAACCATCACTCTGCATACGTAAGCTTTCACGCTCAATACCACGCAGCATGCCTTTGATGAGTGACGACTCTACCCAGGTCGGTAACACATTTTGGGAAGTCGGTTCAGGTTGACTCATTACAATCTCGCTTAAAGGGGCTAAACTATTAAATTAAAATCATCAGTTTAATCAGTATAACGTGATTTCTGGCCGGCACATGATAGGCTGTCTAGTTTTCAGGCAAACTATTGATTTTTAATTTGGCAATTTTTTAACACAAACTTCCCCTATAAGACATGTGAAATTTGTGATTTTATAATTAAATGAGCAGAGGCAAACAATAAAGCATATGAATTATCAAGATTTTTTAGACTTCTGGTTTTCCCCGGCCGCAGAACCGAACTGGTTTGTTAAAAGCGCCGCCTTTGATGCCTTACTGGCTGAAAAGTTTAGTGTCTTGCATCGGCAGGCCGCACAAGGCGAATTATGGACCTGGCGAGAAACGCCAGCAGGCCGGGTGGCCGAAATCATTATCCTGGATCAGTTATCCCGTAATTTATATCGCAACGATCCACGTGCTTTTGCTCAAGATGGTATGGCTTTGGTCCTGGCGCAGGAAATGATCCAGCTAAAACTCGATCAAGCGCTTGATCCAGTCTACCGCCGTTTTTTATACATGCCCTTTATGCACAGTGAGTCAGCACGTATCCATGAAGTGGCATTGCAGCTGTTTGAAGCGCTGGATAATCCAACTGTATTGGACTATGAGCTAAGACATAAAGTGATTATCGACCGCTTTGGGCGCTACCCCCATCGCAACCAGACCCTGGGTCGTGACTCGACCGATGAAGAGTTAACCTTCCTGACCCAGCCCGACAGCAGTTTTTAAAGCCTGTTTTTGTGACTGGATCATTGCATCAGGAGATCGAACATGAAAAATATGCTACTGGGATTGAGTGTGATCGCTGCCATCAGCCTGAGTGGTTGTGCAACGACGCCTTCAAAACCATTAACGTTTGATCAGTTGGGCCGCTACAGTACCACGCCACTCAACAACAACACCTATCGGATTGGGTTTCAGGCCCGGCCCAATATGAGCTTTGGCACGGCTGAGGAAATTACCCTGCTCAAAGCCGCGCAGACCACTGTGCAAAATGGCTTTCAGTTCTTTAGAGTGCTGAATGATCCAAGTAATCGTACCCAGCAACCGCCACGTCAGGCGATCGTCTATCCGGCACCGAGCTATTATCCATATGGTTATTACCGTCGCTATCCGGGGTTCTGGCCAGACCCGTTCTATGACCGTCCTTATACTGTCACCCTGGATCCTGCTCAGGTGGCCTATACCATTGAATGCTTTAAAGCCGGTCAGGCACCTAGCGATGCTTTCGATGCGCGCTTGATTTTACAGTCACTTGGGACTAAATATGGTCTAAGTCCATCCGGCGCAGTGCTGCAACCGCAACCGGCCAATCCCTCTTGACAGGATGATCTATGCAGACAGAGAGTATCTCACCGAACTTACAACGCAGTAAACGTTTTGCGACCATCGCGCTGGTGGTCGCGGTACTGATCTGGTTGGCACTCATGCTTGCTGCCAAGCTGCTGCCCGAATATGTCTGGCTGATTCATATCCTGATGCTCTCTGCAGAAGCCGGTGTGGTCGGTGGTCTGGCTGACTGGTATGCGATTACCGTACTGTTCCGTAATCCTTTTGGCCGCTTGCCGATCCCGAAATTTTTACGTGACCATACCGAAATCATTCCCCGCAACAAGGCCCGTATTGCAGAGTCAATGGGCCGTTTTGTGCAGGAAAATTTTCTTTCTCCGCAAATTGTACAGCGCAGTCTGGCCAGTACCGACTTGAGTCTGGCCGCGGGGCGCTGGCTGGCCAATCCACAGAATAATGCCCAGGTCACCCAGGTGATCCAGCAAACCGTGCCTAAAGTTTTTGAATTTGTCGGGCAGGAACAGATTGCCGGATTTATCCAGAATAATAGCGTGCAATGGGTCAAGAACACCCAGATCAATACCCTGGCCAGCGAGATGCTGCGCGCCGTACTCGAAAATGATTTCCATCAGGATGTACTGCAACGCGGCCTAGACGTGGTACATGCCTGGATGAGCTCACATCCTGAAGAAACCCGGGAACTGACCCGTAACCTGTTCAAGGAAATGGGAGTCTGGAAACTGGCCAAAGGCGCGAGCTGGATCGGGATTGATGTGCAGCAACGCAGCATTGATTCTGTCATTCAGAGGGTTGAAGCGATGCTGGCCGATCCGGATCATCCTTGGCGGCTTAAAATTGAGGAAACTGGACATCACTGGATGTTGCAACTGGCCGACAACCACAGTGAAGCCAGCCAGCGTCTGAATGAAACCAAGGATGCCTTGCTCGATAGCCCGCAGGTGCTGAATTTTATCAGTGGTGCCGTGGTGATTTTATGTGATGCCATTAAAGAGGATTTGCAAAAACCGTATTCCGGTATTGCCGAGAATCTCAGAATTGCGATTCAGCAGGTCGGAGAAAATATTATCTCGAATGCTTCGGTACGTGAGCTGCTGAATAAACGTCTTAGCGGGATCGCGGTGGATCTGAGTGATCAGTACAGTGAAAAAGTGATTCGTTTCATTAGCGAGCGCATTCACGAATGGGATTCGACCGAGATGATCGACAAGATTGAAAATGAAGTCGGTGGCGACCTGCATATGATCCGGGTCAATGGTGTCGTGGTCGGTGCCTGTATCGGTCTGGTGCTCGGGATTATCCGGGCGGCGGTGGAGCATCTGATTTAAAAACCATTTTCTCTTTGATACAGCTTGGCTCTTCAACAGATTCAGGCTGTTTGGGGACAGAATAAAATCAGCCCAACCTTAAAAATAAAACCTGCCTGCCCTATTTTTCACATCGGCATTTTTAAAAGGCTGAAACCCTTACTATTGTCAGAGTTGTTTTAATCAATCACTTCGGTGCTTGAGGGCCGGACATATCCACCAATAGTCCGGTAAATTTGCGGACAAAAGGTAATAAGGTCACCACGACTGGAAAGGCAATTGCCCAGGAAATCATCCAGTTGTGAAACCAAAGTGGCATGAATCCATCAATCCAGCCTAAATTGCGCAGCATATTGATCATGGAAATGATGCCACTCATCAGGCAAGACAGGATAAAAGGCACAATAATCAAGGCCCATTTTGCAGGAAGTTTAGGAATATCACCGATAATGGTCGGATGTTGTTGCGAATCCACGGACTGCTCTTTTTCTATATTTTAAGATCACTAATATAAGCCAAATTTTATACTTCTGAAGGTGCATTTTTATTAAAATTGATGTTATTTTCACCCGATTGATCACATTCTCCCAAAGACCAGATTGTAAAAAATCTGTGGAGTGATCGTATAATTTTTATTCCCTAGAAATGCTTTTACCTAAAGAGCATGAAATTTGCTATATTTGCTGTTTTTCTGCGACATTTATTTTCGACTGATTATGAACACGGCAATCCAAGCAGCTCTAGAACATGCAGTGCAATCCCTTCAAGCTGAAGGTGTCCTCCCATCTGACTGGAAAAACAGCAGTAGTTTGACGCGTACCAAAGACCGAACACACGGTGATTTCGCCTCAAATATCGCGATGATTGCCTCTAAAGCTGCGGGTATGAAGCCGCGTGATTTAGCAGAAAAAATGCTTGCTGTTCTTCCTGAAGTGGCAGATATCAGCAAAGCGGAAATCGCAGGTCCTGGTTTTATTAACTTCTTCCTCAATGCAGACCAGCGCTTTGTGGTACTCGATCAAATTCAAGCACAGCAAGATGCTTATGGTCGCACCCAGGTCAATGCGGACAAACGCATTCAGGTTGAATTTGTCTCTGCCAATCCGACCTCTAGCCTGCACGTGGGTCATGGTCGTGGTGCCGCGTATGGCATGACCGTTGCCAATCTTTTAGAGGCGACTGGTGCCAAAGTAGATCGCGAATACTATGTCAATGATGCTGGCCGTCAAATGGACATTCTGGCCACTTCAACTTACCTGCGTTATTTAGAGTTAAATGGTCAGGAACTGGTCTTCCCGAAAAATGCTTATCAAGGCGACTATGTCAAAGAAATCGCGCAAAGCATTATTGACCAGAATGGCGATGCTTATGTCCGCCCTGTAGCGGATGTGTATAAAGATGTACCGGAAGATGTGCAATTCGCTGCTGAACTGGATGCAGATGGCAACAAAGTGGTGGTGTCTGGCGACAAAGAAAAGCACATTGATGGTTTGATCTTTAATTCTCAGGCGTTGATTGGTACAGGCTATCGTGTCTTCCTACAGGCAGCACTCAAAGCGATTCTGGACGATATTAAAGATGACCTGGGCGAATTTGGTGTCACTTTCAACCAATGGTTCAGCGAAGAATCATTAACCGACAAAATTGAAGAAGCCTTACAGACCTTAGATCAACGTGGTTTCCTGTACGAAAAAGATGGCAATATCTGGTTCAAGTCGACTGAATTTGGTGATGAAAAAGACCGTGTGGTGAAACGCCGTAACGGCCAGACTACCTACTTTGCCTCTGACATTGCCTATCACCTGAATAAATTACAACGTGGCTATACCGATATTATTGATATCTGGGGTTCCGATCACCACGGTTATATCGCACGTGTGAAAGCAGCGATTGATGCGATGGGCTATGACTCGAAGAAATTAACGGTGCTTCTGGTTCAGTTTGTCAGCCTGTGGCGCGGTGGCGAGATGGTACAAATGTCATCTCGTTCAGGTCAGTTCGTGACCTTGCGTGATCTGCGCAAAGAAGTCGGCAACGATGCTGCACGTTTCTACTATGTGATGCGTAAATCTGAACAACACATCGATTTCGATCTAGACTTAGCGGTGTCGCAAAGCAAAGACAACGCTGTATATTACATCCAGTATGCGCATGCCCGAATCTGCCGTATGTTAGAAAAAGCGGCCTCTACAGGCGTGAATTTTGACGCTGCGGCAGCGCGTACTCTGGCGGCCCGACTCGAGCTGGATGCTGAAACTGAAGTTCTGGCTAAACTGGCTGCCTATCCAGAAATTCTGGTGCGTGCTGCAAACAGCCATGAGCCACATCAAATCGGCAACTACCTGAAAGAGCTGGCAGCCTTGTTCCACGGCTGGTACAACGACAATAAAGTACTCGGTGATGATGCTGAACTGACTCAGGCGCGCTTACTGTTATCAGTGAACGTACGTCAGGTATTGCGTAATGGCTTAGAACTTTTAGGTGTGTCTGCGCCTGAGAGCATGTAAGCAAAGCACCGCTTTGCATGCTCGCAAGGCGAAAGCTTCGCTTGAGTAAGCATGTATAGATTGTTTTGCATGCTCGCAAGACAAAAGCTCTACTCGAAGCCACAACGAAAACTGTTGTTTTAGCTGTTCAAAAAATACCTGGCTAGATTCTGCCAGCTATTTGAAAAATAGCTCAAGTATAAATCTGGTGTGCAGTTTGATCTAAATAATGACATTTGGATCTTAATCACATAGGATGAAATAATAGTCAGGCATAACCACTGTTATGCCTTTTCTATGAGGCAACCCCATATAGAGGAAATCCCAAGTGTTTGGAAAAACGCAACGCGGTGTATCTGAAAGACCGAATAAGCCTAAAAAGCCACTGATTCCGACCTGGCTCGGCACACTCGTGATCATTTTAATCGTGTTGAGTTTTTTAATGGCACTGATGTTGTGGAAGCCATGGGAACCGGTTAAGCCTAAAACTCAAACGACTGCAGCATCTGTCCAGGAAGAAGACACCAATAAGGATTACCGTTTTTACGATTTGTTGCCACAACAACAAGTAACTCCGATTCCTGAACAGGCGGTACCTGAAGCTAAAAGACAGGATACTGTGGTGATTGTAGAAGCACCTCGACCTGAAGTTCCTGAAGCTGCAGCAAGCACTGAACCTGGCTTAGAAGTCAGCGAAGCACCGGTTACAGCTCCGGTCAGCTATATTCTGCAAGTACGCAGCTTTGATGATCCGGATCAGGCCGATGCCCGCCGTGCGGAAATTATTCTGAATGGCCTGTCTGCTGATGTGGTCAGAAGCGTAGAAAATGGCAAAGTCTGGTATCGCGTGGTCTCAGGCCCTTATGACTCGGCTGATGCGGCACTGATTGCCCAGCAGACCTTGCAACACAGTGGCATTGATTCGATTGTGGTGAAACGCTAAAGATTTAAATGAGAAAAAGCGCCTGATGGCGCTTTTTTTGTATCCTTCCCCCTTTGGAAAAGGGTGAAGAGCATTGCTCCGCAAGGGAGGATTTATATCATTCAGGATTAATCCCCCTCGATCCCCCTTTGAAAAAGGGGGGAGGATACAAGAGGCTAAAATCTTTAAACCGTATGCCCCAATGCTTCACCCATATTCACCAAAGAATTGGCCTTGAAAGCGGCATCCCACTGCATTTTATTTTCTTCAAATAAAATCACTGCAGTTGAACCGAGGTAGAACCGGCCCAGTTCCGCACCTTTTTCCAGGAACAGATCATGCTGGTTTAACTCGATCCGACCAGAAGGTTTAACCTTGCCAGTAGCCACCGTTTCAATACCAGCGACAATCATTGCACCAACCAAGACCACGGCCATACGGCCAATTTCAGTATCAAACAGGCAGACCATGCGTTCATTGCGGGCAAACAGACCCGGAATGTTTTCTGCTGTGACCTGATTGACCGAGAACAGCTCGCCCGGTACATACAAAGTTTCAGTCAAAGTCCCTGCAAATGGCATATGCACACGGTGATAATCACGTGGTGACAAATATACTGTCGCAAACTCGCCATTTTTGAAGGGTTCAGCCAGTTGCGGGTCAGCAATCAGCGCTTCTACAGTAAATTTTTGACCTTTGGCCTGAAACACATCGCCATTTTCAATTTTACCCAGCTGGGAAATCGCCCCATCCGCAGGTGAAACAATGCTGCTGGCATCTGGATCAACTGCACGAATCCCTTGTTTCAGGGCACGGGTAAAGAATTCATTAAATGATTTGAATTTCAAGGCATTGGCCTGTTCAGCAATCGACATATCAATGCCGTACTGTGCCTTAAAGGCAGTAATTACAGCCGTTTTGATAATCGGGTTTTCGCTGGCAGCAATTTTGCCGACCACACGAGACAGGCGATGTTGCGGTACTAATCGTTGAGCTTTAATAAAAAACTGTTGTTTTAAACGTGATGTGATGCTCAAGATGGCACCTCCCCTGTAGCGATTGGACTATTGAGGCGATTGCCCCATTCACTCCACGCACCATCATAGGCTCGAATTTTCCAGCCCAGTAAACGGCCCAGAATATAGGCCAAACCTGAGCGATGATGGGACTGGCAGTACACCACAACCGGCTGAGTCAAATCAAAGCCCAGTTGTTCCAGACGCTGCTGAGTACGTGGTAAAGGCTGCAATTTTAAATGATTTTGCCGGTTAAGGGCAGTACTCCATTCAAAATGACGTGCTCCCGGAATATGACCACCGCGGCGCGCTGCCAGACGCAGGCCAGTATATTCATCTTCAGTGCGGCAATCCCACAGTTGAACTTGTTCATTTTCAATGAGCTGGTGTAATTCATCATAGCCAATCTGAAACTCTGATTTTTGCTCGAGATTGACAGGAACTAAATGACTCACCGGGCTAAATATTTCCTGATCGGACGAGGTTGGCAAACCTGCACCTAGCCAAGCATGAATCCCGCCATTCAATAGACTGGTATTTTCAAAACCCAGACAATGCAGATTCCAGAGTAGACGCCCGGCCCACGCCCCACCCTCATCATCATAGGCCACCACATGATGCTCAGGCGAAATATTCAGATAAGCAATGAGGGCCTGCAAGCCTTCTACATCCGGCAATAGCCCCATCGTATGCTCTTCCTGACGAACCAGCAGCTTGGGTTGTAAATGCAGGGCATGTGGAATATGCAACTGCTCATACACAGAAGCCCGGCTGAGGTCGACAATACGAAGTTTTTCATGGCCCAAATAGGGAACTAAATCTTCTGCCTCGATCAGCAGACCAAAATTAAAAGCTGAAGCTATCATCGTTATCATGGCTATGATGGGTCAAATTGTTTTGATCTTAGCACAGCTCATTTTTACACTTATGCGGTTTCTTTTAAGATGATTAGCAGGATTTTAGATAAGTCATGCTAAAAAGCCATCTTGTATAAAAAAACCGCCCCTGTAGCGAAGCGGTTTTTAAAATTACTCATGTCTAAAATGTGCTTAAGCAGGTTCAGTGATCTCGAAAACCTGACGCAAATAAGCCAGGAAAGTATCATTATCAGTCATGGTTTTGCCTGGACTGTCCGAAATTTTTGCCACCGACTGACGGTTACATTCCACCAGTTTCAATACGATATTTAAGGGGGTTTGGCCCATGTCGTTGGTCAGGTTGGTGCCAATCCCGAAACTGACCTGAAAACGGTCTTTAAAGTATTGATGCAGTTTCCAGGCTTTTTCCAGATTCAGACCATCACTGAAAGTCAGCATTTTGGTTTTGCTGTCAATTTTCAGTTTTTTATAATGTGCATAGGCCTTGTCACCCCAAACATAGGGATCACCACTGTCATGACGCAGGCCGTCAAACAGTTTGGCAAAATACAGGTCAAAATCACGCAGGAAAGCATCCATACCGACCACATCAGTCAGGGCAATACCTAAATCACCACGATATTCCTGTACCCAGGTTTCCAGCGCAGATTTCTGGAAATTACGCAGACGCACGTCAAGCGCCTGGAAAGCTTGCAGGAATTCATGCGCCATGGTGCCAATCGGGGTAATTCCCAATTCTTTCGCCAATAACACATTACTGGTACCACGGAAGACATGTGGTGCAGCCTTGTTGAATTCTTCTACCACATGCTTTTGCCATTCGAAACTATAACGGCGACGTGTCCCAAAATCCGACACTAAAAATGGCGGATCATGTGGATGTTGTGATGCATCGTATTCTTTTAATAATTGTATTTTTGCCTGTAAACGGCGCTCACCTTCAGCCAGCACTTCAGGACTACGGATCCGGCTAAAATACAGTTCATTGACAATTGCCAGTACGAAGATTTCAAACATCATCGCCTGAACCATCGGGCCTTCAACTTTAATGTCTAAACGACCTTCGCTATCGATACTGGCCTGAATAAAACGGCGTTTCAGTTGAAACAGTTCCAGATAATCGACGAAATCGCTCTTGATAAAACGCAGACTTCTTAAATATTGCAACTCGTCTTCTTTGAAGTTGAGCTGACACAACAGATCAAGTTGATGATTGAGATCATCCAGAATATCCGTCAGTGGATAGACTGTATCTTCCAGATTACGACAACGGAAATGGTAGACACTATGCGTTTGCGGAAACTTGTGTAATACCACTTGTAACATGGTGAATTTGTACAAGTCAGTATCTAACAGGGAACGGATAATTGGAGCCATAACTAAGGAAATATCGCTGTGCTTATCTCAACATTAAAGCATAAAATTTTATGTAATATTGCAGGATTTACGTACAGCTAGCTGAATTCGCGACAAAAGTATCAGAGTATAATGGGTTTTATTTTGACAACTGGCCTTGGGTTTTCCCCTGTTCCTGAATGATTTTCTGCAGCTGTTTTTCCTGACCAATCACCTTGGCAAATTCGGCTGTGGTCTTTTGCCCGGTCTGCTTGGCTTGGGCATCACAGTCGACCTGACGCAGCTGTTTGGCAATCGCAAATTCCATTTTAAACAGTGCCCCCATCAATGCGGTATTACCTTTATTGTCGCGGGCGCAGCGATCAGCACCATGATTGAGCAAGGTCGTCACAATAGTTTGATGGCCATAATAGGTCGCCATCATCAGGGGGGTAAAACCGGCACTATTGCGTACATCAACCGGAAAACCATACTTGAGAAATTCATGAATCACTTCGTGATTGCCGGTTTTGGCTGCGGCAAAAAACAGCGCAACTAATTCCTGTTGTGAGCTCATCTGAATATTGTCCACAGTTTTAGCGGGGGAGATCTCCTTGGCGGTGGCCACGTTTGCGAATATGGAACCTATCGCGAGAATACTGGCTAAAACTGCATGCTGCATAGCTTTCATAATGAACTCCAACAGAAATCAAATAGAGACATGAATCGAAAATGATTCTATTCAGATTAGATAAGATGAGTAAAACGGAGTGCCTGTAGAACTCCCCCTAGGGTGCAGGAAAGGTTTGGAGTTCTACAGGACTTTGCGGAGGTGAATTCTTAAACCCTAGTCACCAATCCTGATCGACCAATCGAAATCAGTCTTTGAGTTGTGCTGCTTTGGCTTTGACCGTTGCGATGTTGCCCTTCACCGCTTTGGTCATACGTGTACCGTAGTCGGCATCTGCCTTGTAGAAATAAGACAACATGATGTGCTTGGTTTCTGAATCTTTTACTGCACCTAAGTCCGCAGCCAGGTTCATAATCAAGTCATCTTTCTCTTTGGCAGTATACGAGCGGTACAGCTCACCTGCCTGCTTGAAGTTCTGCTCTTTCACACCGATTTGCTGTACATGACCCGATAATGGTGTTTGTACCGCACGTGCTTTTGCAGTCGCAGCTTTTGGCTCTTTGCGGCTTGGCTCATAGTTCACATCCGAGTCACGCTCAGATACGTTCATATAACCTTCCTGGTTGTTGTTATTTACAGCAACCACTGGACGGTTCACCGGAAGTTGCTGGTGATTCACACCCAGACGGTACATTTGCGTATCTGAGTAAGAGAAGATACGGCCTTGTAGCAGACGGTCTTCCGATGGCTCAATACCCGGAACCAGATTACCTGGTGCAAATGCCGACTGTTCAGTCTCATTGAAGAAGTTCTTTGGCATGCGGTTCAGGGTCAATGTCCCCACTTTCACTTCTGGAACTAAGTCAGTTGGCCAGATCTTGGTGGGATCAAGTGGATCAAAATCAAACTTGCCAAGATCTTTTGGATCCAGTACCTGAATATGCAGATCCCATTTCGGGAAGTTGCCGGCATAAATATTGTTATAAAGATCATTGGTCAAGTGATTGAAGTCTTTGCCCTGTTGCACGGCAGCTTCTTTCACATTCAAACCCTTCACGCCTTGCTGCGAGCGGAAGTTGAATTTCACATATTTGTATTCGCCCTTGTCGTTATATAGCTTGTAAGCATGTACCCCGAAACCGTCCTGTTCGCGGTAGCTGGTGGGCACACCTTGTTTGCCGTACACATAAGTCAGCATGTTGGTAGCCCATGGCTGGCTCGACAGGAAGTCAAACACACGGTTGGCATCTTGTACGTTTGTCACCGGGCTTGGCTTCATTGCATGAATGAAGTCCGGGAATTTGATCGCATCACGGATGAAGAATACCGGTGTCTGGTTACCGACCAGATCCCAATTCCCTTCTTGAGTATAGAACTTGATCGCGAAACCGTGTGGGTCACGCAGGGTTTCCGGTGAACCTTTACCATGAATTACCGTAGACATACGGACAAAAACTGGAGTTTTAGTACCGGTCTTGAATAGAGAAGCAATTGTTAAATCAGACAGGTCTTTAGTTGCAACGAATTCACCATAAGCCCCTGTACCACGCGCATGTACCACACGCTCCGGAATACGCTCACGACCAAAACGTTGTAGTTTTTGTACCAATTGAACGTCTTGAAGCAAGACTGAACCATTTGGGCCTGCTGTGATTGAGTTCTGGTTATCACCGACTGGCGCACCATTGTCTTTAGTTAGAGGAGCAGCTTGTGTGGCTGTGACAGTTGCAAGCATTGCAACCAGTAATGAACGCTTAAACATTTCTAAATCTCTCAATTTATTACCTTTCCTGCAGGTGCTAAGATATATAAAAACTAAAAATTGTTAAAACAGATTATTTTTATCACTTCAATCGTTTTAATGAATTTATAAAAATTAATCAATTGATTTTCAAATATTTAAAACTCATAAAAATTAGCATCTGATACTGCTTCAGGTTTTATTCTTGCTACAATCACGCCCATCTATCGTTATCAGTCAATATGTAAAATGCGTGCCTTATTACAAAGAGTTTTAGAAGCTAAAGTCGTGGTCAAGGGTGAAACCACTGGCGAAATAAATAAAGGAATTCTGGTTTTTCTGGGTCTGGGCAAGGACGACAATCTGGAAAAAGGTAAAAAGCTGATTGATAAGATATTGAAATACCGATTCTTTGATGATGAACAGGGCAAAATGGGCTGGAATGTCGGTCAGGCCGGAGGCGGTTTACTGCTGGTTTCGCAATTTACCCTAATGGCGCAAACCCAAAAAGGTTTACGTCCAGATTTTGGCCCTGCCATGCCACCTGCTGCTGCAAAAGAGCTGTATGAGCAACTGGTTGACTATGCAAAGTCACAATTTAAACATGTACAAACTGGTATTTTTGCAGCGGATATGAAAGTACATTTGGTCAATGATGGGCCGGTGACGTTTAATTTAGAAGTTGAATAGCGACATTATTTTCCACATTAAAAAGCCCTCAGATTCAGTAATCGAGATCAGGCAGGAAACTGTCTGGTTTTTTATTATTGTTATTCATAATGATATGGGGTAGCTGGAAACCTCATCCCCAACGGTCTGGGGCATCAGGTGTATTGTACCGCAAGATTAGAAAATAATTGTTTCTGCAAAAGATTTAAAAAATTAAGGAGCTTAGATCTAAACTCCCTAACTGACTGGCATTACCCAGATTGAAACTGGCTGAATCCTGCTCTCAGCCCTCCTTGAAAAAGGAGAGGAAGTCAGGAGCAGAGTTTTATTTACCCGTTTTTTCTTTAATAAACGCCTGGGCAAATTTAATTTTTTCTTTGACCGGTTTGGGCAATTTGGGTGGAATCATCTTCGCCACCTGGTTAAACCAGACCAGCAGGCCAAAGTCACCTTCCATTTTGATGGTGCCACTTTGCATACCGGTCATGAATGCTGTCGGGTCACCTTTGACCAAGGTCTTTACACCCTGTTCACTATCAGCAAACTGCAATACAAAATCTGCTTTCTCTGCATCACCTGAAACTGTATCAATCTGGCCATTATTGACAATGATCTGACGTGCCATACCTTCATCTGTGCCAATCTGGATCCGGAATTGACGCTCATGTACCAGTTCAATAAATTTTGGGCTGGTACGTGCCAATTGCTTCATACGTAAAGCCAGACCCGCGACCAACAAGTCCAGTGGATCGGTACTCATATCAATAAGAGGAAGTTTTAACACAGGAATGGACGACAGTTTCATGGAGGATGCCTATTCTAATTGTACGAAAATTGACAAATATCCTAGCATAATTCTTGGCTAGGTTGATTAAGCAGTTTGTATCATATTTCTAAGCTAAAAAATGCACCCGTGGGTGCATTTTTTCTTTGCGATTTTTAGACTTAACGGCTCGAAAGCTGCTGCTGATCATCTTCATAGACTGGCGTATGTTCGATACAACGGCGTTTTGCCAAGGCACGCTCTGCACGACGGTCTTCACGCAATAATAAGAAAGTGACCACCATCATGACTGCTGTCAATGCACTCAGATAACTATAGGTCATTGGCAGATCAAACCAGGCTTGTGTGCCTACACGAATCATCTCAATCAAGCCCCAGACCAACATCCCGGCTGCCATAAAACTCAACCAGCGACGATAAGGCGAGAAGAACACAGCAACTACAGCTGCAGCGACTAAACTGAAGCCCACGATCGTTGCTAAATTCGCTGTTACCATATAAACCCCTCCATCCAAATAGATAGTTTGCCTGTTTGATATTGCAACGGTTCTATCTATTGAATTTCGTTCAATCAATAAAATGGAATCTGTTGATTTGTATCTCTATGCCTGCATTATGCTGAGTTTTTTGCATAAAAAAAGTCCTGTGATCTGGTCTCACGACATACTTTGTCGCGATATTATATTGTCATTACATTTTTTGCTTTTGGCATTTTTGTGGATCAATGACTGCGTCAATGTTGGCGTGTCATTACAAAATTATCAGGGCTGTTATTGACTGAAAAAATTATTTTTCCGTTTAAGATGATCGATGTTTTTATAGTCAACCTTCTCTGCTGGCTTGGTCACCTTGGTCCAAAGGCAATCAAAAAACGCGACCCTGAGGTCGCGTTTATATCTATCCAAACGAGTGTTTATGCCTGATTCAGGTCTTTATCGTGTACCCCGAGCAGATACAGCACCCCGTCCAGACCGACACTGGAAATCGCCTGCGTGGCATTTTGACGCACCAGTGGCTTGGCACGGAAAGCCACACCGAGTCCTGCAATCGATAACATTGGCAAGTCATTGGCACCATCACCGACTGCAATGGTCTGCTCCAGGGAAATTCCCATCTCTTTGGCAATTTCGCCAAGCAATAAAGCTTTACGCGCGCCATCAACAATATGACCTTTGACTTCACCCGTGACTACACCATCCTGAACATCAAGCGCATTGGCATGCACTTCATCAATATCCAGTTTGCCTTGCAGATATTCGGCAAAGTACTGAAAACCACCCGACAGAATTGCAGTACGGTAACCCAATGCTTTCAAAGTCGAAATCAGGCGTTCAGCACCCTCGGTAATGGTCAGGCGCTCGGCAATTTTCGGCAGTACCGATGCATCCATGCCTTTCAATAAAGCCACACGGGCACGGAAACTGGCCTGAAAATCAAGTTCACCTTGCATGGCGCGTTCGGTGATTTCAGCAACCTGCGCACCGACCCCTGCTTCAATCGCCAGTTCATCAATCACTTCCTGTTCGATCAGGGTCGAGTCCATATCAAAACAGACCAGACGGCGGTTACGGCGATAGGCATTGTCTTCCTGAACCGCAACATCGACATTCAGTTCACTGGACAAACGCAAACAGGCAGCACGCATGGCTGCGGCATCCAGCATTTGTCCTTTTAAACCAAATTCGATACAGGCACGTTTCGGACCGGTACTGCTGCCATCCAGGGCCGGACGGCCAGACAGACGGGTTACGGTTTCAATATTAAAACCCTGAGCCGAGACAATCTGGGTCACGGCCTGCAAATGAGAGGCATTTAATTCAGGGGCCAATGCCGTTACGATATAACGTGTGCGCCCACCCTCTTTGACCCACTGATCATATTCAGTCGCAGAGATCGGTTTAAAGCGCACAGTTAACCCGATATCATGTGCTAGAATCAGGATTTCCTTCATGGCTAATGCTGTCGCCGTCTGGTCATCAGACGCTACAACAATACCTAAGGTTAACTGATTATGAATAACCGCTTGCCCCACATCTAAAATCTGTAGGGAATGGGCGGACAAAACCTGCATTAATCGTGTAAATTGATTAGGCTGGTCAGGTCCTAAAAATGATATAAGAATGATTTCTCGCATGAATTGACTCGGGTCTGAGCTACAACTATTGTTAGAATCATAATCGAAATTGAACAGAATTGCCTTGGAAGTTTACGTTGAATGCGCCTAGACAAGGGCTATTTGCTAGCCTATTGATTGTAAGTTTTGCTCTGCATACCTTTTTACTGGTATTGGCAACCACTCACCAACTGAATGAAAACCGCACCAGTCAGGGGCAGCTGATCACCAGTCAACTGGTGACAGACAGCCTGTCCGAGCTGGAACCCGCCAATCGTGTTTCTCTGGCTTTGCTGGCAAATCGTTATGCGACCAACCCGAGTGTGGCTTCGATTCGAATTCTGGATGCGAAAGGTCAGGTTTTAGCCACCGGCGGACTGACCAAAACTCGCGATGGTGAAGTTTTTGTCCGTGATGCACTGCAAAACGAGAAAAAAGTCGGTCTGATTGAAATCACCCTGATTGAGCCAAGTATGGGTGAAATTCTGCGGACGCAATGGCTGGCGATTCTGTTCTCTTTCATTATTCATGCTTTGATTTGGGTGGCGTACCGCGCGATCGCGCGTCCTAGCCGAACCGAATATCTGGCACGCATTAACAATGAATCCCGTTTAAAATTCGAGATTCAGACCCTGACCCAAGCTCTGGAACAGGAAAAGCACAATGCTGCGCTGGCCATTGCCCAAGCCCAGCAGGCAGTAAAAAATAAAGCCAAAGAAAAAGAACATAAGCCAGCTGTACTGGAAAGCGATAGCCTGAGCTTGAATATCCAGTTCTATGATCCAAAACAGTTACTCGATAGCGTGAATAAAACCGTGTCGGTGCCTTATTTCAACCTGTGTCAGATTTTCCTGAATAAAGCCACTGAACTCTGTGTGCAGCGCTACAAACTGAATGGCAGTGATATTAGTACTGTGCATAAATTTGATGAAAAAGGTGCCACTATCAGCATTGCGGCAGACAAGCCAAATGCCTTGGCCTGCCTGACCATGATCAGTGCGGTATTCCAGTTACTCTCGGAGGTACTGTATAAACGCTATCGTGAAGAAAAACGTTTTGTACTGCAAACCCGTAGTGCAATTGCGTCTAAAGTCGAGGAGATGCAGCTCAGCTCGGTGCAGGCCTCTGAGCGTCTTAGCCAGCACCTGGTCGCAAAAGAAAGTGCCTTACATGTCCCGAATAGCTTGCTGAAAGATGTGAGCGAACATTTCCAGCTGGTCAGTATGCCGAATCCAACCAATGTCCTGACCCGTCATGCCTTTGTGGTAAATGGCATGGATGCAGAAACGGCTGAACTGGCACAGACTTTTAGAACCGAGATTTTAAAATCCAAACAGTCCAAAGCCTCATAAAGGTTGTACAGTACAAAGCCCGACTTTAAATCGGGCTTTTTTATGCGCAGAATTTTTAAGCTGTTACTCGTCAAGTTCTATTATTCAGCGCCTTGCAGCAATTAAAATCACTGCCGCATTTTAAAACTCTAGCTGTCTGTATCCAGATTTTGCTTTGGCTCTAATGTCGTTACCCTGCTTTTGGCTGCCCAATAGGTGGCCAGAGCTGGCCCTGAAATATTGTGCCATAAGCTAAAGATTGCACTGGGCAAAGCCGTAAGTGGAGAAGCTGCAAAATGGGTCGCAGCCAAAGCCACACCCAGACCCGAATTCTGCATTCCCACCTCAATCGATACCGCACGACAGTCTATTTCCGCCAGCTTAAAGATACGACTGGCCCAATAACCCAGCAAATAACCGAGACCATTATGCAAGGCCACAATCCCCAAGATCAGTAGTCCAGATTGCAAAATCTGAGCTTTGCTGCCGGCAATAATCGCTGCCACAATCGCGACAATGGCAATCACAGAAATCAGCGGCATCACCTGAATATAGGCATTTACTTTTTGCTTGAGCAGACTCCGTACAATCAAGCCCAGAAGAATTGGAAATAGCACCACTTGTAGAATCGACACCAGCATGGATAAGGCATTGATCTCGATCCATTGGCTGGCCAAGAGATAAAAAATCGCAGGGGTCAGAATCGGAGCCAATAAGGTTGAGACGGAAGTACAGGCCACAGACAGAGCAGTATTGCCTTTGGCCATATAGGTAATGACATTGGAGGCAGTACCACCCGGACAGCAACCGACCAGTATCACCCCGATCGCAATTTCCGGCGGCAACTGGAACAATTGACACAAGAGAAAAGCCAGACCCGGCATCACTACAAACTGGGCCACGACCCCAATCCCGACAGCTTTCGGACTTTGTAGCACACTTTTAAAATCGCCTACGGTCATGGTCATGCCCATACCAAACATGATGATGCCCAGCATCCATGGAATATAAGCGCGTAACCAGACAAAGCCCTCGGGCAGCATTAAGGCAATGCCGGAAAACAGCAGCACCCATAAAGCAAAGGTTTTTTGGACAAATTGGCTAAACTGGAGCAAGGCTGACATGGGGTTCATCCAGGGGTACAAAGGCAGAATAATAACAAGATAAAACAGGCATCTCTCAATACCAGAAATCTGAAGATTTAAATGCGCCGAAGATCAAAGAAATATCCGAAGCGCATCATGATAAAATTTTAAACCGGCTGAACGATATCTTTGGTATAGATGCGTTTTACCCCATGCGCCAGCATATCTTGCCAGGCATGTTGCAAGGAACCATTGAGATCAATGCCCTTGCTGGCATCGGCAATGACATAGGTCTTAAAGCCCAGTTTGCAGGCATCGATGGCGGTCCAAGCCACACAGAAATCGGTAGCAATCCCAACCACAAATACCGTATCAATACCACGTTCACGCAGATAGCCGGCCAAACCGGTTGTGGTTTTCTGATCTGCTTCCATAAAGGCGGAATAACTGTCAATCCGGGAATCAAAACCCTTGCGGATAATCAGTTGCGCTTGCGGTAAATTTAAATCCGGATGCAACTCGGCATCTACTGTCCCCTGCACACAATGCTTTGGCCATAAAACCTGAGTGCCATAATCCAGCTGAATGCTGTCATAAGCCGCTTTAGCGGGGTGATTGTCTGCAAAAGAAATATGGTTTTCTGGATGCCAGTCCTGCGTCAGGATAATATTTTGAAAATACTGCCCCAATAAATTGATATTGGGGATAATCTGGTCAGCATTGGCCACTGCCAGATTACCCCCTGGGGTAAATCCTCTTTGTACATCTACGACCAGCAAAGCGATATTATTTTGCATGTATTTTCATCCATTGAAATCTCGATTTATGTCCAAGCATAGCGCAAATTGTTATCGGATTTTTAGAGCGGCTGCTAAAAACCCTGTGACTGCATATTCTGATTCTACCTGTTTTTAACCGCACTGCGGATCTGATTCCTTGAATTTTAAACACAAAAAAGCCTGCAAAAGCAGGCTTTTTCAAATCTTGGCCTATTACACTTTGGTACGGTTCACCAGGAATAGCATACACAGTGCAGAGATGATGATACATGGGATTGCGGCTGTAATTACCCCTGCGGCACCAAAACCTGCCACCAGGAGCTGACCTGCGATGACTGGGCCTAGCATGGCACCAATACGACCGACTGCAGAAGCAACACCGACACCGGTACCGCGCACTTCTGTTGGATACACGATACTACCGAAGGCATAAAGTACACCCTGACAGCCAATTACGAAGGCACCTGCCAATGCTGCTGCCATATACATCTGGTTCAGTGAGCTTGCACCATTTAGTGCCAATAGACCTGCAAGAATACCGCCGTACATCAACAGGATCACATACGCTTTTTTCCAGCGATCGGTCAGCATACCCAGGATAATTGTACCAATCGTCGCCGTGACCATGAAGTAGAACTGTGCGGTTGAACCATCCTTACGGCTAAAGCCAAGTTCCATAAACAATGAGGGTAACCAGCTCAACATGATGTAAACCACCATCAGCGTAAAGAAGTAGCTGATCCAGATGCACATGGTACGTAACAGGTTGTCCGAATTAAACAGGTCCTTAAATGAACCTTGTGGTGCAACGGCAAGTTTTGCTGCAGTTTTGTTCTGTGTTTTCAGGTATTCCTTCGATTCAGGCAAAAATAGCATCATCAATGGAATTGCAAAAATCGGTAACAAGCCGCCCAGATAGAAAACATTTTTCCAGTTGGCACCAAATTCAGTCGCAGCAATTAAAGATAAAATCGCAGCACCCACAGGCATACCGCAATACATCAAGCCGACTGCACGACCACGATTTTGCGGCGATACCGCTTCAGAAGCGAGTGTGATGAGAATCGGCATCGCACCGCCCAGACCTGCTCCGGCCAGAAAACGTACTGCCAGCAGACTGTTAAAGCTATTGACCCAGACTGTACATAAAGTGAATATGGCAAATGTTGCTGTCGACCAGATCAACACTTTCTTACGGCCGATACGGTCTGCAAATCGACCGCCGATCAGTGCACCGGGTAATAAACCCAGAATCCCTGCACTAAAAAACACACCCAACTGGGAACTATCGAGACCGAAGTGCTCACGCACACCGGCTGCAGCAATACCAGCAGCCTGAATATCCAAGCCTTCAATCACCGCTATCAGAAAACAGATCGCGACCGTGACGATAGCATGCTTATTGTCTGATTTTTCCATTGGATTATCCTTGTTCAATCAGCGTTACAAAAGAAAGACCATCATCTATGAGCCTGAGCGCAGAAATAACTATCAATAAGTTGAACGTTTTACTTGGATATCCCCACAGCAGCTGAAGCAGCTCCATCTAACAGACCTTGCGATAAAGTCGCAAAAGCAATTAATCAAAAAGTTTTAAAATTCAAAATTTATACTTTAAGACTTATACATCAAGTTAAAAAACCAACCGATTAGAAAAATATCATGCAATTCATTGATATTAAAAAAAGATTAATCGATTCAATTTTTTAATCTGTTTACATCAGCTTAGCCCCCAGACAAAGATGTTTTACATATAGGTTCATTCAATAAAAATATTAATTTAGCAGCTAAAAACAACGAAATTCACGACTTGGCCGAGATTTTTACTCAAATCGAGCTAATTTTGCAGACAAAATTCCATAATATCTTGCTGAGCCGGGACTTAAGTCGCAGTTTGACCACAGTATTTCGCCGGATAAATCATCTAATTTATTACTTGATTGTTTTCAAAAGGCTTTGTATAAAGAATTGAGTGGCTTTGACTAAAGCATATTGTTCTTATGCGTTTGATCAGTCATAATTTGCATAAGCAATCTTCAATTCAGCGCAAGTCCATTGAATTTGCTATAAATCAAAATACAAATCCATCCCAATTTATGTTTTCTCATTCCTTTCGGATGGACAAATAGGATAGTTTTTTAAAATGACTCAGCAAGCACAGACCATTCAAGGTTCCATAGTCGCAATCGTCACCCCTATGTTTGAAGATGGCAGCGTAGATTGGAAGGGTCTCGAGAAGCTGGTTGAATGGCATATTGCAGAGGGCACCAACAGTATTGTTGCCGTTGGAACGACAGGCGAAGCCTCGACCCTGAGCATGAGTGAACACACCCAGGTGATCAAAGAAATCATTCGTGTGGCCAACAAACGTATTCCTATTATTGCCGGCACAGGCGCAAACTCGACCCGTGAAGCCATCCAACTTACCCGTGAAGCCAAAGAGCTCGGCGCCGATGCTGCTCTTCTGGTGACGCCTTATTATAACAAACCGACCCAGGAAGGCTTGTACCAGCATTATAAAGCTGTGGCTGAAGCGGTCGATCTTCCGCAGATTCTGTATAATGTCCCTGGCCGTACCGGTGTCGACATGCTGAATGAAACCGTGATTCGTCTGGCCGATATTCCACAAATCGTCGGGATTAAAGATGCGACGGGTGATGTACCGCGTGGTGCTGAACTCTTGCAAGGTCTGAAAGACAAAGACATGGTGGTCTACTCAGGTGATGATGCAACGGCATATCAGCTGATGGGTCATGGCGCCAAAGGCAATATCTCGGTCACAGCGAATGTGGCTCCGAAAGCCATGAGTGAAGTGTGTGCCGCTGCCATTACAGGTAATGCTACAGACGCTGAACAGTTAAATGCTCAGGTTGCAAATTTACACAATATTTTATTTTGCGAATCAAACCCAATTCCTGTGAAATGGGCACTCCATGACATGGGCTTAATTGGTACTGGCATTCGCCTTCCATTAACACCACTTGCAGAACAATATCGCGCTCCGCTTCATGAAGCACTGGTCGAAGCGGGCGTTATTAAATAAAAGAGCACAAGATTATGCAATTACGTTTAGGACTTAGCCTTACACTTTCAGTATTCAGTTTGGCAGGTTGTAGTTCAATGGCCTTTAATAACGGCACTTTAGACTATAAAGAAACTACAACTCTGGACGCTTTACAATATCCTGAAGGCGCCATGGTACGTCCTGCAACGCCATTGTATCCTGCTCCAACAGTCGATCCGCTTGCAATTGAAAATGCACCGAAGCTTGAAAACCAGCGTGGCAACCGTTTTGCCTTGCCACGCCCTCAGGCCCAGACTGAAAACACCACTCAAGCTGAGCTGACTGAAAGCAATGCTGTTGGTAAACCACAGTTGGTCACAGACGGAAATCTTAATCCGCTGCTTAAAATTGACGGAAATTCTGCTACAATTTGGCAATATACGCTTGCCACCCTCAGCAGCCTGAATCATAGCATCGTTGCGCAGAATAAAAACCGTTACGAAGTCACGATTCGGGTCGACCAGCAAACCTATGTATTAAGATTATCTTCTGTCGGTTCAAGTAATAACCTCGCTGTGTTCAATGCCGATAACAGTTTTGCCGACCGTGAAAAAGCCGCAGAACTGCTCAACCAGATTTACCAAAATTGGCCAGCCTAGACATTTCTAGGCATTTTTTTTTGTAAAAGGTTCCCTCATGTTAAAACAAACCTTGCTCTATACTGGTAAAGCGAAATCTGTCTACACCACAGACAGTTCAGACCATCTGATTTTAGTCTTTCGAGATGATGCCTCTGCATTCAATGGCGAAAAAATCGAGCAACTAGATCGTAAAGGCAAGGTGAACAACCGTTTTAACGCCTTCATCATGGAAAAGCTGGCAGAAGCGGGTATTGAAACTCACTTTGAAAAGCTGCTGACTCCAAATGAAGTGCTGGTGAAAAAACTGGATATGATCCCGGTTGAATGTGTGATTCGTAACTATGCAGCAGGTTCTTTATGCCGCCGTTTAGGTGTTGAAGAAGGTAAAGAACTGACTCCATCTACATTCGAATTGTTCTTTAAAGACGATGCGCTTGGCGATCCAATGGTCAATGAATCGCAAGCGATTGCTTTAGGTTGGGCGACTACTGAGCAACTGGAAAAAATGAAAGAATTGACTTACCAAGTCAATGACGTGCTAAAAGCATTGTTTGATGCCGGCAACATGATTCTGGTCGACTTCAAACTTGAATTCGGTGTATTCCATGACCGTATCGTTTTGGGTGATGAATTCTCTCCAGACGGTTGCCGTCTATGGGACAAAGACACCAAGAAAAAACTGGACAAAGATCGTTTCCGTCAAGGTTTAGGCGGTGTGGTTGAAGCCTATGAAGAAGTGGCGGGTCGTTTAGGTATTAACCTCGACAACATCTAATGGCATAGTCCATTGCTTCAAAAAAACCGAGCTCAACAGCTCGGTTTTTTATCCCTGATTTTTTGGCTGGGCCAGATTAACCTTTTAAGCTTTAATCGAAAAAATAAATATTACAGATAAAAATGATCGCTTTTACATTGGCAAGCCTATGGTCTAATATCATCACATACCAGGCAAATCAGTGAGCTGATTGATTTAACTCAAGGTTTGCCGACCAGATTGATCGCCTACCCTCTAGGATGTTCTCTCCTTGAAAAAACATCCTAATTTATGCCCAATTCGCCTTGAATTGGGCTTTTTTTTGCCTGAGTTTAATCTATTTGTGTACTGATATTATTGCTGCTGTTGCTGTTGTTGCCAACGGCGTTGCTGTAAGCGCTCTCCTTCAACTTCACGTTTATTGCGTGCCGACTCATACAGTTTGGTATCTTTCAGTTCTGGCGGCATATAGTCTTGCAGCACAAAATGCTCAGGATAATGATGCGGATACAGATAATCCACCCCGTAGCCCTGTTCTTTCATCAGCTTGGTCGGTGCATTTCTCAAATGCAAAGGCACCGGCAAATTCGAGGTTTTATCTGCAAGCTCCATCGCCTTGTTAATTGCCAGATAGGTGCTGTTACTTTTGGCACTGGTGGCTAAATACACCGCACATTGCCCTAAAATAATCCGGCATTCCGGCATTCCGACGGCCTGCACCGAACGGAAACATTCACCCACCAGCAATAAGGCATTCGGATTGGAATTACCGATATCTTCAGAAGCTGCAATCAGCATACGGCGGGCAATAAATACCGGATCTTCACCGCCTTTGAGCATGCGTGCCATCCAGTACAGCGCTGCATCGGGATCACTGCCGCGAATTGATTTTATAAAAGCCGAGACCAGATCATAATGCTGTTCACCGGACTTGTCATAACGGGCAATATTTTGCTGTGCCACTTTCACCACCCCTGCATTGGTGATGATATTTTCCATATCCGGTTCAAAAGTACTGGCAATCAGATCAAGTAAATTCAATGCTTTACGGGCATCACCTGCTGCGAACTGCACCAAGGCATCAAATTCTTCAATCAGGATATGTCGTTCCTGCAAAAAACGGTCATTTTGCAAGGCTTGTGTGAGCAGAGTCTGAATCGATTCCGCACTCAACGCATTCAGGCTATACACCTGACAACGTGACAATAAGGCACTATTCACTTCAAAAGACGGGTTTTCGGTAGTGGCACCAATTAAGGTAATTTTCCCTTTTTCGACTGCATTTAACAGTGCATCCTGCTGGGATTTATTAAAGCGGTGAATTTCATCAATAAACACCACTGGCGTCAGCAGATCACCACCATCGGCAATCACTTCACGCAGCTCTTTCACTCCGGTATTCAGGGCAGACAGACTGATAAAAGGCCGATCTACCGCTTGTGCCAACAGTAAGGCAATGGTGGTTTTTCCAACGCCGGGTGGTCCCCAGAAAATAATCGACGGTAGATGACCCTGATCAATCATCTGGCGTAAGGGCGCCTGTTCCCCCAGCAAATGTTCCTGCCCGATAATCTCTGCAAGGTCACGTGGTCTTAAGCGTTCTGGAAGCGGGATATGACTATCTGACATGTTATTATTGGCTCAAACTAAATTCTGATCTCATTCTAACACCAGCAGTTTTGATTCCAAGATTGCAAACATAAAGCATAAAAAATTAATTTATGTAGAAATCCTCTATTTTTTTAATTCTGAATGAATTAATCTTCATAAAAGCAAGTAATTTGAACATGATTAATTGTGAATTAATTACAGTGTAATTTTCATATTGTTTATTTTAATTAAAAGAAACTTATGTCGCCCCCTTGGGCATTTTTGGGTTGTATTGGTGAATGCATGAAGCATGATAAATTTGAACAGGGAGCTGTGAGCCAGTCGCAACCTCTGCTGGCAACATCACTGAGTTCAACCCCTGTTCATCTGTCTGAATTAATTCAGCTTCAAAAACTGATTGATGCCTTACCCCAACCTCTCTGGGTCAGTAGCAAAACACATCTGCACTATTTTAACGCCGCCATGACCGATTATCTTGGTGTGAACCTGAATGAACCGGGCAATATATCGTGGCAGAGTTTCATTCATACCGAGGACTTACAGCTGTTTTCGAAGCTGTGGCATGCGGCACTGGATCAGCATCAGAATTTTGAAACCCAATGCCGGATTAAACGCAGCGATACACATTATCGCATGTGTACGCTGGCGGTAAAATTTCATCATGAACCTGAACATCTGTTGCAGTGGGCGGTTTCACTGACCGATGTGCATGATTATTTTGAAATCCAGCAACAACTGTCCCAAATCGTTTCAACCCAGGAAAATATGCTGGATGCCAGCGCAGACTGCATCCATATTATCAGTCCTGAAGGTCAAATTCGGCATAGTAACCAGTGCTGTGGCCTGATTGCGGAAACCGAAACCGTCGCGCAGGCTCAGGAAAGCTCATTGTCCTGGTTGAACCGTTTAGCACCTGAAGCCCGAAAATCCGGACAACGCGCACTGAAACAGGCAGCCCTAGGCTTAAATAGCCGTTTTTCTAGTAAAACTCAGAGCAAAGACCAGCCGATCCAATATTGGGATCATCTGCTGACCCCAATTCTGGATCAGCACAATATTACCCAAAGCATCCTCTGTGTCTCACGCAATATCAGTCAGCAAAAAATTGCAGAAACCCGCTTAAAAGAAGCCATTAAACGAGATGAACTGACTGGTCTGTATAATCGCAGTACCTTCTATAAAACCTTTAAACAGGTGCTATTGAAAGCGCAACAACAGCAGACCAAGGCGGGTCTACTGCTGATTGATCTGGATTATTTCCGGCACATCAATGACACCTTGGGCCATATTGCTGGCGATCATCTACTCCATGTTCTGGGTCAGCGTTTCCAGGCCTGTTTCGGCCCGAATACCATTGTGGCCCGTTTGGGTGGAGATGAATTTGCGGTTCTGGTGAAAAATCTGGAAAGTGAAGAACAGCTGCTGGCCACGGCACAACTGGCCTATAGCCAGCTGGATCAACCGATCAATTATATTGGCGACAGTATCAGCAGTGCTATGAGTATTGGCTGTGCCATCTATCCACGTGATGCCCTGAACACCTCGAATCTGTTGAAGTGTGCCGACATTGCCTTAAATGATCTGAAAAATAGTGGACGTGGCGGCATTCGCATGTTTAGTCAGGACATGTGTGGTTCGCTGGAAAATATGACCAAGCAGCTGACTTTGGCCCGTAAGATTATTCTGGCCGATCAGATCATTCCCTACTATCAACCCAAAGTTCGTCTGTCTGATGGTGTGGTGATTGGTTTTGAAGCGCTGTTACGCTGGCAAGATCAGGATCAGCAGGTGCAACTGCCTTCCGAGATTTTTGGTGCCTTTCAGGACTATGAGCTGGCCTCACGTATCAGTGAAACCATGCAGCTGAAAGTCTTTGCCGATATGAGTCGCTGGCAGGCCCAAGGACTGGATCTGTTGCCGATTTCAATCAATGCTGCACCGGTTGAATTTTTGCGCGATGACTATGCTGAAAAAATGTTGGCCCGCCTGTCCAATTTTGATATTCCTGCGCATAAGGTGGAACTGGAAATTACCGAACAGAGTCTGTCCGAGCATGGTGCCAATTATGTAATCCGGGCCCTGAACCTGCTGAAACAGGCCGGAATCCAGATCTCACTGGATGATTTCGGCACCGGGCATTCTTCACTAACCCGTTTACAAGACTATCCGGTGGATTGCATCAAAATTGACCGCAACTTCGTCGAGCGTATGAACAGTGACCCGTCCGCCTTGGCGATTGTCAAAGCCATTACCCAGATTGGTTCCAGTATTGCTTTGGATGTTCTGGTCGAAGGCATCGAAAATACCGAACAACTCGATACCCTGATCCATTGTGACTGTCAGATTGGACAAGGCTTTTATTTCTATCGTCCGATGGCCGGTGCTTCGGCTCAGGCCCTACTGCAGCCGGCAAATCAATAGGTACTTATCGCGGCAAATTAACGCACCCAACGCACGATATAGTCTTCGATGTCGTCTTCAGGAATGTCGGCTTCACTCAGGCAGCGCCCTGCTGCCGACTTGCGTGCCTGAATCACACTTTCCCGTGAACCGCTGATCAGATAATGCCAGGATGGCAGGCTTTTGCCCTGCTCGACCCGGCGATAAGCACAGCTTGAAGGCAACCAGTGAATCGTTTCCAATTTTTCTGGCGTGAGCTGAATACAGTCTGGCACATAGTGCAAACGCTCTGGATAATTGGAGCAACGCGCAGTCGTACAATCCAGCAGTTTGCAGGCCACTTTGGTATAAGCGACTTCCTGGGTATCTTCATCTTCCAGTTTAATCAGGCAACAGAGTCCGCAACCATCACACAAGGCTTCCCACTCGGCTTGCGTGAGTTCGGCAAGGCCATAGTTTTTCCAAAATTCGGGACGTAAAGTATCGGTCATGATCAGGTCGGCGCACTCAAAAATCAGCTGATTATAGCAGCCCAAACCGCGCAGACCTACCGCTCAAATTCTTATTACCATCACGTAAACTATTGTTAAATCATAGACAGTTCGTCAACAAAACACTAACAGTCGCTGGAATCGTTTATTTCTATACTAAATTTGAAAATAAAAACACATGGAGAATATATATGTTTCGCTGGGCTATTATTTTTGCTGTTATTGCATTAATTGCGAGTCTACTTGGTTTCGGTGGAGTAGCAGGCTTATCTAAGGATTTTGCAATTATCTTGTTAGTAATTGCGGTGATTCTTGCGATCGTTGGATTTCTTTCCCGCGGTAAGGTCTAGATTCAGTTTAGATTGAGTCGAAGCAAGTATGATCCTTCGAAAAAAACAAGAGCCTTCTGGCTCTTGTTTTTTTATGGCTTTATTAAGCGAATATCAAGTTCAATATTCACTTAAGGTTTTAAATGACGCGGTCTAAAACCTGCCACCAGCAAGGCCGCCAGATAGGCCACCACACCAATGACACACAAGATGAGTACTTCTGCGACACGCATCCATTGCGACACATCGGCATTGTACCAACTTAAGGCATAAGCCAAAGCTGCGATCATCACCACATTGGCAAACATGAATTGCAGGAAGATTTTTTTCCAGTGCGGGCCGAAGCGGAAAATATGACGCTTATGCAGATAGTAATAAAGCAGGCCGGCATTCACCATGGCTGAACCGGTCGATGCCAGTGCCAGTGCCATATGTTCTGCTTCCCAGTCAATCAGCTTGAAAATACCAATAAAAATCACGTTCAGGATTGCATTGGCAGCCACAGCCATCAGACCGACACGCACCGGTGTTTTGGTATCCTGCTGTGCATAGAAACCCGGGGCAAAGACTTTAATCAACATAAAGGCAATCACACCACCGCTCATACATTGCAGCGCCAGAGCCGTCATTTGGGTATCTTCAAAGCTGAACTGACCACGTTCAAACAGGGCCTGAATGATCGGGGTCGACAGCATAAACAAGGCAATACTGGCCGGTAAACCTGCCATTACAATCACTTTAGCAGCCCAGTCCATCATGCCGCGGAATTTTTCCGGATTCTGCTCGGTATGTCGTGCCGATAAAGATGGCAAAATGACAGTACCAATCGCTACACCAATCAGGCCAAGCGGCAACTCGGTCATGCGCTCGGCACTATACAGCCAGGACACCGAACCATCCTGCATAAATGAAGCCCAGATGGTATTCAGCAGCAGGTTAATCTGCGTGACGGATACACCAAATAAAGCCGGCAGCATCAACTTCATGATGCGATCCACGCCTTCATGCTTGAAGTCAATTTTAGGTGGAATCAGCAGGTTTTTACGCCACAGTTCAGGAATCTGAATCGCCAGCTGTAAAATACCGGCAATGATGACTGCCCAGCCCAGTGCCATAATCGGCTCTGCCATATGCGGAGTCAGCCAGAGCGCGCCAGCAATCATGGCCACATTGAGCAAGACCGGTGCAAAGGCCGGTGTACTAAAAGAACCATAACTGTTCAGAATACTGCTGGCAAAAGCCGTCAGTGACATGAACAGTAAATAAGGAATGGTCAGGCGGAACATGTCAGTCGCCAAGGCAAATTTTTCAGGATCGCTATGGAAACCGGGCGCATAGATATACATGATCAACGGTGCAGCAATCACTGCGAACATGGTCAGCAGACTCATTACCGTTGCCAGACAGCCAAATACCCGGCTAATCAGAATCTGCACTTCGGCATGGGTACGACTGGTTTTGTATTCGGTCAAAACCGGAATAAAGGCCTGTGAAAATGCCCCTTCGGCAAATAATCGCCTGAAAAAGTTTGGAATACGAAATGCGACCACGAAGGTATCGAAGTCCTTACCCGCACCAAAGACATTCAGTAAAACAATATCTCGAACCAATCCCAGTACACGTGACAACATGGTCATCGCACTGACAATGACGGTCGAACGCCAAAGCGCCATCCTATTCACCTAATGTATAAATTTGTGGCTATTGTAATGAAACCTCTGTCAGAAGTTCATTGCTTAATTTCATCCCTCAAGCGAGGTTGAGGTATTTTTATAATGCTGTAACTGGCGACGAAAATCAGCCCAGTTAAAATACGGTCCCGGATCGGTCTTACGGCCTGGGGCAATATCCGAATGTCCGGCAATATGCTGCTGAATCTTAGAATAATGCTGTTGCAGACAGGCCGTGACTTTCACCAAGGCCTGATATTGTTCAGCTGCAAAAGGCAAGTCATCACTGCCTTCCAGCTCGATCCCGATAGAATAATCATTACATTCTTTTTTGCCTAAATAGGTCGAGCGGCCGGCATGCCAGGCACGATCATTAAAATTGACAAATTGCAGTACTTCGCCAGACCGTAAAATCAGTAAATGAGTCGATACCTGCATCCCTTCAATGCTTTGAAAATAGGGATGGACTGACCAATCCAGTTGATTTTGAAAAAACTGTTCAATATAACCGCCGCCAAACTGTGAGGGTGGCAGACTGATGTTATGCACCACAATGAGCTGAATCTCGGTATTGTCCGGACGCTGGTTAAAATTGGGAGAGGGAATGTGACGTGCGCCCATCAGTTGTCCATTCTTAACCTGAAACTCGGCTGCCTGTTGCATAAAACCATTCTCTCCAAAAATAAAATCTGCACGATCAGGGTTGCAGCCGGCTTCATGCTAAAACTTTCAGGCACAAATCTCAATTCATCCCGGCAGACTGTAGGAAAAATCGCTCATTTTTTATGTAACAGTGCTAAGATAATGCGCAATTTTCACGGCTTAAAAGATACGGAAATACTCATGCGCATATCTCAAGCGTTGCTAGACCAGTCGATTCAGATCAATATCCAACAGGCACTTTCAGAAGATATTGGTGACGGTGATATTACTGCCCTACTGACCCCTGAAGATGAACAGGCCACTGCCACGATCATCAGCCGTGAAGATATGATACTGGCCGGGCAACCTTGGGTGAATGCCTTGATTCAGGCCTATGATCCAAGTGTTGAAGTGATCTGGCTAAAAAATGAGGGTGATCAGGTTCAAGCCAATGAAACTTTCCTGAAACTGGCCGGTTCTGCACGCAGTTTATTGACTGTGGAACGTCCTGCGCTGAATTTTGTCCAGACACTGTCTGCCGTTGCGACGAAAACAGCGCATTATGTCAAACAATTGGATGGCTTAAATACCAAGCTGCTGGATACCCGTAAAACCCTTCCTGGCCTGCGTATTGCACAAAAATATGCCGTTGCCATTGGTGGTGGGCAGAATCATCGTCTGGGTTTATTCGATGCCTTTTTGATTAAAGAAAATCATATTATGGCCGCTGGCGGAATTGTTCAGGCGATTGCCAAGGCACACCAGATTGCGCCGGGCAAACCGGTCGAAGTGGAAGTGGAAACCTGGGATGAACTGAATCAGGCCTTAGAGGCCAATGCGGATATCGTGATGCTGGATAATTTCAGCCAGCAGCAAATGATTGAGGCAGTACAGCATGTGGCCGGACGTTGCAAACTGGAAGCATCTGGCAATATCACGATTGATAATTTACGTGAAGTTGCCAGTAGCGGTGTCGATTATATTTCGATGGGTGTCTTGACCAAAGATGTCAAAGCTGTGGATTTATCGATGCGATTTAATGCTGAAGCCTAAATTCGATAGATGACCATTGAGGGTGCGAAGCACCCTTTTTTTATTTTTGGATTTTTTTTGCATATATTTTGTTCAATTCTCTATTTTAAGTCTTAATCATCATCATCGCGGTCACCTCGACGATCGCGGTCATCATCGTCACCATCACGGTCGTTATATCTTCCGTTATCCTCATCACGATCCTGATTTAACACTGAACGCTCGTCATCCTCCCGCTGATTGCCCCAGTCACAGGCGCTTAGTCCAAACATGCCCAGCAAAGACATTGCACAAATCCACTGTTTCATCTCGCATTCCTCATGGTGATATCGTTTGAATATCGGGGCAAAATAGATCTGGATCTAGCCGATTCATGTCGGAATTTTGTCAGGAAGTTTTGTGCTGCATTTTCAATGGGCTGTATTCTGAAATTTCCGGCATAAAAAAACGCATCCGGAGATGCGTTTTATATTTGGCAGTAATGAATTACCAGCCCAAAGCTTGTTGCTGCTTTTTCACCAGCTCCTGAATGCCTTTCTCGGCCATTTCCAGCATGGCATCCGATTGGGCACGGGTAAATGGTTTGTCTTCCGCAGTGCCCTGAATTTCAATAAATTCACCGACCTGTGTCATCACCACGTTCAAATCGGTTTGACAGTTCGAATCTTCTTCATAGCAAAGATCCAGTAATACTTCATCTTTGAAAATACCGACAGATACTGCTGCAACCAGACCCTTTAATGGATCATGTTTGATTTTCTTTCTTTCCAGCAAAACATTCATGGCATCGACCAGCGCCACCGCAGCACCGGTAATCGCTGCAGTACGGGTACCGCCATCAGCCTGAATCACATCACAGTCAATGGTAATGGTATTTTCACCCAGCTTTTTCAGGTCAACCATTGAGCGCAAGCTACGACCGATCAGACGCTGGATTTCCTGGGTACGGCCACTCTGTTTGCCACGTGCCGCTTCGCGGTCGCTACGGGTATGGGTTGAACGTGGCAACATGCCATATTCAGCCGTCACCCAGCCCTGGCCCTGACCTTTCAGGAAACGTGGAACAGAACTCTCTACACTGGCAGTGCACAGTACTTTGGTATGACCAAACTCAACCAATACCGAGCCTTCCGCATAACGTGTATAGTTACGGGTAATTTTCACTTCACGTAATTGATCTAATGCTCGTTGGTCGATACGCATGATAAGTCCTGTATAGGCTAAAAATAATTGCGGCTCAGTATAACAGAAGCCTTTGCCAAGATTGGTCAGCCGGATGATTGATTTACAAAATCGATGCATCAGAGTGCGGTTAAATATCGAAATTCTGCCGACCTGTGGCGCTACGATTTGCCTTAATTTTTGCTAGACTAAATCTCCCCTTGAGGAAACCCATTTATGTCCTTACGTGAAGATCGCAAGCAGCAAAGCCATCAGGCGCTACTGGATGCCACACTGGCCTTGAGCAGTCAGGGTCGCGCTTTTAGCACCATCAGTCTGCGTGAAGTCGCGCATGCCGTTGGACTGGTGCCCACGGCATTTTATCGGCATTTTCAGGATATGGAGCAGTTGGGACTAGAGCTGCTGGATCAGGTCGCGATTCATCTCAAGGGAGTGCTGAATCAACTGGGACAGGCCTATCTGTATCAGCCCAATACCCGGACTAAAACCGGAATTGAGCTATTTTTTCAGGCAGTCGAATATCACCCTGAACCCTGGATTTTTTTTGTTGCAGAACGCTGGGGGGGCTCGGCAGTGTTACGTGCAGGAATAGAACGGGAAATTCGTTTTTTGACTGAAGATGTCATGCATGAACTGGAAAAAATGCAAGCCGCCCAGCATATCCAGTCTTCGCAAGATTTGCAGGCACTGGCACAGATGCTGATTGATCTGTCGCTGAACTGGGCCATGGGCTGGATTCATCTGCAACATCAGGCTGATCCAGAGCTACGCCGCACCCTATCCAATGTCTTTAAAACCCAAAGCGTGCTACAGATGCAGCTTTTATTGCGAGGGATTTTGCACTGGCATCGAATTCCGACAAAAACAGCAGATCCCTCAATCAGTACAGAAACAAGTACTCCCCCCATCTGAATAAAAAAACCTGCATTATTGATGCAGGTTTTTTACGGATACTCGGTTATTTCTTATTTGGCTTTACGCTCTTTTTCAATCAGGTAATTCACCACCTGAATTACTTTGGCATCATTGCCCTGCACAATATATTTACCATTGACAGTCACCGCCGGTACGCCGCTTAACTGATATTGAGCAGCCAGATTTTTGGCCTGCGCAATTTTCGATGAAATCGGGAATGATTTATAAGTCGTGTTAAATTTTGCTTCAGAAATACCATAACGGGTATAGAACTTGGCCAGTTGTGCCTGTTCTAAAATTGGGCGCTGCTTGTCATGAATATCATGGAATAACTGCAAATGGGCTTTTTGGCGCACACCCAAGGCTTCAGACACATAATAAGCACGTGCCGCCTGTTCCCAGAGTGGATTCATCGCAGCAGGTGTACGTACAAAACGAACATCTTTAGGTAATTTTTTCAACCAGCCCTGCATATGTGGTTCCAGCATGAAACAGTGACCACAGCCATACCAGAAGAATTCACGTACTTCAATTTTGCCCGGTTTTTCGACTTTGACTGGTTGTGCGACCACCTGATAGTCCTGACCTGCCACAAAATTGGCCATAGCACTGCCGGAAAAGGCCAAAACAGATGCGGCAACAGCGCCTAAAAGGAATTTTTTCATTGGGATTATCGTCCTCTAAATCATTATGCTTAGTGTATGGGTTCACTATAAATCAATTATGCCGATTTCGTTTTCATTCTGTGAACTTTTTTGCTGCTTTTATCGCTTTTTCTGCCAGAAACGCTACACTAAAGCAGAGGACTGATTTTCAAGGTTTTAAGTCAGTCACTCTGGCCATTCGGCCCCTATGTATTTTTAGATAATCACGACTGATTGAGGTGACACCGATGTCGCAATTGAATGTTGATCCACAAGAAATTGCCAAGTTTGAAGCATTTGCAGCTATATGGTGGGATCAGCATTCCGAGTTCCGCCCCTTGCACATGATTAATCCACTACGTTTAAACTGGATTGATGAACATGCCGGTGGCCTGAGCGGCAAGAAAATCCTAGATGTCGGCTGTGGTGGCGGCATTCTGGCCGAAAGTATGGCGCGCCGTGGTGCCGATGTACTTGGCATTGATATGGGTGCTGCCCCGCTGAATGTGGCGCGGATTCATGCCGAACAGGAAGGTGTCAGCAATATCGAATACCGTCAGGTGCCAGTCGAGCAACTGGCAGAGGAACAGGCTGGCCAATATGACATCGTGACCTGCATGGAAATGCTAGAGCATGTGCCAGATCCGGCATCGATTATTCAGGCCTGTCACAAGCTGGTCAAGCCAGGTGGCCATGTGTTCTTCTCGACCATTAACCGCAATCCGAAGTCCTATTTATTCGCCATTATCGGGGCAGAATATGTCTTGCGCATGCTGGCCAAAGGCACCCATGATTACAGCAAATTTATCAAGCCATCCGAGCTGGCACATGACATTCGTAATGCCGGTTTAAAACTCAAAGATATGACCGGTCTGCACTATAATCCGCTGACCAAGCGTTATTGGCTGGCACCGAATGTTGATGTGAACTATATGGTGTATACCGTGAAAGACAGCGCAGCAGAGACCACAGCATGAAAGCCGTTTTATTTGACCTCGATGGAACCCTGATTGATACCGCTGCCGATTTTATCCGGATTATCCAGCAGATGTGCCGTGAAGAAGGCCGGATGCCGGTCGAGCCCAAGCTGATTCGCACCCAGGTCTCCGAAGGCGCTCGTGCCATGGTGAAACTGGTCTATCCGGAACTTCAACTGGAAGATCCGGTCTTTCTGCAACACCGTCAGCGCTTTCTGGACATGTACGGCGCAGACATTGCAGTCGATACCGATCTGTTTGACGGCATGTATCCTTTACTGGAACAACTGGAAGCACAGGATATTCCCTGGGGTATCGTCACCAATAAACCACGCTGGCTCAGTGAGGCTTTACTGAAAGCACTGAATTTAAGTGAACGCTGTGCCGTGCTGGTCTGTCCGGAAGATGTCACCCGAACCAAGCCTGATCCTGAACCGATGTATCTGGCTGCCAAGCAACTGAATCTTGCGGCTGAAGACTGTATTTATATCGGCGATCATCCGCGCGATATTGATGCGGGGCGTCATGCCAAGATGCCAACCGTTCTGGCAGCTTATGGTTATTTACCACTGCAATACAAAGATGACTTAACAGCCTGGCAAGCCGACCATATCGTGCATACTGTTGCAGAATTACATCAGCTGATTCAGACCTTGCTACTCAAACAGCCGACTGCGGTATCTTAAAAGCTTAAAACTGAACAATAAAAAATGAGGAGGTAGATAGTGAAATATTCAGCATATCAACCTCGCCCCGATCTGCTCAAAGATCGTATTATCCTGATCACAGGTGCGGGCGATGGCATTGGACGTGCAGCAGCAATCAGTTATGCCTTGCATGGCGCAACTGTGGTGCTGCATGGACGTACCTTAAACAAACTCGAAGTCATCTATGATGAAATTGAAAGTTTAGGTGCGCCGCAACCTGCCATCTTGCCGCTACAGCTTTCTAGCGCCTCGGAACGTGATTATGAACTTTTGCTGGATACCCTGGATCGTCAGTTTGGCCGTCTGGACGGAATTCTGCATAATGCCGGGATTTTAGGTGAACGGGTTCCGCTGGCGGATTATCCGGTGAATGTCTGGGATGATGTCATGGCGGTCAATCTGCGGGCACCTTTTATCATGACCCAGGCGCTGTTGCCCTTATTAGAAAAATCCGAGCATGCTTCGGTGGTGTTTGCCAGTTCAGGTGTAGGCCGCGAAGCCCGCGAACGCTGGGGCGCTTATTCGGTGTCTAAAATTGCCATTGAAGCGGTGAACCAGTTATTTGCCAAAGAGCAGGTGCATCCGAATATCCGCTATAACTGCATCAATCCCGGGGCAACACGTACTGCCATGCGCGCCAAGGCCTATCCCAATGAAGATCCAAAGACCCTGCCTACACCCGATTCCATTATGCCGGCTTATCTATATTTGATGGGTAATGACAGCCTGCATATGAATGGTCAGAGTATTGATGCACAGGATTAAAATCATCTTGGTTTAATATCAGCAAGTGCCTGCTGTTGCTGTCCCACAATTGCATTGAGTTGATTTTGGATACGCGAGTGTGACAGGAATGTCACACCTTAGCCATCACGACAAGGATGTTGGGTATGGCGAACAAAAGACTTTTGCCTACTTTGGGGCTGTCAAAAGTAGGATTTCGCCGACACAAGCCATTTAAATATTTGAAGAAAAGATGATGAGACAGCAGTGCAGTAATCGCTGCCTTTTCATTTCCGTTTGAGCTTCGCACAGTGAATAAATCTTCCGCAGCCTGATACGGCCAGCCTTGAGTTCCACTCAAATTACAGCATACTAAGCTCCAACAAATTTCACTCGAGTGCACCATGACTGAATTAAACAACATGACCGTAAGCAACCTGGAAGATGGCATGGTTTCACTGTTGATCGATCAACAGCCGATTTCAGAAAAATATGACACCAAGTTTGAAGCCAGTATTGTGGATGACATCAAGGCACTCGAAAATGGTCAGAAACTGAAATTATTCGATCAGTTTGTTTTTTCACATAGTGATCTGAATTTTGAACATGCGTATTATTATGTGACCGGCATTGAAAAACTGGACGATCGCTACCGCCTGGCCAAGCATTTTGTTTATCGCATTAAAATCGAAGGACAACCGGAAATCGAACATATCATCAGTAATCAGGGCAAAGCCATGACTACCGAAGACGTGCGTAACTTTATCCAGGCACATGTACAGAAAGCCCTGAATGATTATACCGATCTGAATTACGCATATTAAAAGCCACGCAATTTATATCTATGAGGGCACTTCCTAAAAGTGCCTTTTTTTAGCCTGTGTTTTATCAGCCTGACAATCAATCGATTTTTTATATCAAATTTATAAAATTATTCGGTTTTTTAAATAAATTGTTCTGAGCTATGCTTTTCTGATCCCATACACCAAGATCAGGAGCACAGCATGGCTGACCATAAACGTAAAATTGACACCATTCGCCGGATTGAGCATTTGCAATTGTCCGAAGCCTTGATTGTGGCGCTAGATGATGCAGTTCAAGCTGAATCGGTGGCTGCAGCGATTCAGTCCTTGCAAGGTTTGACCGAGCAATGGAATTAAGCTTAAAAGCTCTTTAACATGGTCTGCGCTTTAAGCGGGGCATCCATATTTTGCTGGCGGTCTCAATGCTGCTTTTTTGAGCGATATCATCGATTTTAGCTTGCATGTTGAGCCTCACTTTGATGAGATAAGAACCAAGCTCGGCATGCCGGGCCATAAGGTACATGCATAGTCTAAGGTCATGTAAAATCATGACATAATCATAATATCTCTGCATTTGTTATAAAAATTGTGCCTGTTCTTCACAGTTTCTCTGTAATCTTTCCGTATATTGGATACAGTAGAAATTGAACAATTTAATGAGGGTTCAACATGAAAAAGGTTTTGGTGGCATTGGCGATCTCCTGCAGTACATTCATGCTGAGTCAGGTTGCAATCGCGGCCCCTTATTTCCATGATGAATCACAAATGGATAGCCGTCAGGGACATGGCAAGAAAGGCCGTGAGTTCCGCGAAAAGGATCAGGACCAACACGATAATCGCCGTATGCGTGAGGAACGTGGAGTGAAGCGCCTGCAACAGCTCAGATGGCAGCCGGGCTATGTGATGCCGCAGCATTATCGGGGTAATGGCTATAAAGTCGAATACAAAGAACATAGCCTGCCTCGACCTGACCGCAAACAGCAATGGTATAAAGTCAATAATGACTATATTCTGGTTAATTCTGAAACCAATAGTATTATCCGCATTGTCGGCGATTAATTTGTCCGCCTCTTTACCGACCTGAAGCCCTGATAGACTCAACCCTGGTTGAGTCTTTTTTATTTAAATCATCAAAAATTCGCCAAGTGCAGCGCTGGCTGCTATTCCAGTTTTTAATTGAAGTGATGCATCTTCTAAATTTCTTCATAAATTTAACAATTTAACTAAATAGCCCCCACGCTTTCTATCTACTTATTGGCTAATTTAGTCTCATCAAATACAGATCTACATTTTAGGTGAGAGCCATGAAAAAAGTCCTAACTACAATTGCGTTATCCCTAAGTGCTTTGTTGGCTACTTCTGCCATGGCAGCGCCACAGCATGATCCACGCTATAACCATAATCCGCATAAACCGGCACCGCACTGGAATGCCAAAGATAGTAAAAAATGGAATGATGACCGTCGTCATAACAACCGTGAGGTCAATCCAAGCCGTGACTGGCGCTCAGGACAAGTTCTGCCGGGTCAATACGATAACAAACGTTTTAAAGTGAGTGATCGCGAAGCACGCCGTTTACCAAATACCGGCCGTTTCCAGCAATGGTACAAAGTCAACAATGACTACGTTCTGGTCAATGATCGTACCAATAAAATTGTACGCATCATGAACTAAGCTTTCTCCATTACTGCTCGTCTTGCAGACACCTGAAGTCCCCTTCAGGTGTTTTTTTATATCTGCACTTCCACTTGCGTTTTTTTTCATTAGAATCAAAGCTGGATCTCCAATCATTGAAATAGGCACAGCATGACTTCAGCAGAAACGTCACAAAGCACAACCTTGCAATATGTGCACTGGTTTCGCCATTCTGCGCCTTATATCAATGCGCACCGCAACAAAACCTTTGTCATCATGTTTGATGGTGAAGCCGTATTAAATGACAACTTTCAGCATATTATTCACGATATCGCCTTATTGCATTCTTTGGGCATTCGGCTGATTCTGGTACATGGTGCACGTCCGCAAATTAACCAGAATCTGGCTCAAAGCCAGATTACGACGCCTTTTTACCAGCAGCGCCGGGTGACCACACGTGAATCTTTAAGCTGTGTGATGAATGCCGTCGGCTCAATCCGCCTGCAAATTGAAGCACTGCTGTCTATGGGACTGGCCAACTCGCCGATGTATGGTGCCAGGATTGATACCGTTTCAGGGAATTTTATCACTGCAAAACCTTATGGCATTCGTGATGGGGTTGATTTTCAGCTCACCGGCGAAGTCCGTGCGGTCGATACTGACGCCATTCAGCGCCATCTGGACAGTCATAATATTGTGGTGCTTGGTCCGACCGGTTATTCCACTACCGGAGAAGTCTTTAATCTGCTGGCTGAAGAAGTCGCGACCAAAACTGCGATTCGCCTCAAGGCAGATAAACTGATTTTCCTGGGCAAGCAGCATGGTCTGATGGACAGTAACGGTCAGCTCAAACGTGAAGTGACACCGCAACAACTGGATAATTTTATTCCGGTCGAGCAAGATGCACTGGAAAGAGGACTACAGTTAAAAGCCGCACAGGAAGCCTCAATGAACGGCGTACATCGGGTGCATCTGATTTCTTATACCTATGATGGTGCCCTGCTGGAAGAACTGTTCACCCGGGATGGTTCCGGCACTCTAGTCACCGATGCACATTATGAAGAAGTGCGGATGGCCGACATTCAGGATGTAGGCGGCCTGATCGGTTTGCTGCGTCCACTGGAAGAAGAAGGCATTCTGGTCTATCGTTCCCGTGAACGTCTGGAAAATGAAATCAACCAGTTTGCGGTGATCGAACGGGATGGCATGATTCTGGCCTGTGCCGCCCTTTATCCGATTCCGACCACAGGGGATGAATTGCGTTCTGCAGAAATTGCCTGTGTTGCGGTCCATCCAAGTTATCGCAAGTCTAATCGGGGCAGCCAGATCCTGCATTATCTAGAAGAAAAAGCCAAAAGCATGCAGATTCAGCAACTGTTTATTTTAACCACGCGCACCGCGCACTGGTTTCTGGAACAAGGCTTTGAACCGGCTTCAGTCGATGACCTGCCGGATGCGCGTCAGGCTTTTTATAATTATCAACGTAATTCAATTGTTTGCAAAAAGTCACTTTAAAGTGGCTTTTTCTTTCAGTGCTTTAGCTTAATTTTAGATAAAGATATCTGGCAATCTCGATTTAACTTTTAAAATTCTATTACTCGTTTTTAGCTAAACATATCAGCAGATTAGATTTAAAAAAATAATTATAAATTTCATAAGTTTGATTAATTTAAATAGTAAATATTCATTTTTATATAAATCACTTTTTCGCATAAGTTTTGCGCTTTTTCATTTATCTTTTTTCTTCATTAGAAATTCCTGAATAGTTATTTTTTTAGAAAAACAAAAACGATTAGCGTGTGTCTAGGTTTTATTCGCTAGTTTTCACTTTCGGGAGTTTTGATTCATGCGCCAATCTCATGTTCAGTTTTTAGCAAAGACTGCGGTACTCGGTACTGCGATGGCGGGTGTCATGATGCTTTCAGGCTGCTCGAAAAAAGAAGAGACCATTACCCTGAATATCGGTTTCCAAAAATACGGCGTATTACCGATTTTAAAAGAACGCGGCACGCTGGAAACCAGCTTAAAACAGCAAGGGGTCAATGTGAAATGGGTAGAATTTCCCGCTGGCCCGCAACTGCTTGAAGGCCTAAATGTCGGCAGCGTCTCTTTTGGTGAAGCCGGTGAAGCACCTCCAATTTTTGCCCAGGCGGCCAACTCAAACCTGGTCTATGTGGCCAATCAGCCGCAAGCACCTAAGGCCGAAGCCTTAATTGTACCGAAAGATTCACCAATCCAGTCCATTCAGGATCTGAAAGGCAAACGGGTGGCCTTGAACAAAGGTTCAAACGTGCATTACCTGCTGCTAAAAGTTCTGGAGTCCAACAAGCTTGCACTCGATGATATCGAAGTGATCTATCTACCACCTTCCGATGCACGTGCTGCATTTGAACGTGGTGCAGTCGACGCTTGGGTGATTTGGGATCCATTCTTTGCCGCTGCTGAACATCAAATTGGCGCGCGTGTGATTGCCACGGGTGAGAACATCGTGAGCAATCACCAATTTTATCTGGCAGATCGCAAGTTTGCAGAAAGCCATCCTCAGGTGGTACAGGCAGTCGTCAATGAACTGAATCTGACCACGGACTGGGTTGCAAAAAACCAGGATGCAGCAGCCAAACTTCTGCAACAACCGACCGGTCTGGCCGTTGATGTCTTAAAAACCTCGATTTCCCGTATGGGCTTTGGCGTTAAACCCCTCACTCCTGACGTGATTCAAAAACAGCAACAGGTGGCAGATGCGTTTTATGCGCAGCAGCTGATTCCACAAAAGCTGAATATTGATGCAGCGATTATTAAATAACAACAGAATAATTCGAGAATAAAGATGAGTAATTTAAAAACGGTTTCCTCTATCAGTTTAGCGTTATTGGGCTTTGCTTTGATCGGTTGCCAAAAACAGGAGCCACAGCAAAACACTGCTGCAGAAACTGCAGTACCACCACAGGTTCAAACTATTGCCATTGGTTTTCAAAAATCGGCTTTAAATCTGCTGGTTGCGCGTGATGAAAAACTGATGGAACAGCAGTTTCCAAATACCAAAATTGAATGGAAGGAATTTCCTGCCGGTCCGCAAATGCTGGAAGCTCTAGCAGTGGGTGCGGTCGATTATGGTTATGTCGGCAATACCCCACCCATCTTTGCTCAAGCGGCAGATAAATCCCTGAACTACGTGGCATTTGAAAAAGTGGCTGGCAACTCCTCAGCTGTGATCTTACCCCATGACAGTGATATTCAGACCATCCAGCAGTTGAAAGGTAAACGCATTGCCGTTCAGAAAGGTTCAAGTGCACATGAACTTCTGGCAAAAACTTTAGAAAAAGCCGGATTAAGCTGGTCAGAGATTCAAGCGGTCTGGTTACCACCTGCAGATGCTCGTGCTGCTTTTGATAAAAAAGCTATTGATGCCTGGGCGATTTGGGATCCGTTTCTGGGTGCAGCTGAAGTCGACAGCAACGTAAAAGTGCTGATTGAATCCAGTGTCTTTCCACAGACTTATGCCTTTTATATTGGCAATCCAGAATTTATTCAGAAGTATCCAGACAGCCCGGAAAAGTTTATTCAGGCTTTAAATGCATCAGATCAATGGATTATTAAAAATCAGTCCTTAGCTTTAGATGTTTATCAGAAAAGTACCGGTCTCAAACCAGAAGTGGCAAAGATTGCCTTTGAACGTCGCCTTAAACCCTCCCCTGTACTGCCATTAACTGCAGAAGTGGTCGAAGCGCAACAGCATATTGCTGACCTGTTCCAGCGGGTTCAATTAATTCCTAATCACATTAGCGTCCAGGAACAGATTTGGTCGCCTACTACTCCACATTAATTTCTGAGCAATTTAATTTTAAGGATATCGAGCATGAAAATTTTCTGGTTTATCCCAACACATGGTGACAGTCGCTACTTGGGCACCAGCAAAGGTGCACGCCAAGTCGATCATGCCTATATGAAGCAGATTGCAGTTGCGGTCGATAATTTAGGTTATGAAGGTGTCCTGATTCCCACAGGCCGTTCATGTGAAGATCCTTGGTTAACAGCAGCAAGTTTGATTGATGCAACGAAAAAATTAAAATTTCTGGTGGCACTTCGTCCCGGGGTGACCACACCTGCGCTGGCGGCACGTATGGCTGCAACCTTTGACCGTTTATCCAATGGCCGGGTGCTGCTAAATCTAGTTACTGGTGGTGATGAGCAGGAACTAAAAGGTGACGGCGTCTATGAAGATCACAAAACCCGCTATAAAACGGCCACTGAATACACCACCATCTGGCGTGAAATTTTAAAACGTTCCCATACTGGTGAAAGCTTCACTTTCCACGGCGAACGCTTAAGTGTCGATGATGCCAAACTCCTCTATCCACCTGTACAACAGCCACATCCGCCGCTCTGGTTCGGTGGCTCTTCGGATGATGCGGTTGAGCTGGCCACCGATCAGGTGGACACTTACCTGACCTGGGGTGAACCACCAGCAGCAGTCAAAGAAAAAATTGAAAATGTCCGTGCCAAGGCAGCCGCTAAGGGTCGTGAACTGAGCTACGGTATCCGTCTGCACGTGATTGTGCGTGAAACCAATGAACAGGCTTGGGCGGCAGCGGAAGAACTGATTCAATATGTCGATGATGCCACCATCGCTGCGGCCCAAGCCAAGTTCAAATCTATGGATTCGGTCGGTCAGCGTCGTATGGCTGAATTGCACAACGGCGACCGTAGCAAGCTGGAAGTATCGCCAAACCTCTGGGCCGGTGTAGGACTGGTGCGTGGTGGCGCAGGGACTGCATTGGTCGGTGACCCAGCAACTGTCGCAGCACGTATTCAGGAATATGCGGATTTAGGAATTGATACTTTCATTTTCTCTGGCTACCCGCATCTGGAAGAATCCATCCGTTTTGCTGAACTGGTGTTCCCATTCCTTCCACTGGAAACCCAGAAAAAATTGGCTCAACCGAACTTGACGGGTCCATTCGGTGAAATCGTAGCGAATAACTACACACCGGATGAGAACAAGCAGGCTGAGAAAATTCAGGAGTCTGCTTAATGTCGAAAGTCGTTTCCGTTGAAACCCTCTCAAAAAAGCAGGTTTCACGTGGAACAATTCTGGGGCGGCATTTGCTGCCCTGGCTGGTTCCAGTTGTATTGATTGCCATTTGGCAAATTGCTTCCAGCACAGGTCTACTGGAAAGCCGGATTTTGCCTGCACCCACTGCAGTAATTTTGGCCTTCTGGAATTTATTGCTCAGCGGCGAACTCCAGACTCATGTACAAGTCAGCGCAGGACGTGCCATCAGCGGCTTATTGGTCGGTGGTGGTTTAGGTCTGTTATTGGGTCTGTTAAATGGTTCATCCAAAATCGCCTCTACCCTGCTCGATACCACTTTGCAGATGATCCGCAACATTCCGGCGCTCGCGCTGATTCCATTGGTGATTCTCTGGTTCGGCATTGATGAATCCGCCAAACTGTTTTTAGTCGCGATCGGGGTATTTTTCCCGATTTATATCAATACCTATCACGGAATTCGCTCAGTCGATCCACAATTGATCGAGATGGGTAAAAGCTATGGCCTCACGCGTTGGCAGCTGTATAAAGAGATTATTCTCCCGGGAGCAATGCCTTCCATTTTAGTCGGGCTACGCTTTTCTCTAGGGCTGGTCTGGGTGCTTTTGATTGTTGCCGAAACGATTTCTGCCCAGTCCGGTATTGGCTATATGACCATGAATGCACGCGAATTCCTGCAAACGGATATCGTCCTGGTCGGTATTTTACTCTATGCCCTGCTCGGTAAACTGGCCGATGTGCTGGCAGTCGCCTTAGAACGATTCCTGCTGCGCTGGCATGCCGGCTATCAAAAATAAATTGAAATGAGGAGCATGTAATGACTGATCTGAGTTTAGGGCGTCATGTCAATGACCCGATTGCACCACCCGAGCAACCTGCGAAAGATATCAATCCGAATGCAGCCCTTGGTGCCGAAATCATTATTGAACAATTGCACAAATTTTATGGTTCAGTCAAAGTTCTGGAAGATCTGGATCTGCATATTCAACCGGGCGAATTTCTAGCGATTGTCGGTCGTAGTGGTTGTGGTAAAAGTACCCTTTTGCGCCTGATTGCTGATCTGGAAAAACAGAGTTATGGCGAAATCAAGTTTAAATCCGCACGGCATATCCGTGAAGGAATTACTGCAGATGATATTCGGGTGATGTTTCAAGACCCGCGCCTGCTGCCATGGCGTAGCATCGAACAGAATGTACAATTAGGCCTCGGCAAAGAGCAACATGCCAAAGCTTCACACATGCTGGAAAAAGTGGGCTTAAAAGAAAAAGCCGGGCTGTGGCCATCACAGTTGTCTGGCGGTCAACGTCAACGGACTGCCCTAGCACGTGCATTATCGCATCAGCCCCGTATTCTGCTGCTGGATGAACCACTCGGCGCCCTGGATGCCCTGACACGTCTGGAGATGCAAAACCTGATCGAACGCTTATGGACCGAGCAAGGCTTTACCGCGATTCTGGTGACTCATGATGTCAGTGAGGCAGTGCAACTGGCAGACCGGATTATCCTGCTGGATAAGGGTCATATTGCCAAAGAGTTTCGGGTTGGCTTGCCACGTCCACGGCAAAAAAGTCTGAAATTTGCAGAACTGGAACAGCAAGTCTTACAGGCGGTTTTGGCCACCTAAATATCCGATGAAGCCCAGAATAGGCGAGTTTTGGGTTTCATCTTCAAGCCAAGTCCTGAGCTGAATTTAAAACTGCAGGCTAATCTGGGTCATAAAAGCATTCATTTTCTGACTCTATTTCAAAATAAAAATATTTCAATAATTTAAGTATTTTCATAAACTTGCATTTTTTGCTCTGGCTTGATGCATTTAAGCCATTTTAAATATTGATCTAGAGAATAAATCATCATTATTCAAAAAATTAGCCATGGACTGTGTGCACAAATCTGATGATTTGCCGTACAATTGAGGATTCCCATTTTTTCATTGTTTTTTATATTTGCTAATGGAACAAAAAAAGAGTACTCAAAAACGCAACCAGCTGCTGAATGCTGCACTAGATGTATTTTCCCTGTACGGTTTTAATGGGGCAAGTCTAGATGAAATTGCACAGATTGCAGAAATGCATAAGTCGAATATTTTCTATTATTATGAAAATAAAGAAGCCCTCTATGTAGAGGTATTGACCACCGTTCTACAAAAATGGCTGGCACCTTTACAAACCCTTGAGGCCGAACTTGAGCCTGAAGAAGCGATTACCAACTATTTAATGCAAAAAATTGAAGTATCGCGTACCCAGCCTAAAGCATCTCGTTTGTTTGCTTTAGAGGTGATCCAAGGCGCACCGCATATACTGGAAATTTTAAAAGGCCCACTAAAGAAACTGGTGAAGCGTAAAGCCAAAGTCATTTCTAACTGGCAGGAACAGGGCAAGATTTCAGCAGATATCGATCCTGAATTGCTGATTCTGAATATTTGGGCCCTTACCCAGAACTATGCAGACTTTTCGACCCAGATGGAAATGGTGACAGGGAAAACCTTGCGTAACCGCAGTATGCAGCAACGCATTATCCAGCATACGGTCAATATGATGTTATACGGCGTGATTCCACGTACGGATAAATAAGCAAGCGCTTCTGATTGGCATACGACCATAGCTGCTATGGTCGCCGAGCAAACTTACCCTTCTCTCTTATTTTACCATTCGATATAAATCTAATAACTTTTTCGCACCCAGTAACAGGTTTTCTTCCCAGTCCAGATGCGCAGTCTCATTGGCCCCATCCGTAATATACTTGACTGAAATCAGGCGAACACCGAGCTTCTTACACACTTTTGCCAAGGCATAACCTTCCATATCGACCAGATGACATGGCACTTTCGCACTACCGGTTTCAAAACTGTCGCCTGTCCCGCAAATTCCTTTGGGTAAATGTTCAAAGAAAGCCTCCAGTTCAATCGCGGCAGGATAATCCTGATCCATGGGTGTTACGCCGACTTCAAAACCGAGTGGTGAAACATCCATATCACGCTGTACAAACTGACTGACTTCAATCAGGTCATGAGCATTAAAATGCGAACTGCCGGCTGTACCCAAATTCAGCAAGGTTTTGCAGCCCGTTTTTTGAATCACCTCGAAGGCTTTAAAGGCTGCGTTCACTTTACCAATTCCGCTGTAATGCACATTTATGCCTTGAGCTTCAAACAAGCCTTTTGATTCATTGGGTAGCGCCATGATGAGTGCCAGATTGGACATTTGAAATACCTGATACAAAGAAAAATACAAAGAAAAGCGCTGACATTAGAAAGCAAAATTCGCTGAATGAAAAGCAGGAATGCGCTGATCGGATCCATTTAAAGCGTCGAAAAACAATCTGATTTGATATTCAGGAAAATGAATTTTCAAGAAAAATATTGCATAAAAACACAACAACAAGACGAAACGGCGAGATTATGGCAATATATAGCCTCTCGATATTTCCAAGCACTTGATTTGCCCATGCAGCTGCTCCGTCTAAATGCTTTAGCATCTCATTCTGAACTACCCAAAACGGCCTTGACGATCGGCAATTTTGACGGCGTGCATTTAGGTCATCAGGCGATGATCCGTCAGCTGCAACAGGTGGCTGAAGCACAGGGTTTAAAATCTGTTGTAATGATTTTTGAGCCGCAACCTCTTGAATATTTTAAGGGTTATGAAGCCCCACCGCGGATTTCATCCTTACGTGAAAAAGTCGAATACCTGACTGAACTCGGTGTGGACTATATTGCGGTGGCGAAATTCGATCATACTTTTCGCAGCCTGACCGCAGAAGCCTTTGCCGATATTTTAAAAGACAAACTCAATGCACAGCATCTGGTACTCGGTGATGACTTTCACTTCGGTAAAAACCGTCAGGGCAATAGCGAATTCCTGCGCAATTATGGTTTCCAAGTCACCAATTTAAGCACCATTGCTTTAGAGGGTGAACGGGTCAGTTCAACCCGGATTCGTCAAACTTTACAAGCAGGCGATTTAGCCCTTGCTGCCAAATTACTCGGCCGGCCTTATAGTATTACCGGACGGGTGCAATACGGCGATCAGATTGGCCGAACCATTGATTTCCCAACCATTAATGTACGACTGAACCGGCATAAGCCCTGTCTGAATGGCATTTATGGGGTTGAAGTCATCTGTGAAACTGAATCCCTCAGGGATAAAGTAAAACATGATCATGCTACTAAAACAGGCATTGCGGGTTATGACCCCACTGCCCTGTTTGGTGCGGGTCATGTGGGAACACGCCCAGCCATCAAACAAGCCCATCCAGAATGGCGATTAGAAGTACATTTTCCGGATGTTTCTGCTAATCTGTATGGCCTGTTAATGCGGGTGACGTTCTTAAACTATTTACATGGCGAAAAGGACTATCCTTCGCTTGAAGCGCTAAAAGCCGGAATTGATGATGATGTCGAGAAACTGCTGGAGTTTCGTCGAAATCATCCTACATTTCCCTTTTAATATCCCATATTTTTATTGTAAAACGTGTCAGTAACATAACTGATTAGATTGGAAGACGACTTGCATGAGCGATAAGCAAACTCCTGAAAATGCAGTGGACTATAAAGCCACGCTAAACCTCCCAGGTACTGAATTTGCAATGAAAGCAAATTTGGCAGTACGTGAAGCGAAATGGTTAGAAGAGTGGTATGCCGACAACATTTATCAGCAGATTCGTGCGTCGCGTATTGGCAAGAAAAAATATGTACTTCATGACGGCCCTCCCTATGCAAATGGTCAAATCCATTTGGGTCATGCGGTCAATAAAGTATTAAAAGACATCATCATCAAAAGCCGCGTGATGGATGGTTTTGATGCACCCTATGTACCGGGCTGGGACTGTCACGGTCTGCCAATCGAACTCAAAGTTGAAGAAAAAGTCGGTAAAGTCGGCGTCAAGGTAGATGCCTCTACCTTCCGTAAAGCCTGCCGTGAATATGCCTACACCCAAGTTGAACTGCAAAAGAAAGACTTCGTGCGTATGGGTGTATTCGGTGATTGGAACAACCCTTACCTGACCATGAACTTCAAACAGGAAGCGGACATCGTACGTTCATTGGGTGCGATTGCCAAAGCCGGTCATATCGAGCCGGGTCTGAAACCGGTGAACTGGTGTCTGGACTGTGGTTCATCTTTGGCTGAAGCTGAAGTTGAATATGAAGATAAAAAATCAGATGCCATTGATGTCGGTTTTACGGTGGTTGATTTAGCGGATTTATCTGCACGTTTGGGTGTAACTGTTAGTGATTCAACAGACATCGTCATCTGGACCACCACGCCTTGGACACTACCTGCCAACCAGGCCGTTGCCGTACATGCCGAAATTGAGTATCAACTGGTTAAAGCACGTGGTGACGAAAAAGCAGCACAAAACTTTATCCTAGCCAAAGATCTGGTGGAATCTGCAACTGAGCGTTATGGTTTTACTTCATTCGAAGTAATTGCAGGCTTTAGCGGTAGCAAACTTGAACACCTTGTTCTGCAACATCCTTTAATTAGCGATCGTCAGGTACCGGTCATTTTGGGCGAGCACGTGATTGCCACCAGTGGTACCGGTGCAGTACATACGGCTCCGGGTCATGGTGTGGACGACTATAAAGTGGGCTTATTGTACAACTTGAAGGTTGACAATCCAGTCGGCGGAAATGGGGTATATTTACCGACTTCGCCACTGTTTGCGGGTGAGCACATTTATAAAGCCAATCCACAAATTATTGCGGCGCTGGGTGAAGCCAATAAGCTGTGGGCACATAAGCCAATCAAGCATAGCTACCCACATTGCTGGCGTCATAAAACCCCGATTATCTTCCGTGCCACACCACAATGGTTTATCAGCATGGATGCCAAAGGCCTGCGTCAGGGCGCGTTGAATGCGATTGAAAATGACATCCAATTCGTTCCAGATTGGGGTAAAAACCGAATTCAGGCCATGATCGAAGGTCGTCCGGACTGGTGTATTTCACGTCAACGTACTTGGGGCGTGCCAATTCCGTTCTTCGTACATAAAGACACCAATGAATTGCACCCACGTACACCTGAATTAATCGAAATCGTAGCAAAACTGATTGAACAAGAAGGCATTGATGGTTGGTACAACCGTGATGCATCTGAATTCATCGGTGCGGACGCGGAGCAATACAATGCTGTACGCGATACGCTAGACGTTTGGTTCGACTCTGGTACCACCCATTATGCGGTACTGCGTGAACGTGAAGACTTAACTGATCCTGCTGATTTGTATCTTGAAGGTTCAGACCAGCACCGTGGCTGGTTCCAGTCATCGTTATTGACCTCGATTGCCATCAATGAACGCGCACCGTATAAAGGCTTGCTGACTCACGGTTTCGTGGTCGATGAAAAAGGCCGCAAGATGTCGAAATCAATCGGTAATGTAATCACACCGCAAGACATCATTAAAGATATGGGTGCAGACGGCTTACGTTTCTGGATCGCCTCTGCGGATTACCGTTATGAAATGACCGCGGGTAAAGAAATCTTCAGCCGTGCATCCGATGGTTATCGTCGTATCCGTAACACCTTGCGTTTCTTGTTAGCGAACTTGAATGGCTTCAAACCTTCAACAGATGCATTACCAGTCGACCAACTGATTGCACTGGATCAATACATCCTGCAACGTGCAGCGGAAGTTCAGAAAACCGTTCAGCAAGCTTATGAAGATATGAACTTCCATATCGTCACCAGCGCCTTAACCAACTTCTGTATTAATGACCTTGGTGGTTTCTATCTCGACATCATCAAAGACCGTCAGTACACCACCAAAGCGGACTCAAAAGCGCGTCATTCGGCTCAAACTGCGTTGTATCATCTGGTACAGGCTTTTGTCCGCTGGATGGCACCAATCCTGAGCTTTACCGCTCAAGAAGCCTGGCCACTGATTCCTGAGCAGTCAGAGAAATATGTCTTTACTGCGGAATGGTATGACATTCCAGTGGCTTCAACCGCCAATGTAATTTCAGAAGCAGAATGGCAAACTCTGATTAACGTGAAATCTGCGGTGAACAAGTTCATTGAAACTGCACGTGGTGCCAAAACAGTTGGCTCAAACCTGTCGGCGAAAGTTGAACTTTGGGCCACAGCCGAACTGAAAACTGTTCTCGACCGCCTTGATGACGAATTACGTTTCGTACTGATCACTTCACAAGTGATCGTGAATGACTTTGATGCAGCACAAGGTGAAGCTTCGGATCTTGAAGGTCTGAATGTGAAAGTTTCTGCGGCAGATGGCGAAAAATGTGTACGCTGCTGGCATGTGCTTCCGGATGTGAATACACATGCATCACATCCAGGACTTTGTGGCCGTTGTATTATTAACCTTCCTACAGGCCAAGGCGAAGAGAGAAAATATGCCTAATCCCAACACTAAAAAGGGCTTATTCCAGTTCTATCCACATAATTTATGGTGGATTGGGCTGGCCATTGTGGCGATCATTCTGGATCAATGGACCAAATGGATTGCAGTGACGAATCTGAACTATGCAGATCCTGTCCCTGTGCTGCCCTTTTTAAATTGGACACTGCTGCATAACTATGGCGCTGCCTTTAGTTTTCTGTCCGATGCGGGTGGTTGGCAACGCTATTTCTTTACTTCACTGGCAGGTTTAGTGTCGCTAATTTTTGTCTTTTGGCTGATGCGTATGCCAAAAGACATCAAGATTTTACCGCTAGCAATTGCCCTGATTTTGGGCGGTGCAATCGGTAATTTAATCGACCGGGTCAGTCTCGGCTATGTGGTCGATTTTATTCATGTGTATTATCAGAACAGCCACTTCCCTGCTTTCAATATCGCAGACAGTGCCATCACGCTTGGCACTATTCTGATGCTGATTGATACTTTTTTCCTAGAAAAACATCGAATTCAACGGGCGCAAGCACAACATGACTGATTTTATTCATCCTAACGAAGAAACCCGGGTTGCAGACGGTTCTAAAGTCGAGCTGCACTTTTCTGTCGCGATCGAAAATGGCGTAGAAATTGACAATACCCGTAGCCGTGAAGCACCAGTCAGCCTCACGATTGGCGATGGCAATTTATTACCGGGCTTTGAAAAAGCCCTGTTTGGCCTGCGTGCCGGTGACCGCCGTACCGTGAGCCTGCCTCCTGAAGATGCTTTTGGTCCGTGGAATCCGGAAAATATCCAGAAATTTGACACGGTAAAGTTCGGAGAACGTCCGATCGAGGGTCACATGATCGAGTTTGAAGACAAAGCCAAGGCGACCTTGTATGGTGTGGTACGTTCAGTCAATGATGACATCACCGAAGTGGACTTTAACCATCCACTGGCAGGCAAGAACATCACCTTTGAAGTAGAAATCTTTAAAGTCACCCCTGCCGGTCAGCAAGGCATTAAACTGATGTAAAGCATCCGCTAATTGCCTGATTTTAAAAAAGCTCCTTCGGGAGCTTTTTTATATTCCGGATACAAATCATGTCTAGTCACCTCTCTGAAATCTGATTAATTTAATTTGATGATAAGACCTGAACAAAGGATAAAACATGAAAATTTATATTGTGGTGGGCAGTATACGTGAGGGGCGTACTGCACTCAAAGTGGCCCACTGGGTTCTGCAGGAAATTAAAAGCTATGCTTTTAGTACACTCGAAATTGAAATTGTTGATTTAAAAGAGTGGGATCTGCCACTTTTTAGCGGTGCTCATCCGCCATTAACCGGGATTTATGATCAGCCCAAACAGCAAGACTGGGCAGACAAGATTGCGCTGGGCGATGCCTTTATTTTTATTACCCCTGAATATAATCATGGCTACAGCCCTGCCCTGAAAAATGCCCTGGATTATTTGGGCAAAGAATGGCAAGGCAAACCGGCAGCTTATATTGGCTATGGTGCAACCAACGGTTCACGTTCGATTGACCAGATTCGTCAAGTGGGGACTCAACTTGGATTAGTAGATACCAATGCCGTGATTGAAATTCGGGACATTTTTGCACGTAACCAAGATTATTCTTTCCAGGGTAATGAATTTGATAATAAAAATTTAAAAACTGTGGTGGATAGACTGATTCAATATGTCAGTGCTTAATGGCTAGATGACAGCCGTGTAGGTTTTAGCCTACATGGAGCGCAGAGTTTAGCCGCTATGCGTTATTTTTCTACCAGGCTATAGTAAGTGCATAGACAGACAGGAAGTCTGCAAAGCGATACGACAACAATAAAAAGCGCAAATCGACAGGACGTTGACAGATTAGACAGGAGTCAGATCTGAGAAGCAAATCCAGAAAAGCCTCAACAGGATGTTGAGGCTTTTTTGTTTTAAAGCTTAGATCCTGCTCAAACTAAAATATTCAGGTTGGGTTTAATGATTGATTTAATAAAAACGATGGACTGCTGCTTTGGTTAAATAGTCATTCTTTCACTGCTATTTTTGAAATTCACCTGTCAGCTTTGACCTACAATCGATGCAGTCAAATGCCCTATTGGACTACACTACTTCGGGCTATATTCGAGTCATACCAAGACAGGCAGTCTTGTCAGAAAAATAAAAAGATTCACCAAGCAGGATGCTCATCGGTATAATAGACATTATATTGTCAGAATATGAAAAGGCCTTCACAGGATGTCGAGGCCTTTTTCTTTCATATCAGGATCATCTTAAAAAAAATTTATTCAGATCGTCAGCAGATCATGAGCATTCTGCCTCGCTCGATATTTCATGTTCAAATGCAGCTTTTCAAACAAAGGATTAAGGTGCGGTCATTTTTAATAACTTGGCTTGTGGGCCATCCTGAATTATCCAAAGCGTACCATCACTGGCCTGAATCGCGCCACGAATCCGCTCCTTCATATCCACACGCTGGACTTCTTTGACCGGATTCTGTGTCGTATCCACAATCACAAGCGCCTTGGAAGACAAACCAGTCGTGATCGCTTTATTTTTCCATTGTGGAAATACATTTCCTGTATAAAACAACAGATCTGAAGGAGAAATGACCGGCGTCCAATCCAGTGCTGGAGCTTCAAATTCCGGGCGGGTAGCATGGTCGGGAATTGGCTTGCCATCATAATGATCACCATTTGACACCACTGGATAGCCATAATTTTTAGCTTTGATGATCTTATTCAGCTCATCCCCACCTTTGGGACCCATTTCAATCACCCAGAACTGCCCCTGTGGATCAAAAGCCATGCCTAAAGGATTGCGGTGTCCAAGACTCCAGATCTGCTGGGCAATTTTACCCTGATTCATAAAAGGATTATCAGCAGGAATTGAACCGTCATCATTTAAACGAATAATTTTACCGGCATTAGACTGCATATCCTGTGCTGGAGTAAATTGCTGCCGTTCCCCTGAACCGATCCAGAGCTTACCATCCGGTCCAAATACAATCCGGTGTGCATAATGTCCCTGCCCTGAAAATTTAGGGACTTGAGTCCAGATCCGTTCAATTTGAGTCAATTGAGGGGCAGTCTGGTTTAAATCCAGTTTGCTACGGATCACCACTGCGCCATAGCCACCCTGACCTTGTTCAGCATAGCTGAGATAGACCCACTGGTTGTTTGCAAAATCCGGATGTAAAGCGACTTCACCCAAGCCTCCTTGGCCACCATAGGCAACTTGAGGAATACCTTTAACTTCGACTTTCTGCTTGGTACGTGGATCAAAAAGTTGTAATTTTCCTTTACGTTCGGTAATCAGTAAACGGCCATCTTTGAGTGATACAATTGCCCACGGCTCATTAAATTGTGCCACCTGTGCGATCTTATATTTTTGTAAATTTGAGGCTATAGCTTCAGATTTAGAAGATGAGGCGGAAGCCTCTTGAATACTGCCAGAAGGTGAGTTATCGGCATGACAAGCAGTCAATGCCAAAGCACAAAAACTGAGTAAAATTTTTATTTTAAATTGCGCTACCATCATTTTCTCCACGCTTCTTTCTTCTCTAAATTAATATTACAATATAGAAGTCTTCACAGAAATTCAGCATAGAAAAGTAAACAGATATATTTGAGCAACAGCAGAGACTCGTTTTATAGTATTTAAATGACTTTGATTTTACTTTTGGATCTAGAATTTAAATACCTGCCCCAATTTCATCTACTTATAATATTATCCCGCGCACAAAAAAACACCCCCAACTGTTAAGTTGGGGGTGTTTCGAATAATGAGCTGGCGATGACTTACTCTCACATGGGTAACCCCACACTACCATCAGCGCAAAGAGGTTTCACTTCTGAGTTCGGGAAGGGATCAGGTGGTTCACTCTTGCTATTGTCGCCAGCACAACTGTTTATGGACTTGTTCGGGTCTTATAGATCATCTTCTCTTACGAAACGATGTTTCTCATGCCTTACTTCGTACCAAATAGAATACATTAACAGGTATATCTGAGTTGAACATTGTCTTACTAACGGTCTTCTGAATCAAGCTATTTTGCTGAATATCGAATCAATCGAGCTTTATACAACAACTGTTTGGGTGTTGTATAGTCAAGCCTCACGAGCAATTAGTATTGGTCAGCTTCACATATCACTATGCTTCCACATCCAACCTATCAACGTCGTAGTCTTCAACGGCTCTTTA
>NZ_VPAV01000061.1:0-2399 GCF_013418995.1 Acinetobacter sp. YH12106
TCAAGATTGTAGCTGGCATTAATTAAAGCGTTATCTTTCACAATTAAATCTTTCATATAGCGTCTTATTTTATTATGTCGTCTTATTGATGCTAAGGGAATCCTTGCTGACAGTCAATAAGACGACATAATTTAATTTGTCGCATTTTGCAAACTAAATGTAGGCATATGGAAATTAAATTCTGCAAGGTAAGTGTCAATAAAGCGACATATTTAATTTTGTCTTTCAAAGCACACTAAGTGTCGTCTTATTGAGAATTTCTAGCACACTAAGTGTCGTCTTTTAGCACACTAAGTGTCGTCTTATGTCCTCTGAAACGCACGTATATCAATGCTTTCATACTGCTTAAAAGCATTTAAAAGCTTTTTTATTATTAAAAGCCCAAAAAAATCAAAAACGGCATTTAAAACTGCCCTATGTTTTCGCTACGCTCAAACTGTATTGAATCTCGCTGCGCTCGATTCCTGGGGGCAGTTTTTTCAAAGACAGGCTAGGATGCTAAAAACAAGAATGGATTCGCTTCGCTCATAAAGCTTTATGCTCGCTTCGCTCGTCATGGAGCCAGTGGCTACAGTCGCTTTGCTCTGTAAATCTCGTTATGAAGCAACAGGGAGCTTGTAATCAGGGAAAAGGCAGGGGCGAATTTTTATAACGCTCAGTCGCTCGTAGACACTCGCTCGGCTACTTGATCAATTTGTTTAGTTGTTCTTCAAAATCTTGCTTGTTTAAATCACCTGAAACGTACTGATCATAAAGTTTTTGATGATTTTCAGTGATTTCTAAATCGTAATATTCTCGATCTGATTTCTTTAAAAACACCTCTGACAAACGCTTATTTTTTTCAGCATCACTCAATTTCATGGTCTAAATGCTCCTATTTTGCGTTTATTGGCGTTTTTAGCCCTGTTTAGCTAGATTTCCCTGTTTTTGAGAAAAGAGCGCTTAAATGCGATTCTAGGCGGTTTTTCGCCATGTGTGAAAATCTGATATTTCAAAAGTTGCCGATCGGCAAGTTTTAGCGGTTTGGGGATTTATCATTTTCCGACAGCAGGAGGGAATGCACGCTTACGCGTTTCTCTCCGAGAAACAAAAAAACGACCTCTGAAAAAGATAAAAATAAGCCCCAAAAGTTGGGGCGTTTTGAAATCTTTTTCAGAGGATTAATTACTACTTTTTGGCATTCACGTAGTCATAAAATTGAATTTGCTGTTCTGGGTCTTTTAGCATAGGGCGAAGTCTTCGTGCAAAGTCATCTGGAGATTCATTTTCTAGTTTTAAATGAGCGAATTTTTTATCTCTCGACATGAGGTATGACAAGCTATTCACTTGCATATTTTGCAATTCAATAAACTTAGGTTCATCGACCTGTTTGATTGGTGCCGATTGGATTTTCTTAGAACCAAAGCCGAGCTGTTCCAGTAGCGGGTAAAACATCCTGAATTTTTTTGGCTCTAAAAGCATGTCTGCAAGGCGTTTCGTAAAGTCTTCGGCTGACTCTCCGATCTCTGCATATTCGCTACCAACTTCAGGCAGTTCAGATAATTTGTGTGCGAACAAATGCCGTTGGGCATCGGTCATTTCAATAAAGAAATCGGGTGTGTCGGGATCTCGTTTAGGGGCAATTTTTTGTTGTTTTTTGGGTTGTACCTTCTGTTTAAATCGGAATGAGAAACCAATAATATTACGTCCTCTTTTGTGCTGTTCTTCTTTGACAGTAATATCCGTATTTTCATTGATTTGCTTTAATGATGGCTCTAAAACACGCTTTTTAAAGTCGTGCATTCGGTGATATTCACTTTCTAATACTCCCAATCTTTCTCTGAACTCACTTAGCTCAATAATTGGTGTTTTCCCACTACTACGCCAAGCAATCAAAAGTTCATAAAGCCTAATGGAGTAGCCAGTGGAAAGCCCTTTTACTTGTTCTAATTCATAGCTCGTAAATTGTTTTTCTAGTCGAGTTATTAAAGGGATAATTGCAGGTGAAAAAATTAACTCAACAGATGCCGTTTTTTCGATGTATGCAATTTGAGAAACCCAACGTGAGGTAATATGAGCTATTCCTTTTCCTCTTTGTTCTTGGTAACTAAATTGACGAGCAAACAAGTCCTTACATGCTTCCTTTAGTGCTTGATAAGCACCATTTTTCAATACATCAAAGTGGTTGATATAGCTCTCTGCGTGAATGGTTAAAGGGTCATTCGCATTAATACCTTTGCCACTTTCACGGGCTTCAATGATTGCTAAAAGAATTAACCGTTGTTCTACTAGGTCAAGATTGTAGCTGGCATTAATTAAAGCGTTATCTTTCACAATTAAATCTTTCATATAGCGTCTTATTTTATTATGTCGTCTTATTGATGCTAAGGGAATCCTTGCTGACAGTCAATAAGACGACA
>NZ_VPAV01000062.1:0-2331 GCF_013418995.1 Acinetobacter sp. YH12106
AGGTTAACCGAATAGGGGAGCCGTAGGGAAACCGAGTCTTAATAGGGCGCATTAGTTGCTGGGTATAGACCCGAAACCAGGTGATCTATCCATGAGCAGGTTGAAGGTTGGGTAACACTAACTGGAGGACCGAACCCACTGTCGTTGAAAAGCCAGGGGATGACTTGTGGATAGGGGTGAAAGGCTAATCAAACTTGGTGATAGCTGGTTCTCCCCGAAAGCTATTTAGGTAGCGCCTCGGACGAATACCATTGGGGGTAGAGCACTGTTTCGGCTAGGGGGTCATCCCGACTTACCAAACCGATGCAAACTCCGAATACCAATGAGTACTATCCGGGAGACAGACTGCGGGTGCTAACGTCCGTAGTCAAGAGGAAAACAATCCAGACCGCCAGCTAAGGCCCCAAAATTATAGTTAAGTGGGAAACGATGTGGGAAGGCATAGACAGCTAGGAGGTTGGCTTAGAAGCAGCCACCCTTTAAAGAAAGCGTAATAGCTCACTAGTCGAGTCGGCCTGCGCGGAAGATGTAACGGGGCTAAAACTATATGCCGAAGCTGCGGATGCATAATTTATTATGCGTGGTAGGGGAGCGTTCTGTAAGCCGATGAAGGTGGATTGAGAAGTCTGCTGGAGGTATCAGAAGTGCGAATGCTGACGTGAGTAACGACAATGCGAGTGAAAAACTCGCACGCTGAAAGACCAAGGGTTCCAGTCCAACGTTAATCGGGGCTGGGTGAGTCGACCCCTAAGGCGAGGCCGAGAGGCGTAGTCGATGGGAAATTGGTTAATATTCCAATACTTCTGTGTAATGCGATGAGAGGACGGAGAAGGTTAAGTCAGCCTGGCGTTGGTTGTCCAGGTGAAAGGTTGTAGGCATGCATCTTAGGCAAATCCGGGGTGCTCTATGCTGAGAACTGATAGCAAGCTGTACTTGTACAGTGAAGTGGCTGATACCATGCTTCCAGGAAAAGTCTCTAAGCTTCAGTTACACAGGAATCGTACCCGAAACCGACACAGGTGGTCAGGTCGAGTAGACCAAAGCGCTTGAGAGAACTCTGCTGAAGGAACTAGGCAAAATGGTACCGTAACTTCGGGAGAAGGTACGCTGCTTTTGGTGATGGAACTTGCTTCCTGAGCTGAGAGCAGCCACAGAAACCAGGCCCCTGCAACTGTTTATTAAAAACATAGCACTCTGCAAACACGAAAGTGGACGTATAGGGTGTGATGCCTGCCCGGTGCTGGAAGGTTAATTGATGGGGTTAGCGTAAGCGAAGCTCTTGATCGAAGCCCCAGTAAACGGCGGCCGTAACTATAACGGTCCTAAGGTAGCGAAATTCCTTGTCGGGTAAGTTCCGACCTGCACGAATGGCATAATGATGGGGGCGCTGTCTCCAGCAGAGACTCAGTGAAATCGAATTCGCCGTGAAGATGCGGTGTACCCGCGGCTAGACGGAAAGACCCCGTGAACCTTTACTGCAGCTTGACATTGAACTTTGATCTTACTTGTGTAGGATAGGTGGGAGGCTTTGAAACCGAGACGCTAGTTTCGGTGGAGCCAATCTTGAAATACCACCCTGGTAATATTGAGGTTCTAACTCTGTCCCGTTATCCGGGACGAGGACCATGTCTGGTGGGTAGTTTGACTGGGGCGGTCTCCTCCTAAAGAGTAACGGAGGAGTACGAAGGTGCGCTCAGCGTGGTCGGAAATCACGCGTAGAGTATAAAGGCAAAAGCGCGCTTAACTGCGAGACCCACAAGTCGAGCAGGTACGAAAGTAGGTCTTAGTGATCCGGTGGTTCTGTATGGAAGGGCCATCGCTCAACGGATAAAAGGTACTCTGGGGATAACAGGCTGATACCGCCCAAGAGTTCATATCGACGGCGGTGTTTGGCACCTCGATGTCGGCTCATCTCATCCTGGGGCTGAAGCAGGTCCCAAGGGTATGGCTGTTCGCCATTTAAAGAGGTACGCGAGCTGGGTTTAGAACGTCGTGAGACAGTTCGGTCCCTATCTACCGTGGGCGTTGGAAATTTGAGAGGATCTGCTCCTAGTACGAGAGGACCAGAGTGGACGAACCTCTGGTGTACCGGTTGTGACGCCAGTCGCATCGCCGGGTAGCTATGTTCGGAAGGGATAACCGCTGAAAGCATCTAAGCGGGAAGCCTACCTCAAGATAAGATTTCCCTAGGACTTTATGTCCTCTAAAGAGCCGTTGAAGACTACGACGTTGATAGGTTGGATGTGGAAGCATAGTGATATGTGAAGCTGACCAATACTAATTGCTCGTGAGGCTTGACTATACAACACCCAAACAGTTGTTGTATAAAGC
>NZ_VPAV01000063.1:0-1729 GCF_013418995.1 Acinetobacter sp. YH12106
ATACCAACGAACAGCCCAAAGAATGATTTCACCTTGAAAGTGCCGACCGTGGAAGGGATTCATCTGCTGTATCTCGAAATAAATAAGATATTTAGCTTATCATGTCAGCCTATTTGCAACAGTGCCGTATTCACTCATGTAGTGCGAATCTTTTAAAACGTCTTCAGTGCTTAAATTTTCTTTGGGATCAGAACCACAACAGGATTGAGCGGTATCTTCACAACTGTTTGAAGTGTTACAGCAAGGAGATGAAGATTTTTCTTCTTCCTCTTCACCACAACAGCTAAGCGTATTATTACAATTCTTTGAATTGTTTGCTTCTGCAATTGATGGATGATTTTCTTGTTGAGATTTCTTATCTTTGCATGGTGTTTCTTTACTACATCCACAACCACTCATAATTATACCCATTAAAAAAATTTATAAACTTTGAATATTAGAATCCCTATAGTTACTATAGAGTCAAGATTTTTTGGAAATACCAACTCAATGCATTTAAAAATTGGTGAACTCTCTAAAAAAACCTCATGTTCAGTATTAACAATTAGGTTTTATGAAAAGGAAGGTTTAATTCCGGAACCGGAAAGAACGGAAGGAAATTACCGCCTTTACGATGTAGGCTATGTTGAGCGAATTAAGTTTATTTTAAATTGCCGAACTTTAAATATGAGTTTGAATGAAATTCGTCAATTACTCACCTATAAAGACAAACCTGAGAAAAATTGTTCAGATGTGAATGAATTAATTGACTTACATGTCAGTGCTATCAGGGAAAATATAATCAAGCAACAAAAGCTTATTGAACAATTATCTGATTTAAGAGGTACTTGTGATGGTTTATGTACAATTGACCAATGTGGAGTTCTAAAAAATCTAGCTTGATTATCTAGACCTATGCTTTTTTCAAAAACTCTGTATATCTTTACTTAAGGCTGCAAAAGGTTTAAGGTTACTCAAATTCTGTGATCAGATCTTTGATAGATCTGGACAGCTTCTTATTGGTGTTTTAAATACAGATTTGTGTATGAAGAGAAAAACATTTCTAATCCAGATATTGGTACTCTTATTCACATTCCAGAATATTTGGAGTGTGGCAGAGGCTGCGTGTCTGCATGAAATGCCAAACATACCCAATTCAATACTCTCTAATCCAATCGATTTAGACGAAAAGAGTGATAGTCCTAGTCAAGCACTTTATTCCCTAGAAAACTATAAAGAAATCTATGACTATTGTCAGAAGGTTTGTTTTAACGAAAAGTGCAGTCATTTCTCAAATACAATCGTGATTCAGATTGACCCACCCGATGATCTGAAGCTTAAAGCTAATTTTGAGACCGGCATTACCCCAACTTATTTGGGAATAACTTTTTATAAATCCCCTTATCTGAATCAATTAACCCCGCCTCCCGATTTGCCCCTACTATTGGTGGGGTAGTCTTATAAAAGCCCACCACTCCTAATTTCATTATGCGTGGGGCATTTTCATGTCAAAAAACAAATTACATCAGGATACCTCCATCCTGAATTTATCCTGGTCAGCATTCCGTACAGGTGTCTTGCTATCCGCAATGATCAGCTTGAGTACTTCTGTAGTCGCCAGTACTCAAGATTTAACGCTGCGACAAGCCATTGATCAGGTCAACCAGTATCAAGCGTCCCAAAATTTCTGGGAAACGCAAAACAGCATTAATGCCACGAATCTTCAGCAAAGTAAGCTGTTTAAAAATCC
>NZ_VPAV01000065.1:0-1479 GCF_013418995.1 Acinetobacter sp. YH12106
AGCAAGAGTGAACCACCTGATCCCTTCCCGAACTCAGAAGTGAAACCTCTTTGCGCTGATGGTAGTGTGGGGTTACCCATGTGAGAGTAAGTCATCGCCAGCTCATTATTCGAAACACCCCCTGCATCAGCAGGGGGTGTTTTTTTGTGTATTTAAAATAATCAAGTTATTATTTAAATCTCAAGCTTTTCAAAAAATGATTGAGATATGTTCAAGTTTAGCTATTAAGATAGTTAGAATAGGACTAAGTGCTAGGTCTTTATTTAATAAATCCTGTGACAACTTTCTTAGGTGTTACTGGCATGATTTAGATATTAGAATAGAAATTGTTAGAGTAATTGATAAAGATAACTGATTATTTGCTGAGAGCAGTTCGGTATCGTTCAGATATTCATTAGCGAGTGAGTCTTTTCATAACATTTGGTGATTTCAGCGTCGTGGATATTCGTTTTAGTCGTTGGCCTAAAGCAGGTGTGTGGCAGAGAGTCTTTGAAGTGCTGTCACATGACAGTGACAATGAATAGCCATGTTCGACTCCACCATTGTGCTCATCAACACAGCGCTGGGGAAGAAATCAGGCGATCGGACGGAGGAAAGATAACTTAAGCACCAAAATGCGTGCTCATAATGATGTCTTAGGCAATCCAATAAAATTTTATCTTACTGTTGCTGGGCAAGTTCATGATTTAAATGTTGCTGATATATTGCTGGACTTATTATTCAGTCAAACTTAGCCCATAGGTAACCCCTAAAAGTCTAAAGATCGAATAATTGTTCCAATCCATAAAATTAATGCTTAAGGCGTGATACCCTCTAAAAATAACGCTATGAGTCAAGGTGATTATAAACCGATATCTTTATAAAGCACGATATTTGATCGGGAACTTTTTTTGCCAAGCTCAAGCAGTATCGTATTATTACCATACGTTATGATAAATTAGTTCAAAACTTTTTGTCAGCAATTTATCTTGCCTTAACAATAATTTGGCTTAATTGATGACAGATCATAGTTTCGTAAATATAAATAGGATATAGCATTTAAAACCTAAATTTTAATTTTATATGCTGCAATATCAATGCTAGCTTTTTTGGTTGCGTACAGTAGCTGACCCAGTAAAACTTCTTTGGAAGAAAGAATGACTATAAGCATTGGAAAATTAGGATGTTGAATAGATGCCATAACAGCCTTACCATTATCTGCATCTAGTGTTATGCTCTGGCATCCTGTGAAATTAATTTCATTCATAAATGCATGAATCATAGCCAGAATTGAACTACTTACAGCTGCAAGTTTTCCATGATTTTCAACATCCTTTTTATGCACTGACGCAAGTTCAAAACCATCTGAAGAGGGCTTTGTTGCACAAACCTAGCATCAAAAGCTTATTCAGCAATATAATTTCAAAATGAATAAGCCTGCCTCTAAAATCTACCGTACAACCAATTGGTCATCCTATAACCGAGCCTTAATTAACCGAG
>NZ_VPAV01000066.1:0-1281 GCF_013418995.1 Acinetobacter sp. YH12106
CCCACTTTAAACCTAGGTGTCAACCGCACCCAATCCTTGGAAAACTCCACACAAAATCAATTAGTAGTCGGAGTCAGTGTACCGCTTAATATTTTCGATCGTCAGCAAAATGGCATAAAAATCGCGCAAGAAAAAATGAACTTATTAGAGCGTCAGAAAGAGTTTTATCTAAAGCAAAATGCGCTGCAAATAGGCACAATTTTAACCGAGTTGCAGGGTTTAGAGCTGCAATTCAAAGTCGTTGACGAGACTCAAATTCCTTTGGCGACTCAAGTTCAAAGTAAGACGCTACAAGGTTTCTTGGCAGGCAAGTTTGCTTTAACCGATGTTCAGCAAGCCACGCTTCAATTACAAGACATCCGTCTGCGTAAAGTCCAGTTGTTACGGGATGGCTGGCAAAAGGCCATTGAAGCAGAAAGTTTGAGCTTAGGCATTAGCCCAAGTGAAGTCATGTCGAAAGATGCTATTGCACAAATCAATCAAAACTTATGGCAAGACATACAGGCCATGCCTGTCATTGGTGGGGGAAATTAACATGTTCGATCTTAAAAACAGCTTAAAAAAACAGAGCGGAAAAATCTCTCAACCTCTACTGATTGGTTTGGTCATCGGCGCAACCGTACTCCTCAGTATTTTCTTGATCTTGTCGGGTAAGAATAAATCTGAAACATCAGATGAACATGCAGAGGAAGAAGGCGCAGAGGAACATGGAAGTGAAGAAGGCAAAGAGGAACATGGCGGTGAAACCGAAGAGCATGCAGAAGGCGTGAGCCTGACGGCCAAGCAACTGGTTGAACAAGGCATACAGTTATCAGCAGTCGATCAAGGTCCGGTGGTTAAATTAAGTTCTTATCCAGCAAAACTTAACGTGAATACCGACCAGCAAGCGCATGTCTCTCCGAGTTTTAGTGGTCATGTCGAAAATGTCTATGTAGAACTCGGCCAAAAAGTTCAGAAAGGACAGTCTTTGGCCACGTTGCTTGTTCCTGATTTAGTCGATCAGCAGGCCAATCTAAAAATTGAACAAACCAACCTTGAACTGGCGAAACAGGACTTCGAGCGTGAGCGTCAGCTGTGGTCACAGGGTATTTCAGCAAAACAGGACTATCAACGTGCTTACAACAGCTATAAACGGGCGCAAATTCAGGTCCAATCGGCCCAATCACGTTTAAGTGCGTTTGGTGCTGTGAATACCAGTAACGGGCGCTATATTTTGAAAGCCCCCATTTCCGGCGTGATCAGTAAAAAGGATTTGGTGCTCGGAGAAAATGTTCAGTTAGC
>NZ_VPAV01000067.1:0-1269 GCF_013418995.1 Acinetobacter sp. YH12106
CATTGCTGTCCCACAATTTTTCACAAGAGGAAGCTCATTTGAGCTTCCTCTTGTTTTATGGGTATTTTATCGGGTGAAAATAAAGCTTTTAAAGTTCTTCTTTCAAACAAATTCACTTGAATTATTCTGAGTAAACGTTGAACTGTCCAACCTGTTTTTCCTAAATGTCGAGCGAAACTCACCAATAAATAGGCGATCATCGCAATCCAGATTTGTGTCTGAATTGCGTTCCTGCTGCGGCCTAGAAACGCTTTTAATTTGAGATTCTGCTTAATCGCCTTAAAGAACAGCTCAACTTTCCAACGATCTTTATAAATCGCCGCAATGGTGGAGGCGGCTAAATGAAAGTTATTGCTGAGAAAGCTAAAGTGCTTGCCACTTTGCTGATCTCTATATTCAATTCTTCTTAACACTGGGGCTTTTCTTTTTAGGGCATGTGCGCTATTCAGCTGAATGGTTTCATCTTTTAGAATACCTTTGGATTCAAGCACTGGATGTTGCTGGATCACCTGATACACAGATTTAGGCCTAAAACGTGTGACAAATCCAATGTTTTGAGCAGTCAGATTTGCATACCATTGGTAATCGACATAGCCTTTATCAAAAACTACAATGCTGCCAGCAGGAAACTGGAATTTGCGGCCTTGTACCATGTCATTTTCTTTGCCATTTTCAACTGCAACAAACTCAGGAATATCATTGCTGTGATTCAATCCTATACTGAGTTTCATGCTGGCTTTTGAGTCGTGAACTTTGGCCCATTCACATAAGGAAAGCGACAGGTCAATATGACTGGCATCCAAGGAATACAAGGGATTCTTAAAGCGAAATTTATGAGCTACTTTTGAGTGTTCATAGTATTTAAGCAACTTGTAAAATAGCTGTTGATACAAGGTAGCAGGCTGCTGCTCATTGATTCGTGCCAGCGTGCTTCGGGGAATAGACTTTGCTCCGAGATGACTTAGCTTTTCCTGTTGGCACTCCAAATTGGATTGAATATCTCTCAGACTTTGCCTACAAGAGAGTTGAGACATCAATATGGCAATAAACTGATCCCACCGGGAAGCCGCTCTAAATTTCTGTCCAACATGGTGTACTTTAGCAAGTTGTTCAAAATCCTGTCGCACAACAGGTTTAATTAGCTCATGAAATACGGTATTCTGATGTGACAAAACCTGAATCCTGGTCGTTAAAGTGTTTGTTTGCACTCATATTTTAACTGTTAGGACTCAGGTTTTTTTATTTAAAGCAAACTATGGGACAGCAGTG
>NZ_VPAV01000068.1:0-1197 GCF_013418995.1 Acinetobacter sp. YH12106
CGGCCCAATCACGTTTAAGTGCGTTTGGTGCTGTGAATACCAGTAACGGGCGCTATATTTTGAAAGCCCCCATTTCCGGCGTGATCAGTAAAAAGGATTTGGTGCTCGGAGAAAATGTTCAGTTAGCCGATCAGCTCTTTACTATAGACCGGTTAGATCAGCTCTGGCTTGAGTTTATTGTTCCAAATTCTGAAATTATGGGTTTAGCCCCGAATCAAAAGATCGAATTTAAATCCTTGCAAACTGAAAAGGTCTATCAGGCAGTTATCCAGACTTTAAATACTGAAGCGGATACTCAAACGGGTCGTCTTCAGGTTCGAGCAAAAGTTGAATCGAATGCAACCGAATTACGTCCAAACTTGATGGTAAACGTACTGCTGCAACAAAAGAGTGAAAGTACCGCATTACGGGTGCTTAAGTCAGCAGTTCAGAATATCGATGGAAAGGATGTGGTTTTTGTCGCCACTCAACATGGACAGAAAGTTGAATTCAGTCCGCAGCCGGTGAAATTAGGTCAGTCATCTGGGGAGAGCCAGTGGATTGAAGTGGTAAATGGGCTTAATCAGGGACAAAAATATGCCGCTCAAGGTAGTTTCTTACTGAAATCTGAAATGGAAAAAGGAGAGGCTTCACATGGGCACTGAAAATTCTCAAATATCTAATAATGAGTCAATAAAGCCTGAAGGACTGTTTGATCGACTGATCCAGTTTTCAATTCATAATGCCATCTGGGTCATGCTGTTTATTGTGGCCTGGATTGGCGTAGGCATTTACAGCTATCAAAAGCTGCCGATTGATGCCGTGCCTGATATCACCAATACACAAGTACAGATCAACACTTCTGCCAATGGCTTTACTGCTTTGGAGATGGAACAGCGGATTACCTATCCTATCGAGAATGCCATGTCAGGCATGCCGAATATGGAACAAACCCGCTCTATTTCACGCTATGGTTTATCGCAAGTGACCATCATTTTTGAAGATGGTACTGATATCTACTGGGCCAGACAGCTCATCAACCAGCGCTTGCAAGAAGCAATGGGAGAAATGCCTGAAGATGTGCAACCGACCATGTCGCCTATTTCGACAGGTTTAGGTGAAATCTATCAATGGGTGATTAAAGCCGAACCAAATGCTAAAAAGCCGGATGGAACCCCTTATTCGGCGATGGATTTACGTGAAATTCAGGATTGGATT
>NZ_VPAV01000069.1:0-1197 GCF_013418995.1 Acinetobacter sp. YH12106
CGGCCCAATCACGTTTAAGTGCGTTTGGTGCTGTGAATACCAGTAACGGGCGCTATATTTTGAAAGCCCCCATTTCCGGCGTGATCAGTAAAAAGGATTTGGTGCTCGGAGAAAATGTTCAGTTAGCAAGTCAACTCTTTACCATAGACCGGTTAGATCAGCTCTGGCTTGAATTTATTGTTCCAAATTCTGAAATTGTGGGCTTAGCCCCGAATCAAAAGATCGAATTTAAATCTTTGCAAACTGAAAAGGTCTACAGGGCAGTTATTCAAACCTTAAATACTGAAGCGGATATTCAAACAGGTCGTCTTCAGGTGCGAGCAAAAGTTGAATCGAATGCAACCGAATTACGTCCAAACTTGATGGTAAACGTACAGTTGCAACAACGCAGTGAAAGTACCGCATTACGGGTACTTAAGTCCGCAGTTCAGAATGTCGATGGAAAAGATGTGGTTTTTGTCGCCACTCAGCATGGACAAAAAGTTGAATTCACTCCGCAGCCGGTGAAATTAGGTCAATCGTCTGGGGATAGCCAGTGGATTGAAGTGGTAAATGGGCTTAATCAGGGACAAAAATATGCCGCTCAAGGCAGTTTCTTACTGAAATCTGAGATGGAAAAAGGAGAGGCTTCACATGAGCACTAAAAGCCCTCACATTCCAGACCACGAATCGGTAAAACCTGAAGGGCTGTTTGATCGGCTGATCCAGTTTTCTATTCATAACGCAATCTGGGTCATGCTGTTTGTTGCAGCCTGGATTGCTATTGGTATTTATAGTTATCAAAAGTTACCGATTGATGCTGTACCGGATATTACCAATACTCAGGTGCAGATTAACACTTCAGCCAATGGCTTTACGGCTTTGGAAATGGAACAGCGGATTACCTATCCAATTGAGAATGCCATGTCAGGCATGCCGAAAATGGAACAAACCCGTTCGATTTCACGCTACGGCTTATCGCAAGTGACCATCATTTTTGAAGATGGCACGGATATTTACTGGGCCAGACAGCTTATCAACCAGCGCTTGCAAGAAGCAATGGGAGAAATGCCTGAAGATGTGCAACCTAACATGTCGCCTATTTCGACAGGTTTAGGTGAAATCTATCAATGGGTGATTAAAGCCGAACCAAATGCTAAAAAGCCGGATGGAACCCCTTATTCGGCGATGGATTTACGTGAAATTCAGGATTGGATT
>NZ_VPAV01000070.1:0-1101 GCF_013418995.1 Acinetobacter sp. YH12106
TAGGACTTACGCATTGACGGATTCAAAAAAGTATTAAAATACTTTATAAAGTATCTGTGATCAGACGAATTAAACATGCTTCTACAGCAACTTGTACATTACCCATTTATATGGGCTTTCTCATGACAGAACCGAACTCTATTAGCTGCACACAACTTGCCGAGACTTATAATATCTCGCATGATAGTGTAAATCGCTTTCTAGAGCGTGAAGACTACACACCTCACGACCTATATCAAGAATCAATTCAACATATTGATAATAATAAACTTATAGTCAGTATTGATGATACTGTTTTAGATAAACCATATAGTCAACATATGGACTTGGTTAGCTATTTTTGGTCAGGCAAACACCACCGATCCGTCAAGGGTATTAATCTCATTACCTTGTATGCGATAGATCAAAATGGTCAAAATATTCCAATTAATTTCCGAATTTATGACAAATCTGAAAGTAAAACCAAGAATGATTACTTTATGGATATGTTAAGTGAAGTACTCAGTTGGGGTGCAAAGATTCAATTTATTACAGGTGATAGTTGGTATTCATCGACTGGAAATCTAAAAACCATAAGAAAATATGGTATTCGATTTATGTTTGGTATCGACTGTAACCGTAAGGTTTCCCCAGAAAAAGGACAATGGTTTCAACTGCGTTTATTGCCAGATTTCTATCAGGGTCAAGTGGTCTGGCTCAAAGATTTTGGCTTTGTACAATTATTTAAGACTCAGTTAAAAGAACAGCAGAGGTTTTATATTGTGCATCAAGATGAAGATGATTTATTGTCCTTTGAGGGTTTTCATGAATTACATTCAAGTCATTGGAAAATAGAGCAATATCACCGGGTGATTAAACAGGTTTGTCATATTGAAAAGTTTCAAGTAAGACGATCTAAACTGATTTTGAATCATATTTTTTCAGCCTTGATGGCCTACGTTGAGATACAAAAGAACCAGTTTGAGCGGATCTTTGAAAATGTATATCGTTGGCAGAAGAAATTATTTAGACCAGTTATCAAAAACTTCATTGATGACTTTATTCTCGATAAAAATCATCTGCTACCACAGAGAATCTATAAATAATAGTGCGTAAGTCCTA
>NZ_VPAV01000006.1:0-144278 GCF_013418995.1 Acinetobacter sp. YH12106
TGATCCGCACGCAGTTTAGTATCAAATTCGACCAAAGTCACATGCTCTACAATCCCTGCAAGGTCAATCGCAGCTTCAACACCAGAGTTACCCCCACCGATTACCGCAACACGTTTGCCTTTAAACAATGGACCATCACAGTGTGGGCAGTAGGCAACACCACGGGTTTTGTATTCCTGCTCACCCGGAACGTTCATTTCTCTCCAGCGTGCACCGGTCGACAGAATCACGGTTTTCGATTCCAGTTTGGCACCATTCTCTAAAGTCACTTCTACCAGACCATTCGTTGTTTCATCTGCACCTTTGATGTTAGAGACACGTTGCAGGTTCATGATGTCAACACCGTATTCACGTACATGTGCTTCCATTTCAGCAGCAAACTTGGGACCTTGAGTTTTTTGAATCGATGTATAGTTTTCGATGTCCATGGTGTCCATGACCTGACCACCCATGCGTTCAGCCACGATACCGGTTTTAATGCCTTTACGTGCAGCATAGATGGCAGAGGTATTGCCCGCAGGGCCACCACCAATCACCAGTACATCAAAGGCATCTTTAGCATTGAGCTTTTCAGCCTCTTTTGCTGCAGAGTTGGAGTCCAGTTTTGCCACGATTTCTTCCAACGTCATACGACCTTGACCGATATGCTGGTTGTCCTGGAACACCATTGGAACTGCCATGATTTTGCGTTCTTCCACTTCATCCTGGAAGAATGCCCCATCAATCATGGTGGCTGTTGTGCCCGGGTTGTAAATTGCAATCAGGTTTAAGGCTTGAACCACATCCGGACAGTTATGGCAGCTGAGTGATACAAATACATCAAAATCAGATTTGATTCCTAAGCCTTTAATCGACTCTAAAACTTCAGCAGATACTTTCGGTGCATAACCAGAGCTTTGCAGTAAAGCCAGAATCAGTGAGGTGAATTCATGCCCCATTGGCAGACCTGCAAAGTAGACCCGTGGCTCTTCACCTGCTTTGGCAATACCAAAGCTTGGAGCACGTTGGTTTGTACCGTCAAAGCGTGCAGTGACTAAATCAGATAATGCAGCCACTTCCTCAACCAGTTCTTTGATTTTTGCAGATTTGTCGGAATCATTTAAAGTCGCAACCAGTTCAATCGGGCTTTCCAGACGTTCGAGTAGTGTTTTTAATTGGGCTGAAGTATTTTGGTCTAACATGGCTAACGTCTCCAAAGGAATAAATATTTATTTGATAAAGCGATATTAGTGCATAAATCAAAATAGGTAAAACAGTTTGTTTTTATAGTATCGATCGGAATTACTGATTTATTGAAAAATGCATCATTAATTTCAGATTTTTATATGGCGTTAGAATAAGAATTTTCAAGTAATTTAACTTGATATTTGCTTAATTCAGTTAGTATTAGGCATCTATAACAGGAGGGCTGAATCATGGAATTACAGCGCGGAATTTATCAGCATTATAAAGGCCAGCTTTATCAGGTATTACATGTCGCCACGCACAGTGAAACTGAAGAAAAGCTGGTGGTTTATCAATGTCTCTATGGGGATTATTCGATTTGGGTGCGCCCTTTAACAATGTTCACTGAAACCATTACCACCAACGATGATCGTGAAGTGGAACGCTTTAAATTAATTCAGGCGCTTTAAGCTAAAAAAGCTCAGGGAGGGGCTATGCTAAATCCAGATGAATTTGAAAAATTCATGCATGAATTATATGAAAAATTTCATATGCATGATCTCAAGCAGACAGATCGACTGCAACGATATCGCAATATAGAACTAGAATCAGGTCGATTTTTATCCATGTTGATTTGTGCCCAGTAAGCCAAAGATATTTTGGAAATTGGTACATCCACAGGCTATTCGACTTTATGGCTAGCTGAAGCTGCTCAGCATACCCAAGCAGTGATAACCACACTGGAAATAGATAAAGCACGTGTCACTCAAGCGAAACACTATGCAAATACATTGGGTTTTGAGCATCTTATTGATTTTAAAGTGATGGATGCGCAGCAATATCTAGAAGCTTCACAGCAACAGTTTGATTTTATTTTACTGGATGCAGAGCGCGATGCCTATCTAGGCTATTGGAAGCATTTGGCTCGATTACTCAAGCCAAAATGTGGGATGCTTGTGGTGGATAATGTCATTTCACATGCAGCAGAAGTGGAAGAGTTTATTCATCTGATTCAGCAAGATCAGCGTTTTATCATCAGCACTGTACCGATCGGTGCGGGTCTGCTGATGGTCGGATATCGTGAATCGCATGAGTTTTAATCCATACAGACTTTATTGAAATGTAAATTATATTCAAGATATTTATGTACGAAAGCAGCTTTATCGTCACGTCTGAGCAGGTTGTCATAAATAAATTCGGGTACAGGATGATAGAGTTCCTTATGGCCATTACTATAAACGATTTTCAGGTGGCGGCTTGAGGGATTATATTTCCATGAAATCACTGTAAGCAGTTTTTGCATATGCGTTCCTCCACTGAATATTTATTTTCTTATCATTTGAACTTATGCCATGCCGTGCTGTAGATGTATAGCTATATTGTAAGAATGGGCAGAGGATTGTAAGAAAATAGCTGCAGCGAGAAATTAAAACTTATTCAGCGCAGTTTGATAGATCGCAAAGAAATAGACGATTCAAGCAATTTCGGGATAAATACACACACTCAATCTGCGTGTAAACATTACTTCTAAAATAAATAAATCAAATCAAAAGTTATAAAAAACCACGCTAAAGAGCGTGGTTTTTTTGAGTCAGTTTAATCTAATTAAAATTAGATTTTACCCACTAGGTCGATTGAAGGAGCAAGAGTTGCATCGCCTTCTTTCCATTTAGCTGGGCAAACTTCGCCTGGGTGAGCATGTACATACTGAGCTGCTTTAACTTTACGAAGAAGTTCTTGAGCATCACGACCGATACCACCGGCGTTGATTTCAACGATTTGGATTTTACCTTCTGGATCGATGACGAAAGTACCACGATCAGCAAGGCCGTCAGCTTCGATTAATACGTCAAAGTTTTTAGCAAGCGTCCAGTTTGCATCACCAACCATTACATACTGGATTTTTTTGATTTCTTCTGAAGAATCGTGCCAAGCTTTGTGTGTGAAATGTGTGTCAGTAGAAACTGAGTAGATTTCAACGCCTAATTTTTGGAATTCAGCGTAGTTGTCAGCAAGGTCACCCAGTTCAGTTGGGCAAACGAAAGTGAAGTCAGCTGGGTAGAAGAATACTACAGACCATTTGCCTTTAAGGTCAGCTTCAGTTACTTCAATAAATTGGCCATTTTGGAATGCAGTTGCTTTAAATGGTTTAACTTCAGTATTAATTAAGCTCATCATTGTCTCCATGATTGAGGTTTGTTTTGAATTTCAATTAGCTTATAGAAATTTACTTTATTGGTGAAATGGTATTTTTACATTACAAAAATCGGAAAAACCGAATCATGTAAAAATTCTCCATTTTCACAAAATAGCTTTGTTCATTGAGCAGCATCAAGATGATGGCTTCATGACAAAATTATCTCTTTTTCCTCGTGCTAACAAACATGATGCTGAAACTGAAAAATTCAAGGGCAAATCAGGAAAAAAATCCTGTTTTCCTCAAAATACTCTCGATATCAATTTAAAAATTAGGTTTATGCTTAAACTTAATCATGTGGACAGGTGAGAGTAGCGGGGTAATTTGCTCGATTTACTACGCCGAATTAAGGGAAATGAGACGAGTAAAGCCAATTTGTCCGGCACTTAACAGAACTACGACTATCTGAAAGCTAATGAACCAAGTAAAATAAACTTTTCCGGTTTTTTGATGTGGGTGTTTTCTCTGTGCAGAGTCATTTAAATGTAGATCAATGGATAATGGCGCGTGACCGTCACCGTTTAAATCGACTGAAGAAGGGGAAAGATGCCAATGCCAAGCAGTATCAGGAACTATTTGAAAAATCCAATCTGAAAGTGCGGCAGCGGCTGGAACGTCTTCCAGACATCAAGCTGAATCAAGATTTGCCCGTTACCCAATACGCTGACAAGCTGATAGCCGCGATTCAAAAGCATCAGGTCATTATTGTGGCTGGCGAAACCGGTTCTGGTAAAACCACACAATTACCGCAAATTGCCATGCTGGCTGGACGCGGCCTGACTGGTCTGATTGGACATACCCAGCCACGCCGACTGGCGGCTCGAAGCGTATCACAGCGTATTGCTGAAGAAGTTGGCGAAAAACTCGGGGAATCAATTTCCTTTAAAGTGCGTTTTACTGAACAGGGTTCCCAAGATTCAATTGTACGCTTGATGACTGACGGTATTCTGCTTGCCGAACTGACGCATGACCGCTACCTAAGCAAATATGACACCATTATTATTGATGAAGCACATGAACGTTCGCTGAATATCGACTTCATTATGGGCTATCTGAAGCAGTTACTGCCGCGTCGTCCAGACCTGAAAGTCATCATTACGTCTGCCACACTGGATGTAAACCGTTTTAGTAATTACTTTAATGGTGCACCCATTTTTGAAGTAGAAGGCCGTAGTTTCCCGGTTGAACTGCGTTATCGCCCGATCTCGGAAATGAGCATTGGCGGCAGCGATGATGATGAATTTGATGACTTCGAAGAAAACTTGCCGCGTGCTGTGGTTAAAGCGGTAGAAGAATGTTTTCAGGATGCACAAGAAAAAGGCCATCCCGAACATGCCGATATCCTGATTTTTGCCAGTACAGAACAGGAAATTCGCGAGCTACAGGAAACCCTGATCAAGCATGGACCACGGCATACTGAAGTCTTAACCTTATTTGCCCGTTTAGCCTTGGCAGAGCAGCAAAAAATCTTTAATCCTTCCGGTGGTGGGCGACGTATTATTATTGCCACCAACGTCGCGGAAACAGCGTTGACTGTACCGAATATTCGTTATGTAATTGATAGTGGTTTTGCGCGTATTTCACGTTATAACTATCGTTCACGGGTGCAGCGCCTGCCGATTGAAGCCGTTTCTCAGGCTGCAGCCAATCAGCGTAAAGGCCGTTGTGGTCGTATTGCGCCCGGTGTCTGTATCCGCCTGTATTCAGAAGACGACTTTCTGAGCCGTCCGGAATTTACTGAACCTGAAATCAAGCGTACCAATCTGGCATCGGTGATTTTGCAGATGCAGAGTCTGGGTTTAGGCTCGCTGGAGGACTTTGATTTTATCGAACCACCGGATCACCGTCTGGTGAATGATGGCCGTAAGTTGCTGATTGAGTTGGGGGCAATGGCCGAGAAAAATTCTCCTAAAACTGAAGATGATCAAGCAAATCCCTCTAAATCTCCCTTTGAGAAAGGGAGACTTCAAAGCAGTGGATTAACCAAAATCGGTCAGCAAATGGCAAAAATGCCGATTGACCCACGTCTGGCCCGTATGATTTTGGGTGGCGCACATTTTGGTGTTTTAAACGAAGTCTTGATTATTGTTGCGGCGCTCGCGGTGCAAGATCCGCGTGAACGTCCTGCAGACAAACAAATGCAGGCCGACCAGAAACATGCCTTGTTCCGTGAAGCTGATTCTGACTTTTTGTTCTATATAAAACTCTGGGAAACATTGCACGGCAATCGCGAAAGTATGAGTGAGAATAAACGCCGTACATTTGCGCGGAATCATTTCTTGAGCTGGCTGCGTTTACGTGAATGGAAAAAAACCCATGAACAACTGGTGGACTTGGCTCAAGGTCTAAAACTGTCATTTAATGACAAAGCTGCCAGTTATGAAAATCTGCATCGTGCATTACTCACCGGCTTATTGTCGTTTATTGCCAACAAGACCGATGAACGTAATGTGTTTATGGCGGTACGTCAGCAGAAAGCCCGGATTTTCCCGGCATCGACTTTGCATAAGAGCAATACGCCGTGGGTCATGGCTTTTGAGATGGTGGAAACCTCGCAAGTGTATTTACGCACTCTGGCCAAGATTGAACCGGAATGGATACTGCTAGCCGCCCGCGATCTGCTCAAGCATCATTATTTTGAACCGCACTGGTCGAAAAAAGCCGGTGTGGTGAACGCTTATGACCAGATTTCATTATTTGGTCTGATCATTGAGCCAAAACGAGCAATCAATTATGAAAAAGTCGATCAGGCTGCGGCGCATGAAATTTTCTTACGCGATGCTTTAACTACGGGTCATCTCGGTATTAGTCCGCCATTTTTAAAGCATAACTTGCTTAAACTGGAAGAAGTCGAACGGGTTGAGGATAAATTGCGTCGTCGTGATCTGGTGGTAGACGAAGAAACCATTTACCAGTTCTATGCATCTAAAGTGCCAGCTGAAGTGGCCAGCCGCCGTACTTTTGAAGATTGGCGGGCTACTGTTGAGCCTCAGCAGCCACGTTATTTATTTGTTGATGATGATGCATTATGGCTGAATGACCGTCCAACCACACAGCAATTTCCTGACTATTTACGTAATGGTGAACTTCGTCTGGCAGCGACCTATCGCTTTGACCCGAGTCATGATGAAGATGGCGCGACAGTTAAAATTCCACTGCAAGCCTTGGCTCAGGTAGATGAATCAATCTGGTCCTGGGGAATTCCAGGCTGGCGTCTGGACCTGATTGAAGCATTGCTAAAAGGCTTGCCGAAGGACAAGCGCCGTAATCTGGTGCCAATTCCAGATACTGCACGAAAACTCATGGCAAAAGTCGATGTACAGGATCTGCAGAAACATATCTTTGGTTTCCTGGCGTTCCAGTTACGTGGCGATCAAATCACTGAGAAAGATTTCAGCTTTGACCGGGTCGAACAGTATCTGTTACCGTTTATTAAAGTCACTGATGAAAAAGGTCGTGTCATTGAACAGGGTCGTGATTTGTCAGAGCTGAAAGCACGTTGCCGGGCTGAAACCCATAGTCCGGTCAAGCAGCTGAAAGGTGAATTTAAAACCTTCCCGGAAAGTTTTGTGTTTGAAGCCTCACAAAAAGTCACGGGTGTCGTGGTCAAGCAGTATCAGGCGCTGGTGCCGACCAAAGCCTTTGCTGCACTGGAGCAAAAAGATGAGTCGGGCGTGGTGATTCAGACCTTTAACGATCAGGCGGAAGCGATCAAAAAACATCGTGAAGGGGTGATCCGACTGGTGCATATGCAACTGGGAGACCTGATTCGCCAGTTAAAAAAACAGATCTCCAAACCTTTGGCACTGGCTTATTCGCCACTCGGTGACAAGGCCCAACTAGAACAAATGTTAGTTTATGCCACACTGCAAGTGTCCATGAATGAGCTACCTGTCAATGCGCAAGAGTTCCAAAAACTGGTTGAAGATGTAAAAAAATCTTTCTTAAGTCATGGGCAAGTTACCCTGAAAGAGATTACAGATATTTATATCCAGTGGCAGGAAATCCGCCGGAAATTATTGGTTTTAGACCATTCTGTGTTTGAGAAAAATATCAATGATATTGAAGATCAACTTGATTTAATGAGTCTTTCTGACTTTGTATATCGTAAACCATCCGATGTATGGATCGAATTTCCACGTTATTTGAAAGCCTTGATCTTGCGTTTAGACCGCTTGCCCAATAATCTACAAAGGGACAATTCCGCCATTGACCAAATTGATCAATGGATGGAAAAATTGTTCAAGTTTAAAGATGACCCTCGTCTGAAAGAGTTGTACTTCATGGTCGAGGAGTTAAGAATCTCATTGTTTTCACAACCGATGAAAACAAAAGCACCCGTGTCTCCAACTCGCTTGCAAAAAGTATGGGATCGTCTTGGAATCAGTTAAGATATAGGTAATTCAGAGAAGGAGTTTTACATGGGCATCCGCATTACGGGTACTGGCTTGTTCCATCCGGAAAATGTCATCACCAATGAAGAATTAGTTGAAAGTTTAAATGCTTATGTGGAACTGTTTAATCACGAAAATGCGGACAAAATCGCTGCAGGCGAAATTGAAGCGCGTCGTGGTTCTAGTGCAGAATTTATTGAAAAGGCATCTGGTGTCCAACGCCGTTATGTTGCGGAAAAAAGCGGTATTCTAGATCCGAAACGTTTACGTCCGAATTTACCTGAACGTGCAGATGATGAAATTTCACTGCAAGCAGAATGGGGTGTAATCGCAGCCAAGCAGGCGATGGAAAATGCAGGCGTAACTGCTGAAGATATTGATATCGTGATTTTGTCATGCTCGAATTTGCAACGTGCTTATCCTGCCGTTGCCATCGAGATTCAAACCGCTTTAGGAATTAAAGGCTATGCCTATGACATGAATGTGGCCTGCTCGGCAGCAACATTTGGTCTGAAACAGGCCTATGATGCGATTAAGGCTGGTGCGCGTCGTGTGTTATTGGTTAATGTGGAAATTACCTCTGCACATACCGATTTTCGTTCACGTGACTGTCACTTTATTTTTGGTGATGTGGCAACCGCTTCAATTATTGAAAACACTGAAAGCAAAACCGGTTTTGAAATTCTGGATTCCGAGTTGTTCACCCAGTTCTCGAATAACATCCGCAATAACTTTGGTTTCTTGAATACCTCTGAAAATGCCGACATTGATGACAAGCGTTTCCGTCAGGATGGCCGTAAGGTCTTTAAAGAAGTCTGCCCACTGGTTGCGAAAATGATTACAGCGCAACTGGAGAAGAATCAGATTGCACCGACTGGCGTGAAACGCTTCTGGCTCCATCAAGCCAATGCCAGTATGAATGAACTGATCCTGAAACTGGTGGTTGGCAAAGAAAATGCCAAACCTGGTCTGGTGCCGATGATTCTGAACGAGTTTGCCAATACTTCTTCTGCAGGCGTGATCATTGCATTACACCGCACTGCCCATGAAGTGGAAGATGGTGAATACGGCGTACTTTGTTCATTCGGTGCTGGTTATTCAGTGGGTTCGATTCTGGTTCAAAAACGTGTGGCATGATCCGCAATAAATAGAGAGTAGACAGATTGCAGGCCAAGCATGACGGGCAGTGGATCAGGCGTTTAAGCGCCTTCTCCAAGTTATATTTTACCCCGACATTTTTAGGGGCTGAGTATATGGATGCCAGTCGACCTGCAATGTATGTCGGTAATCATTCCATGTATGGCATCTTTGATGCGCCGATGCTGATTGATTACCTCTACAACGAACATAAGGTGGCTGTGGTCAGTATTGCAGATCATAGCCATTTTTATGTGCCGCTGTGGCGTGAAGCCGTGAAAAAGTTTGGTGCCATTGATGGAACACAAGCCTATGTGCGTGCTGCAATGCAGCAAGGCTATTCCATTCTGGTCTTTCCGGGTGGCGGTCGTGAAGTGCTCAAACGTCAGGGTGAGCAGTATCAGCTGATCTGGAAGCAGCGTTACGGCTTTTTAAAGCTGGCGCAAGAATTCAACTATGATCTTGTCCCTTTTGCCGCTCTCGGTGCGGATGAGGTCTATGAGATTGGCTTTAATGCCAATAAGATTATCCAGCATAAGTATTTTCAAACACTACTTAAAATACCACAACTCAATAAATTACTACGTCAGGGCGATGTGATTCCTTCTCTGCCCAAACACCTGTTGCCAAAACGCTTGCCCTTTTATTTTCAGTTTATGCCACGACTATCGATTGCTCAGGTGCAGACGCAAGAAGAGCTGGTTGAGTTTCGGCATAGCTTGCAACAGCATATTTATACGGGGTTGGCAGCGCTCACTGTGCACCGTCAGCAAGATCAGCAGGCAACCGAATCCTCGTTGTAAATCCAAGTTGTGACATATTGAGATGCGCTATATTTAGAAGTCATCCTGCAGTGCTGTTTTATTGTGCGAGTACTGCCATAATGTATGGTCAAATAGTCACTGATCGATGATCGAGGGCTCAACATGATTCAATATAAAAATAAAATAAATAGGTGCGTATATGGAACAGGGTGGTTGGGTAGCGCCGTTAAAATTGCTGGCACAACAATGTTTGCGGATTTCTCCGGAGTTGAACCAGCTTTATCTGGATCAGATGGCGATGATTGGTCATCTGACTGCACAAAATCTATTAAAAATTCAGCAGGGTCAATACCGGATTGAATTGCTGGACGGGTTGTTCTATATCCAGTTTTATACTGCATATGCACTGGACTCCGGAACTGCACCCGTTTTGGTTGAGAGTCATTTTTATTTTCAGCAATACAAAGCAGAAGCGCTAGAAGAATTTTTTTTACAGGATATCTATTTCCTGACTGGGGACTCGAAACCGCAGCATTCGCTGTATTTACGTGACAAAGCCAAGCAATTACGCAAACTGATTCTGAACCAGGTCTATGAAGCGGTAAATGGCCCAGCACGGGTATTGGCATTCCTGCGACAGATGTCGGTGGTTCAGGCTGAGATTATTGATCATCATTTAATAGAGGCCGGGTTGTATACAACACCAGTCATGCAAAACGTTGTTCTGGACGAACAGGATATTCCCCCGCAAATTCTTGAAAGCTTGCAACAGGCTTTTTCTTTGGCATTTCTACAGCAGGATGAGTTCCTGTCCATCCAGTCCTTAATGGACACTCTGGATGAATTCTGTTTTAGTGCCGCACAGTTTTTGCATCCGGCGACGTTTCGGATTATGTCCTTGTCTTTTGAAGAGCGTTTTAATTTACATGAACTGAATGATCACAGCGATGATATTCGGCTGTTGTATCGACATGCCGAGGAGCAGAGCCACCTGCTCGGTTTTGTCCGTTTGATGAACCGTGAGGTCTGGCATCGCGATGACTTATTAGCCAAACGAAATTTTCTGGAAAATCATCCCTATTTATGGCAAAAAAAGGTGGCCCGATTACCACTATTTGACTGTCATCGTGCAGTGAACTGGATTTTCAGGCAACCAGCCGAAGTACTGGACTGGATCAGTAGCAATATTCAGCACAGCAGCGTGCGGGTGGCAGTGACGGCCTTAAGTTTTGTAGACAGCCATCATATTCATCCGCAGATTATTCTGGCGACCTTACAATATTTTCAATATGTCTCAGCGCGACTGTTTATTCATAGCATGCATGAATATGCAATCCAGCATGACTGGTTTCAACATCAGCATAATCAGGCGGTGGTCTTAAAAGGCACACGCCAATCGATGGATGATCAGCGGATTGCCATCACTCCCTCGATTCTGTATCTGGACGAATGGATAGAACTGCTGCGTAACGTGGTCAAAATGGATGATCAGATCACCAAGAAAGTCTATTTGCAACTGAGCCGGGTGATGCAGGCATATATGCAGCATCTATATAAAATTACCACACATCTTCCAGAAGAAGTCTTGACCTATATTCAGCCTCAAAGCCAGCAGAATCGGGATTTCTATCATGTGTTGCAGCGCTATCGGATTCCTTTTGTCGAATTTAGACAGCTGTTTTATTTACACAGTGGACATGTGCGTGAGTCTGTATTTGACAGTTATGTGCGTGACTATTTAGTGGAATATTTTTCCAGTCATAACGAGATTCCGAAAAACCTCAGCTGGAGTGGATTATTCGCTCAGGCCGTGATCTGGCATGATCAGATTCAGAAGCAGGAAATGATGGCCAAGCTGAAAAAAGAGTTTGCGCTCGTAACTTGGTCACCTTTGACGCAGGCCTCATTTTTATTATATTTCAACTGGCGTTTTGAGGAGCTTAAAAATCTGGATCGTATTCTGGAAGAATCCAAGGTTTTCAGGAACTGTCTGGCTGCCAGTTATGCCCAGCAGATTATTGAAGGGCAATATGTGGCCTTTCGCATGTCGCATCCGGATGTGCGTTTACCTTTAATTCTGGGCTGTCGAATCGTCAATGGGCAAGTGATCTTCGATCAGCTGGAATATCCGAACAATCAAAAGGCAGAAGCTGAATATAGCAATATCGCGATGCATTTTATCAACTGGCTCAACTTGCAGGCTTAAGTGCAAGATTAAGTGGTTTTCCGCCATGACGCTTAACTTTTCTGCCAAAAATCGTTAGGCTATAGCCGTTCTTTCACGGTATTGCTCTTATGAAACAGGAAACTGCCCTTAAGTTACTCAAAGCAGGAGAAAATGTCTTTTTAACCGGTTCTGCGGGTGCAGGAAAAACCTATACGCTGAATCAATATATTAATTATTTAAAAGCGCGTAAAGTCGCCGTCGCGATTACGGCATCGACCGGTATTGCAGCCACGCATATGAATGGTATGACCATTCACACCTGGGCCGGCATCGGCATTAAAGACTTTTTGTCCGAAGATGACTTAAAGCGCATGAAAGAGCGTAAATACTTAAAAGAACATCTGGAAAATGCCCAAGTTCTGATTATTGATGAAATTTCCATGCTGCATGCCAAGCAGCTGAATCTGGTCAATCAGGTGCTGAAATATTTTAAGGACAGTGATGAAGCCTTTGGCGGTATTCAGGTAATTGTGGCCGGGGATTTTTTCCAGTTGCCGCCAGTCGGTAAGAATGACGAGCGTAATCGCGATAAATTCTGCTTTATGTCGGAAGCCTGGGTAGAAGCCAAGTTTCGGGTCTGTTATCTGACCGAGCAGCATCGTCAGGGCAATGATTATCTGAATGACATCCTGAATGCGATCCGTGCGCAGGCGATTAGCCATGAACATCGCACGGCTTTACAGGCAACCCGACATCAAGAAATCGGCGATACCTATACGCGTCTGTATACCCATAATATGGATGTGGATAGTCTTAACTTTAAACATCTGAATGAAATTGACAATGATCCGCGCCAGTTTGATGCCCAGTGTGATGGCAATGAAAAGCTGATTGAAACTTTAAAATCTTCAGTACGTGCACCAGAAGCCTTAACCTTGAAAAAGCATGCCAAAGTCATGTTTGTAAAAAATAACTTTGATATGGGCTATATCAACGGCAGTCTGGGTGAAGTGATCAGTTTTGAAGAAGACGATGAATATGGTGTGCTGCCCAAAGTAAAACTGACCGATGGCACGACCTTGGTGGTGGAGCCGGAAACCTGGTCGGTAGACAATGAAGCTGGTAAGACTATTGCCAGTTTCCAGCAAATTCCTTTACGCTTGGCCTGGGCGATTACCATTCATAAATCTCAAGGGATGACCTTGGAAGCAGCAGAAATTGATCTGAGTCATACTTTCGAGAAAGGTCAAGGTTATGTGGCGCTGTCACGGTTGAAAAGCTTAAATGGCTTACGTTTAAAAGGCTTTAATGAGCAGGCTTTGGAACTTGACAGTTTAGCGATTAAAGCTGATCGTCGTTTTCAGGAACTTTCTGATGAAGCCGAAGCGAATTTTGAAAATGTCGATTTGACTGCGCAGCATAAAGCCTTTATTCGTCACTGCGGTGGCACATTGAATGAAGCAGAAATCCAGCGCAATGAAAAGAAAATTTCCAAGAGTGGCACGAAGCAGAGTTATGCCACTGCCACACTGGATGAAACCCGAGCACTGTTTGAAGAAGGCTATGAAGTTGCGGATATCGCGACTGAACGTGGTCTGACGCCAGCGACAATCATTAATCATCTAGGCCGTTTACACAAAGAGCAGGGACTGGATATTTCGGTGGCTCATCCGGGTGAGGAAGTGGTGGAGCAGGTGCGTAAAATTTATAAACGCTTAACCAAACGTCAAAGTGCTGAGCATTTTAATGATGATGGCTCGATTAAGTTGCGCCCGATTGTAGAACTCACCACGCCTAAAATGGCCTATGACCAAGTCCGTCTGGCACTGTTATTTGTAGAGTAATCCCCGAAATGATCCTTCAGAACTTTTAAGATGCATAGTTTATTCGTATACGGCACGCTTCGTCCGCAGCAACCCAATGCCCATGTCATGGAGCGGATTGGGGGAAGCTGGAAAGCCGCTTATATCCGTGGGCATTTGCAACAGCGTGGCTGGGGGGCTGAACTGGGTAGCCCGGGCATTCAGCTCAGTGATTCGGGCGAGACTGTTCAGGGTTATGTATTTATATCTGAGCATCTTCCCCAATATTGGGAAGAGCTGGATGCGTTTGAAGGTGATGAATATCAACGGATTCCGGTTAAAGTATATTTGGAAAACGGCGAGATGATAGAAAGTTTGGTTTATGCCTTAAAAGATTAGGCTCGGATTTGTCATGCAGTAAATTTCAAATTTTTATCAGGTCACAGCTTGTTAAAGATCATTCTATTTTTTTGTATCGCTTTTATTTTAGCTTGGAAAGCTTACAACCAAGATGAATCTTCTGTTGATCTGATGATATATCCTGAGCAAGCTTGAAACACTGCTTTAAAGCTTGGTGCAAGGGAATCAATAGATGACCTGCATATTATAGGTCATGTGATGTATTTTTGAGAAATCTTTGCATACGGGTGATGCGTGCTGATGATTTGAATCTATTGTGTACCAATCAATAAAGATAAAATCCCGGCTGCAATCAGCGGCCCAACAGGTACGCCGCGTAACACCGCCACACCTGCTACAGTACCAATCAATAAGCCCGCGACAATATCCGGTTGATTCGACATCAGTTTCACACCGCGGCCACCGAGCCAAGCCACAAAAACACCAATGGCAATGGCCAGTAAAGATTTCCAGCTGAGAAATGACTTGAGAATACTTTCTCCGGCAATTTTGCCACTCGCAATCGGTGCCAATACCCCGATGGTTAAAATAATAATGCCGATATTCAAACCATGTTGTTGTACATAAGGCAACAGGTCGTGTAGCGGGGTAATTTTAAGAACAATCAGTACCGCTGCAGCGATGGTGACAGCACTATTGTGACTGAATATACCACAGGCCAGTAATACCAAAAGAACCATCAAATTTAAATCGAGTTGTGACATGGGCGGGAGAGGAAACATGGAAAATGCCACCATTGTAGAGCGTTTCAGCTGGTGATACGAAGAAAATAAGCGAAGCAATCAATTTAGGTGTGTTTCAGGATAGAATGCACAACTCTTCACGCGATACAGGTTTAAGCAGATGCTATTGGAAAAAATGTTGCAGTCACAAGGTTTCGGTTCCCGCAAGCATTGTCAGCAATTGATTAAAAATGGTGCTGTTTCTATCCAGAATGAAGTGATTGATCATCCTAAACATAAACTGGATTTGAATGATTTAGACTTCGAGGTCTATGGCAAGGCCCATCGCTATCGAGAGAAAGTCTATATCGCTTTAAACAAACCGCAGGACTATGAGTGTTCGCATCAGGCCACGCATCATTTTAGTGTGTTTGATCTGTTTGATGAGATGCTGCTGAATCGTGGCATTCAATGCGTGGGTCGTCTGGATCAGGACACCACCGGACTGTTATTGTTGACTGATGATGGCCAGTTTCTGCAAGCGTTAACACATCCGAAAAAACATGTGGCCAAAGTTTATCAAATGCAAACGGCAGATCCAGTCACTGATGCTCAGCTACAGCAACTGGAACAAGGCGTTGAGCTACGCAATGAAAAAGGTATTTTTGCAGCCACTGAAGTGATACGTCTGTCTGAAAGCCGTCTGCAAATGAGCATTCATCAAGGGGTATATCATCAGGTGAAACGCATGCTGGCAGCCGTCGGAAATAAAGTCGAGCAATTGCATCGTGCTCAAATTGGTGCTTTGGCTCTGCCTGAGCTGGCTGAAGGAGAATGGATCTATTTAAATGCAGAACAGGTGGCTTTGGCAAAATTCCGTTCAGAAGAATAATTGAGTTATTCTTCTCAAGTTTATTTGAACGATCAGATTTTATCTCAGGAAACAATGATAGGTCTGAAACTCATTATCCTTAATAAATCCCATAGATTCATACAATTCATGCGATTGGTAATTGTTCTTTTGGGTTTCCAGGGTAATTCTTAAGGCCTGTTCATGTTTGGCAAATAAAATTGCGGTATCAATCAGTTGTCTGGCTGCACCCTGACGCCGAAATATCGGGGTGATATAGACATCATCCAGAATATAATAGGTCGAGCAGGCCACCGAAGAAAAACCCAGATACAGGATAATAAAGCCGGTAAAAGTATCATCTTTGGTATTAATGAAAATGACGGTCTGTCCATCTTCAAAACGTTGTTTTAAAAATTGGTAGGAGAGTTCGGGGTTAGAGGAGGTGCCATAAAATTGTCGATATTCATCGAATAATATCGCAAGCTGATTCAGGTCTGCTGATTGAGCGCGTCGTACGAGCATTGCATCCTCCATGCTAATTTTTTATTCATTATCAGCATCAAGCATAGCGAAGTTTGTCAGTGGCCGGCTTTAGAAATTGTTCGGAAATGCAACAATGTTAAATTTTGTCGCTTTCACCTAAAATGGCATTCAGTTCTTCAAATAAATCCAGATGATCATCATCGAGCTGGATTTCCTGATCATCCAGAGAATTGAGTGTTGAATTTGGCAAGCTGCTTTGCCCATTCTGGATCTCATTTTGCTTCAGTTTGCGCAGTCGGATCAGTTGTTCCAGATTAATATTCTGGTTTTCAATCGAGAAGGGGATCGATTTGGTAATCACCACCTGTTTGAAAAAAAGACGCACGGCCTGAGCTGGCGTAATCCCCAATTGCTTAAATACCGCAAAGGCTTGTTTCTTCTCTTGCGAGTCCAAGCGAATTTGATAAACTTCAGTTTTTCTCATAATATTTTTAAAGCTTTAAATTACTTAACTTTTCGCCTTTATTCTAATCAATTACGTTTGAAATTCAATCTTAAAGCGACCGATTTTAGAAAATAATCTGTAATGACAAGCGATTTACAGTGTCAATTCAAGTCTGGAGCTGAAATTCATGCTTTTCTGCGTGATCGGATCAATGAATTGAATATGTTGGGCCAATAAGCTTAAAGGGGCAGAAAAATCATCTTCGGCTTTGTGCGCTATCCGTGGATAAAACGGATCATTCTGAATTGGAATACCGAGATGATTCAAGTGCACGCGTAATTGGTGCTGTTTGCCAGTGTGTGGTTTCAGTTCATATTTGGCCCATTCTTTATTATGTTCTAACAGCTGGATTGCCGTTTCGCTATTGGCTTCGCCGTTGACCACCTGCATGGTATAGAAGGGCTGACCTTTTTCCATTCTTAATCGTGTGATCAATGGAAATTCTAAATCAGCCTTGTATGCTGCAATCGCATGGTAGGTCTTCTGCACTTGCCGTGTGGCAAACATCTGTTGATACAGGCCACGAGATTCTACATATTTTGAAATGAGAACTACGCCGGCCGTTTCACGGTCTAGCCGGTGAATCGGTGTTAAATGTTCATTGCCTGTTTGTTTTTTGAGACGAACCAGCAAGGTTTCCTGTACATACTGACCGGTCGGACTCATGGTCAAAAAGTGCGGTTTATCGATCACCATGAAATGCTCATTTTCAAATAAAATCTGATGTTGAAAAGGAACATGCACTTCATGTGCCAAAAATCGATAATAAAAACAATGACTATTGGCCTGAAATGGACTTTCTGTGCTTAATTGATGGCCCTGCGCATCATAGACCAGACCTTTGGCGAAACGGGCTTGCCATTCATCTGCTGCGATATGCGCAAATTGCGTGCATAAATAAGCAAAAACTGTCGGGGGTGCATCTAGACTATCCTGCAAGAACACTTTACTGGCACTGACCCCATTTAACATGGGCGGATTAAACTCAACAGTCGGATGCATGGCAGGCAGATCAACCTCTCAGAAACAGAAATGGTGAAAAAATACAGTTTCTCACACAGGTGAATAGGCTTTTAAAGCGTGGCGATGCTATCATATTTATTCTTTTGCATCATGTCGTGAGTAATATGCCTTATTCATTTAATGTCACTTTAAATCATGAAGACGATACCCAGAAACTGGCCAAGGTTCTGGCCGAAAATTTCCCTGCGGGAGTCGTATATCTGATCGGTGATTTGGGGGCAGGAAAAACGACCTTAACGCGCTATTATTTGCAACAGCTGGGTCATCAAGGTTCGGTGAAAAGTCCGACTTATACGCTGGTCGAACCGTATCAGATCAATGGGCAGGATATTTTTCACTTTGACCTGTACCGTCTGAATGACCCCTATGAACTCGAATTGATGGGAATCCGGGATTATCTGGAAACTCCGAATGCGCTATTTTTATTTGAATGGCCCTCCAAAGGTGGCGATGAAATTCCGCAAGCTGACCTGATTATTGAAATTTTAAAATCTGAAGATGAACTGACCCGTACTGCAAGCCTGATTTCCTCTAATCTTGCTTTGCGAGAGGCTTTGGAGCGTCAATTTTCACATGTCGAATGATTTAAGCCTACGCCGTATCCGTGCCCTTGATCCTGCGCTGGCCAACCAGATTGCTGCAGGTGAGGTGATTGAACGTCCGGCATCCGTGGTCAAGGAATTACTGGAAAACTCGATTGATGCGGGTGCGACCGAGCTGATCATCCGGGTGGAACAGGGTGGCAGTACCTTAATTGAAATTATGGATAACGGCCGTGGTATTCATGCTGAAGATCTGGCATTGGCCGTCATGCGTCATGCCACCAGCAAAATCCAGAGTGCCGATGAGCTGTATGCGATCAGCAGTTTAGGCTTTCGTGGAGAAGCGCTGGCATCGATTGCAGCAGTCTCACGCCTGACCATGATCAGCAGTCAAAATGAGGATGGCATTGGTTATCAGGTAGAAGTAAACGGTACGGCTTTTGATCATCAGCAGATTCAAGCGGTCGCGGCTTCGAAAGGGACGCATATCCGGGTTCAGGATTTATTTTTTAATGTGCCTGCGCGGCGTAAATTCTTAAAGAAACCGGGCACTGAATTTGGCCACATTGAAGAAATTGTACGCCGTATGGCACTGACGCATTTTGATATCCGGTTTGTGCTGGAACATAATGAAAGCATCAAGCTGAATTTACCCGTGGCGGACAGCGGTGCTTTACGTTTCCAGCGGGTACAGCAGTTATTGGGTCGTCAGTTCACTGAAAATGCTTATTGGATCGATGCTGACAGTATCAACATGCGTTTATCAGGCTGGCTTGGTCATCCCTCAGATGCGCGTGCACAGGCCGACTTGCAATATGTCTATGTCAATGGCCGGATTGTCAAAGACAAAACCATTTCTCATGCCTTGCGGATGGCTTATGATGGCATTTTGCATGGCCATCAACATGCGGCTTATTTGCTGTTTTTAGAAGTTGATCCTGAAAATGTTGATGTCAATGTCCATCCCACTAAGCATGAAATTCGCTTTCTGAATCAGCGTGAAGTACATGAGTTTGTACGGCATTATGCCAAAGAAACTCTGGCACAATTCCAGACGGCAACTGCTGATTTAGCAACTGCGATGAAAGTTGATGATGAACCTGTTGCACTTGTACCGCAACCGCGTTATCAGGAACAGTTTAGCCTGCACCAGACTGCGCATGCGCAGCAGCAATTATCCTCTAACCTACCTGTAGCTGCTAAAGATGAAAATGAGGCATCGGATGTCCTGACCGACTTTGAATCTTCGCGGCCGCAAACGGTACATTATGCGCGAGACTATAATGCGTCTTATGCAGGCTCGCAGCAGCTGAATAATGCCCTGCAAAGCTATCTGGCACCGCTGCGTGATCAAGCGTCTGCCTATGAGCCACAAGTTGCAGAGCAAGCCTTGCAAAGTCATATACAGGCCAAAGTCGATGAACATCCACTCGGGATTGCGATTGCCCAGTTACATGGGATTTATATTCTGGCACAAAATACCGAAGGGCTGATCATTGTGGATATGCATGCAGCACATGAGCGGATTGTCTTGCAGCAAATGAAATCGGCTTGGGATAAACCTGAATTCTGGACATCACAGCAATTGCTGATTCCCAAAGTGGTCAACATCACTCGAATGCAGGCGATGCGGGTCGAAGAACTCAAAGAGCAGTTAATGCGTTTGGGGCTTGAAATTGACCAGTATGGTGATGAACAGGTGATTGTGCGTGGCGTACCTGCCATTTTGCACAAAGCAGATTTTGATGCACTGATTCCCGAGCTGTTAAATGATCTGGATCCGAATGATCAGGTACAGGGTCTATTGCAGAAACGTGACCAGATTCTGGCAGGTATGGCCTGTCATGGTGCAGTACGTGCGCATCGCATTTTAAGCCTGTCTGAAATGAATGCTTTACTGCGTCAGATGGAACACACTGAATTTGCCAGTCAATGTAATCATGGCCGTCCGACTTGGCGCGCTTTTCCATTGAATAAACTAGACAAACTTTTTGCTCGAGGAGAGTAGTTTTACATGTCCAATCAATTGCCGGTCATCAATTTAATGGGGCCAACTGCAAGTGGCAAAACCGCTTTGGCATGTGAACTGTATGAGCAGGGAAAATTCGAGCTGATTTCAGTCGATTCTGCGCTGGTTTATCGGGAAATGGATATTGGAACAGCCAAGCCTTCTAAAGAGGAACTGGCGCGCTATCCGCACCATCTGATCGATATTATCAGTCCGCTTGAAGTCTATTCTGCGGCAAACTTTGTTGAAGATGCTTGCCGGTTAATTGATGATATTCATGCACGTGGTAAAACACCGATATTGGTGGGCGGAACCATGCTGTATTTTAAAGCCTTACTTGAGGGGTTGTCAGATAATCTGCCCAGTGCCGACTATACGATTCGTGCTGAAATTGAAGCCAAAGGCGAGCGAGAAGGTTGGGAGACTGTTTATGCAGAATTAAGTGCCGTAGATCCCGTTGCTGCGGAGAAATTCAAGGTTAGTGACAAGCAGCGTATTATTCGTGCCTTAGAAGTGTTTAAACTGACCGGTGAGCCGATTACAAAACTACAGGCAGAGCAACCTAAAAATTTACCATATCGTTACAGTTTTTATAACTATGCACTTATGCCAGATCGGTTAGAATTACACGGGCGTATTGAACAACGTCTGCAAATGATGTGGAAAAACGGTTTTTTAAATGAAGTTGTTAGTTTAATTGAAAAATACGATTTTAATGAAAATCTACCTTCTATGCGTTCGGTAGGTTACCGTCAAGCTATAGAATTCTTAAAAAATGCTGACAAAACCAAGGAAAAGCAACAGGAAATGGAGGATAAAGCTTTATTTGCGACACGACAACTTGCAAAACGTCAATATACGTGGCTGAGGTCTTTGCAAGAAAAGCATAAATTTACAACATATTTTACGCTACAGCAGGCTCAACAAGACTTGCGAAACTGTCACGGATAAAGCAAAATTTAGGGACTATCTTTTTTATAATTTTTAATTGAAAAATAGAGATAGTTTTTGCGCTGATTTTTAATTTTTTTTGGAGTTATAACATGTCTAAAGGTCAAACTTTACAAGATCCATTCTTGAATTCTCTCCGTAAGGAACGTATCCCAGTATCTATCTTCCTGGTAAACGGTATTAAATTACAAGGTCATATCGAGTCTTTCGACCAATACGTGGTTTTATTAAAAAATACAGTAAGCCAAATGGTTTATAAGCATGCAATTTCAACTGTAGTGCCTGCACGTAATCCTCGTCCTGCTGGTGCGCCTGCTGGTCCACAAGGTGCTGGCTTTGGCGGTCAAGGTGCTACTGGTGGTTTCGGTGGCGGTCAAGGCGCTGGCTTCGGTGGTCAAGGTGGCTTCGGTGGCGGTCAAGGTGCTGGCTTTGGTGGTCAAGGTGGCTTCGGTGGCGGTCAAGGCGCTGGCTTTGGTGGTCAAGGTGGTGGCTTTGGTGGTCAAGGCGGCTTCGGTGGCGGTCAAGGTGCTGGCTTCGGTGGTCAAGGTGGCTTTGGTGGTCAAGGCGCTGGCTTTGACAACGATACTAAATTTGAAGATACTCAAGACGACGAAAATAATCGTTAATCGAGTCTGAAAATTAAAAAAACCTCTCATCGAGAGGTTTTTTTATGCCTGTAAGTTTTGCATGGATAAAAATTAAAAAGCCAGCAATCTAGCGCTGGCTTTTTAAAATGGATCTGGGCTTAACGATTACGTTTAGGATCCAGTTGTGGATCTTTGATTTCTACATAGGCATTGCTGCGTGTTTCACGTAACCAGCTGTCCAGCTCGGCATCAAACTGTCGTTCACCAAGTAATTGACGGGCCATACGTTCTTGATATTCCTCTGTCATATCCTGTTGACGTGTTTCGCTGACTTGCAGGATATGCCAGCCAAACTGGGATTGAAACGGTTTACTGAACTGACCCACTGGGGTGCTTTTCATCTGTTGTTCAAATTCAGGCACCATTACCCCAGGGCTTACCCAGCCAAGACTGCCACCATCACGTGCTGAACCGGTATCATTGGAGAAAGTTGAAGCTAAAACAGTAAAATCTTCGCCTTGTTGCAGGCGGCTATATAAACTGTCAATCATCTGTTTGGCATTTTCCGGACTGACTACTTCAGAGGGTTGAATCAGGATGTGACGGGTCAAGTATTGAGGAACCAGGGCTTTTTGTTCGCCACCTTTACGTTCTAGTAGCTTGAGTACATGTACCCCATCAGCAACCGGAATGAGTTCAGAGGTTTGACCTGGCTGTAGGGTCGTGACACGTGCAGCCAGTTCTGCCGGAATTTCTGACAGGCTTCTCACGCCCATGTCAGCAGCTTCGACTTTAATGCCGCCAGTGCTGTATTTTTTGCTGATTGCCTGAATATCATTGCTGTTATTCAGCTCTTGCTTTACCTGTGTAGCAATCTGTTCAGCATTTTCGCCGCTTACACGTAAATGCAGCACATGTACCTGACTGCCGAGTAAAGCCTGACCTTGCGGGGTATTTAGGAAGTTTTTAACATCCTGGTCTGTGATTTGAATCCGTGAAGTCACGACTTGTTGACGTAAACGATTCAGCGCTAAATCTTCCGCAATACGGTTGCGTAAAGAAGCATAGGTATTGGGCGCCATGGCATCCAGTTTTTGCTGGAAAGCTTCCAGACTGGTTGAGCCCGAATCGCGTGCAACTTTCAGTACTGCATCATTCAGGGATTTTTCATCGGGACGAATATTGTAGCGTTTAACTTGTTCAAGTTGTGCTTGACGAATAATGAGCTGCTCTAAGGCTTGTTGCTCAAGAAATTGTTGGGGTGGAACTGTCTGATTTTGCTTTTGCAGCTGATGAGAAATCTCGGCCACACCTTGAGCCAGATCACTACGCAGAATGATACTATTGTCGACCACAGCTACAACTTCATCTTTAGGTTGGGCAACAGCAAACGTCGTCATCGCTGAAGAAAGGCATAGCGCAAGTGCAGTCGCTTTAAAAATTTGTTTTAACTGTTTTGTCTTCATTAACGTTCTGTCCAAGTTTGATTGATATTGTTAAAACCTAGAATGCGATTTTCTAGTAATGAGGTGAGTTTGCTGCTTAACCCACCTAAGCCTTTCAGGCTGACCTCGGCCATAATGGCGCGTTTGGCTTTGACGTTTGAATCATTAACGTTGTCTAAGTCATTGTAATATGAACGACCATATACAGAAACTCCCCAACAGCATGACTCATAGTTCACGCCAAGTAAATATTCTCGTGCGACACTATTGTCGAGGTCAAACTGCGCATGTCCCACCAGACGCCAGTTGTTGGCAATCGGCTGGATAAATGAACCCACTACATGATCATAGCTCTTCTGACGGTTCGGAATGTCTTTACGATAGAAATAGCCGACGTTGTATAGATTGCCTTGCTCACCGGTATAATAAACCTGCAGATCGCGCTCAGCATTTTGGCCATTCGACATCCAGCTTGAGTTCAGATTAATGTGAACATTATTTGACAGCTGGCTGGTCAGTTGAATTACAGGGCCAGTATGACTTTCACGGTCGAATTCATCTGCATCATTTTCCAGTGTGACACGGCGATCTTCAAAGAAGAAACTTTGACCGACACTCGCACGTAGGCGTTCCAGACCTTCTTCATTAAACAGGCTATAACTCAGACCTAAAGAGGCAAAGTTGTTGTCTTCCAGGCGGTCGTTGCCATAGAAGCGACGCGCACTGAAAAGCTGATCATAATTAATCGAAGCGACGACTGAGTCAAAGTTAGGTTGATTCTGCTGGTTTTCATAAGGTGAATAGGCATAGAACAGACGAGGCGTTAAGGTCTGTAAATAGGTGCCTTCTTTTTCGAAAATTAAGCCGGTGTCCAGCGTGAATTGTGGCACCACAATGGACTGGCTTTCACTAGAACCACCACGGTCTCGGGTTTTCTCATCATAGAAGGTATTGATGTTGCGTACAGATGCTTCCGGAATAAAAAACGACCACGGGTTATAGTGATTATAACGCACCGAAAAGTCGTTATAGATGCGGGTGCCACTTGGTTGATAAATCTTGTCATCATTTTGAGGGATATCAGCAAAATTTCTCAGGTCTTTCTGGAAATAAGCAGTATCGTTATTAAACTCAAGCTGTAATCCGAGTGGATTGCCAGTTTTATAATTGACTAAAAGCTGTGGCAAACGTGCATAAGGACGATCTTCATCCAGTACAGTGGGATCGAGTGTCTGGAAATCTTCGACTTTGAATTGTGCCTTTAAGCCGGGAATACCATTTTTATAATTGACTTCCCAGGCGCGGCGCAGGTTTAAGTCAGTTTTTGAGTTCGGGTTATTGTCCAAGTCGGCAAAGTAATCTTTGTCTGAGGCGTAATTATATTCCAGATTGGTCGAGAACTGATCGTTGATTTGCCAATTATGCAAGTAATGTAAGCTTTTACGATCCTCATTATCATAACTTTCATCCGAAGGTAGATAGCCACCCCAGATGCGACCTTCACCATAATTTTCTGTCAGATAACGGAACTCGCCATCTAGCATGGCACCACGATCACCAATATAGCGCGGCGTGAGGGTAGCATCATACTGTGGGGCCAAATTCAGATAAACAGGAACACCGAGTTCAAGTCCGCCATCATTGGTAAAACCAAAAGTTGGCGTTAGAATGCCGGTAGTACGGCGGTCATCAATCGGGAAGTTGAAATAAGGTATTGCCAATACCGGAACGTCTTTGACATACAGTTTGGTATTGCGGGTTTCACCACGTCCGGTTTCCTGATTCAGCTTGATCTTTTCTGCCTGTATTTTCCAGGTCGGCTTTTGCTCAGGCGGGCAGGTAGAGTAAGTGGCATTTTCCAGTTCTATCGTATCAGTCGATGTTTTGGCAATCTTTTCTGCACGACCGTGGGCATGTTGCTGCTCTGCAATATAGAAACTGTTGTTTAAATCGCCCTGTTGGGTTTTTAAATTATAATTAATATCATCACTTTGTGAGATCAGACCGCCTTGTGCTAACTGTACCTGACCTGCTGCTTTGGCATAGGTCTGGGTCTGATCAATGGTCACTCGTTCGGCACGGATTTGACGACCTTGCTGATCAATAACCACATTGCCTTCCAGATAGGAGTCGCCTGCCGGATTGTAATGTCCATAATCGGCGGTAATGGTCGAGGTGGCTTGGTCTGGCGCAATAGTCGCTGCATCTGGAGCGATCGGGGTGACCCAGGCACCTTCACAATAAGCCGAACTTAAATACTGTCCCTGACGTTGCTGCGCTTCAGCCGAGGATTTATCGACATAGTATTGTGAAAAGAAGGCTTCACCTGGATAGGTCTCATTAATGCGCTGTTTGAGTTGTTCTGCATTTACATCGGATGAGACAGTTGATGCAGCATAGCTTGAGGCTGAGCTGCCACATAAAAGGGTTAAGATCGCAGTCGCTAGAGGGTTGATTTTAAAGTGATGCTTCATTTGTCTCATTAACCAATCATGCTTTTATCGCAATTAATTATTGTCGCATCATAGAGAAAAAGTTGATAAGTAGCTACACTTAGCACTTTAAAAACTCAGCCTGTATTAGAATTAATTGCAAATGAATACACAACGCGAACAATTGATACAATCTTGGATTGCCTCTGTACTCGGTTCAGATCAATTTGAAACTCATTTTTTAGCAGGTGATGCCAGCTTCCGTCGTTATGCACGAATCAAACTGAATAATAAAACATTTATGCTGATGGATGCACCACCAGAAAAAGAAGATTGTGTGCCTTTTGTGACGATTGATGAATTTTTTGATGCGCATGGCGTGCGTGTTCCGCATATTGTCGCCAAAGATCTGGAAAATGGTTTTTTGCTGCTCGAAGATTTTGGCGATGTCCTGCTTTCCAATCTGCTGAATGAAGAGACGGTGGATGCTTATTATGAGCAAAGCTTTAAGCAGCTGATTCAACTGCAATCAATTGCTGGAGAAGGACATTTTCCGGAATACTCTTATGAAAAACTGATCTCGGAAATGCAGCTGCTGACTGACTGGATGTTGCCAGCCTTAAAGATCCAGCCGACTGAATCAGAAAGTGCCTTGATCAAACGTAGCTTTGCGATTCTGGCCAATGCAGCGCTGGCGCAGCCACAAGTGATTGTGCATCGTGATTTTCATAGCCGTAATCTGATGAAAATTGATAATGAAACCGAACTCGGTGTGATTGATTTTCAGGATGCGGTGATTGGTGCGGATACCTACGATCTGATCTCGATTACCCGTGATGCTTATGTGCAATGGAATGCTGATCGTGTCTATCGCTGGTTTGAAGCCTTTTATAATTTATTGCCAGCCTCAGCCAAAGAAGACCGTGATTTTGAGCAGTTCAAGAAAGATGCCGATATGATGGCGATTCAACGTCATATCAAAATTCTGGGTATTTTTGTGCGTCTGTTTGAACGTGATGGTAAGTCCGGTTATTTAAAAGATTTACCACGGGTGATGTGGTATTTATTAGAAGAATCTAAACCTTATCCAGAATTGCAGCCTTTTATGCAGTTTATGCATGAAAAAGTGATGCCAGCTTTTGAAGCAAAATATGGTTCATATGAGGTGGCTGCCTAAATGAAAGCGATGATTTTAGCCGCAGGCCTCGGTAATCGTATGCGGCCTTTAACGCTGCATACCCCAAAGCCTTTGCTTGAAGTCGGTGGCAAGCCGCTGATTGTCTGGCATATCGAGAAACTGGCTGCGATTGGCGTCACTGAAATCGTGATCAATACTGCATGGCTCGGTGAAAAACTGGCACAAGCCCTGGGCAATGGCTCACAGTTTGGCGTAAAAATTCTGTGGTCACATGAAGGTGAAGGTCTGGAAACGGCAGGCGGGATCATTCATGCCTTGCCGCTTTTGGGTAATCAGCCTTTTATCCTATTAAATGGTGATGTCTGGACCACAATGGATTTTGCACCTTTATTAGATGTTGATCTGAACGATAATTTGGCACATCTGGTCTTGGTCGAAAATCCGCAGCAACATCCAGAGGGTGATTTCACCCTTGCAGAAGGGAAGGCTTATACCTTTGATCAGCAGGTCGAGGGTGAAAACCTGACTTTTAGCGGTGTATCCGTCATCAGTCCAAAAATATTTGAAGGCTTAGAGGCTGGAAAGCGTCCTTTGGCACCTTTATTGAAGGCAGCGATGCTGAATCATCAAGTGGTTGCCTCTAAACTGGCAGGTATTTGGGTAGATGTCGGCACGCCTGAACGTTTAACGGCACTAGATTTGGCAATCCGTGAAGCTAAGTCTGTTTAAGTGAATATTCACTAAGCACTGCCTACTATGACAAGATATAGAAAACGGTATACTTCCACCTAACTTTTTCGAGCGTAGATTGTTTATGCACATGTTTTTTCAAGAACTAAAGCAAGGTAGCCAAGCTTTGGGTTTAGAGCTATCTGAAGAAGCTTTGAATTTATTACTCAAGTATCAGGACGCTTTGGTGCTGTGGAACAAAGCATATAATTTAACTGCAATCCGTGATCCGAAAGAAATGCTGGTCAAGCATCTGCTGGACAGTCTCAGCATTCTAAAAGATCTGCCAGCGGGCCGTCTGCTCGATATCGGTACGGGTGGCGGTATGCCAGGTATGATCATTGCTTTATGTCAGCCTGAGCGTGAATGTGTATTACTCGATTCAAATGGTAAAAAAATTCGTTTCCTGAAGCAGTTTATTGCCGATCTGAAACTTAAAAATGTCATTGCGGTGCAAACGCGTGTAGAAAATGAAGACAGCATTAACGAGCTGGGTCAATTCGATGTGATTACCAGTCGTGCGTTTGCATCTCTGACTGACTTTGTGGATGCCTCTAAACCGTATATGCATGAACAGACCATTATTGCCTCAATGAAAGGCTTAATTCCTGAAGATGAAGTCACTGCTTTAAAAAATGAATTTAGTTGTGAGATTATTGAACTTAAAGTTCCGCGCTTAGACGAACAGCGTCATTTACTGCTATTAAAACGTATTTAAGAATTTTAAAGGGATTGGGGGCAACATGGCACAAATTATTGCGATTGCAAACCAAAAAGGTGGTGTTGGTAAAACCACAACCGCAGTAAATTTGGCGGCATCTTTAGCTGTGTTAAAAAAGCGCGTTTTGCTGGTCGATATGGATTCGCAAGGCAATGCAACCATGGGGTCGGGCATTCAAAAGAATGACTTGCTCTATTCGGTCACCGATGTATTGCTGGGTGAAGTGCCGATTGAAACGGCGATCGCCAAGGCAGAAGTCGGTTATAAGGTTCTGGGTGCCAACCGTGATCTGGCTGGGGTTGAGCTGGCAATTGCAGATCAAGAAGGACGTGAATTCATCCTGCGTGATGCATTGCAAGAAGTCGAAAAGTCATTTGATTATATTATTGTCGATTGTGCGCCAAGTCTGAGCCTGATTACAGTGAATGCTTTGGCAGCGGTTGATGGGGTGCTGATTCCGATGCAGTGTGAATATTATGCACTGGAAGGTCTGGCTGATTTGACCCAGACCATCGATCGGATTCAGCAAGCATTGAATCCAGACCTGCAAATTGTTGGTGTATTACGTACCATGTACGATGCACGCAATGCCTTGACCCGTGATGTCTCTGAAGAATTAGAACAATATTTCGGTAAAAAACTGTATGACACCGTGATTCCACGCAATATTCGTCTGGCTGAAGCACCAGCACATGGTTTGCCGGTGATTTATTTTGAGAAAAGCTCAAAGGGTGCAGTTGCTTACTTAAATCTGGCAGCTGAAGTATTAAAGAAAAGCAAAGTGAAAAAAGGAAGTAAAGCATGACCGTCAAGAAACGTGGACTCGCCAAAGGTCGTGGCTTGGATGCCTTGCTAGGTTCAATTCAAAAAGAAAAATTACAGATGGAAGCCCAAGGTCTTGATCATGGTCAGCTCAAACAGATTGATGTGAACCTGCTCAAGCGTGGTGAATACCAGCCGCGCCGTTATATCAACGAGCAAGACTTGCAAGAGCTGGCGGCATCGATTGAAAAACACGGCATTATGCAGCCGATTGTGATTCGTCCGGTCGATGATGAACGCTATCCTTATGAAATTATTGCCGGTGAACGTCGTTGGCGTGCAGCGCAGTTGGCAGGTTTAACTGAAATTCCTGCGATTGTGCGCGAACTTCAGGATCAGGTTGCGATTGCATTGGCTCTGATTGAAAACATCCAACGTCAGGATCTGAATCCGATTGATCAGGCCATGGCTCTGCAACGTTTCCATGAAGAATTTGGTTTAAGCCATCAGGAAATTGCAGACACAGTCGGCAAGGCACGTACTACGGTCAGTAACTTACTTCGCCTGCTCAGTCTGGCTGAAGAAGTGAAAGACTTTATGCAGCAAGGCCTGCTGGATATGGGGCATGCGCGTGCGATTCTAACACTGAAGGCAAAAGACCAGCTCAAAGTCGCTGATATCGTGATTGAAAAAAGTCTATCTGTTCGTCAAACCGAGCAGTTAGTCCGTGATTTTAATGCACCTAAACAAGAAAAAGTAAAACAAGCGCTTGCACCGGATATTCAGCAATTGACCCAGCGCCTTTCAGAGCGTTTCAGTGCTGATGTGAAAATTGACTATAACAAACAAGGTAAAGGAAAATTAGTCATTAGTTATCATTCTTTAGAAGAGCTGGATGGCATTCTTTCTATTTTAGAAGATGAATAATTTATATATTTTTTTTATTGGGGAATAAATTAGATGTGGGAATTGGTTAAAGCGGGTGGCTGGCTCATGCTGCCACTGGTCTTGTGTTCTATTTTTATGCTGGCGATTTCGATCGAGCGCCTGATTCGCCTGAAAAAGAAAGCGGTACTTCCGTCTACACTTCTGATGAGTCCAGTGCAACATGCATCACAAGTCATGCAAAAAATTCAACAAAGTACAGAATTGAAGCACAGTACTTTAGGCCGGGTATTTGCAGCAGGCTATGCCAGCAAGCCGCAGGGCGAACAGTATGCCCGTGCACAAATGGAAGTGATGGCATCGCAGGAAATTGGTTATCTGGAAAAGAATATTAACTTTCTGGGAACCTTAAGTGCTGTGGCGCCATTGCTGGGTTTGTTGGGGACTGTGCTTGGGATTATCGAATCTTTTCTGATGATCGATGTGGGGACTGGGAGTGATCCGGTATTGATGATGCCAGGTATTTCCAAAGCCTTGATTACCACAGCAGCCGGGATGCTGATTGCGATTCCGGCACTTTTTGCCCATCGTTACTTCCAGCGACTGGTTCAGGAATATGTGGCGGAGCTTGAACAGCAGGCGACCTTGTTTCATGCGGATCTTTTTTATCGCAATATTGCAGATATAGACCAAGATATGCAAAAAGCCAGCTAGGAGGCGGATGATGAAATTCAAACGCAACCAAGTAGAAGATGTGCATATTAATCTGACCCCTATGATTGATTGTTTGCTGTTTATTCTGGTCTTTTTACTGTTATCGACAACATTTAGCCAAATGAGCCGTATGAACTTGACCTTACCAGATGCGCAGGGTGTTCCGCCTAAAAGTTATGATCAGAAAGTTGAAGTGATTGTAGATGCCAATGGTCATTATGCAGTCAATGGTCAATCCTTGGCCAGTAAAGAAGTCGCAGATTTAAATACTGCAATTAAACAGATTTCTAATGAACGCCGTGATTTAATGTTCGTCATTGCCGCTGACGCGAAAGCCAGCCATCAGGACGTGATTCGCGTTATGGATGTGGCCGGGCAGCTCGGCTTTGTCAATATTAATATCAGTACCAAAGTACCCACCCGAGGTTATTAGTGAAGCACGATTTTAAGGTCTATCTTCGCCTTTTAAGTTATTTAAAACCCTTTTGGGGCATCGGATTGCTTGTCCTGCTCGGTTTTTCTATTAATGCGGCTACAGAAGTCTCTGTGGCTAAATTACTGGAATATATCATTGAGGCCATTCAAGACAAAGACCAGAGTTTCACTTCACTTTTCCCATTTTTAGTGGTTGTCCTGATGTTCTTTCGTGGGCTGGGATTATTCATGGGGGGTTATTTTACTGCGGTGATTTCCCGTAATCTGGTGTTCAATATCCGTCAGGAAGTTTTTGCAAAACTGCTGCGTTTACCGTCTCAGTATTATCTGGACAATACCAGCGGGCATATTACTGCCAAGATCATGTATAACGTGGAACAGCTGACCGCTGCCTCAACAGAAGCGTTAAGAACCCTGTTGCAACAAGGTTTGATTACGATTGCACTATTAGGTTATCTGTTATATAGCAACTGGCGTCTGACCATGTGTATCCTGATTTTTGCACCCGTCATTGGCTTTGTGATCAGTAAGGCAGCTAGACGGATGCGTAAATTGTCACAGCAAGTGCAAGATACCATGGGGGATGTCAACCATGTGGTTCAGGAAACGGTCAATGCCAACCTGATCGTCAAGGGTTTTGGCGGCCAAAGTTACGAGCAGGAACGCTTTAAGCAGAACTCGCTGGAAAACTTGCGTCGTGGCTTGAAAATGGTCGCTGTGCAGCAGTTGAACAGTCCTGTGGTTCAGCTGATCATGTCTATTTCACTCAGTATTGTCATGTTTATTGCCTTGCGTCCACAGATCCTTGGCGATACCTCTGCCGGTGAATTTGTGGCTTATATTACGGCTGCGGGCATGTTGGCAAGACCAATCAAGGCTTTAACCGATATCAATGAAAAAATTCAACGGGGTATGGCCGCAGCGCATTCGGTATTTGAATTGCTGGACATGCCCGAAGAAAAAAATACCGGGACTTTAAGCGATAGCTTAAAAGGTAATATTCAGTTTAAAGATGTCAACCTGTTTTATGATGATGGTCATCATGCCATTCGTGATTTTAATTTAGAGGTAAAAGCTGGTGAAACGGTTGCTCTGGTTGGGCGTTCCGGTGCCGGTAAAAGCTCACTGGTGAATTTGCTGGTACGTTATCAGGATACAACGTCAGGTCAGCTTCTACTGGATCAGAAACCGATTGAAGACTTTGAGCTGACTGCTTTGCGTACCCAGATTGCGATGGTGAATCAGCAAGTGGTGCTGTTTAATCGGACTGTGCGAGAAAATATTGCCTATGGTCAGCTCGAAGGTGCGACTGATGAAGACATTATTGCAGCAGCAAAAGCCGCTTATGCACATGATTTTATTATGGCTCTGCCAAAAGGTTATGATACCCAACTGGGTGCTCAAGGTTTAAATCTGTCTGGTGGTCAGCGTCAGCGCATCGCGATTGCACGTGCGATTTTGAAAAATGCCTCTATTCTGATTCTGGATGAAGCAACCAGTGCCCTGGATAATGAATCCGAATACTTTATTCAGCGTGCCTTTGATCAGGCCATGCAAGATCGTACAACCATTGTGATTGCACACCGTTTATCGACGATTGAAAATGCGGATCGTATTGTGGTCATGGATCAGGGGTGTATTGTCGAGCAAGGGACTCATGCAGAACTGATTGCATTGCATGGGGCTTATTATCAGCTGCATCAACGTAATTTTGAGGAACAATAAGTTATGGCATTGGCGCAAATCATTCAGGATGCTTGGAATGCACAGGCAAAGTGGCTGGTGGTGCTGCGTCCTTTGTCATGCTTGTATCGTTTAGGTTTTGTCAGCAATCACTGGCTGTACCAGAAAGGGATTAAGACAAGCTATAGTGCTCCGGTTCCGGTCATGGTGATTGGCAATATCACTGTCGGTGGTAGTGGTAAAACCCCTTTACTGATTCATCTGGTTGATTATTTAACTCAACAAGGTGTAAAAGTTGGGGTGATTAGTCGTGGTTATGGCGGCAAAGGTCCATTTCCGGCTTATGTGGATTTTAATACCTTGCCTGAGGTCGTCGGTGATGAGCCTGCCTTGATTGTACAGGCGACGGGCGTGTCCATGGCGGTGGGGCCGAACCGGCAAAAAAGCATTGAACTGTTGTTACAAAAACATCAGCTGGATCTGATTATTTGTGATGATGGTTTACAGCATTGGGCCTTGAACCGCCAGATTGAATGGATTGTGCTGGACAATAATCGGGGGTTGGGCAATCAGAAGTTGCTTCCGGAAGGTTATCTGCGTGAACCGGTGAGCCGCTTAGAAACAGGAACGGTAATTGAGCATTCGGCAAGTCCAAGTTCTGAGCTGCATATGCATCTGGCTGCATCACAGCCTTATCTACTCAATCAAGACAACAATAAAATCTTCGATCCTCAATCGGCTTTTTATGCCGTGGTGGGAATCGGTTTTCCGCAGCGCTTTTATCAGACCCTGAAAAATCTGGGCATAGAACAATTCCAGTGTCATGAATTTCCCGATCATCATGATTATGACATTGAAGATCTACAGTTTGATGATGCCAATCCGATCATTACCACGGAAAAAGACGCAGTCAAGATTATGGCATTACTGAAACAATATCCCGACTTTAAGCAGGATATCTGGGTGGTGCCAGTCGATGCAGTATTATCGCCAGCCTGCTATACGGTCTTGCAGCAACAGTTACAACAATACGGTATTCAAATTTCTTAAGGCTTATTCAGTATGAAACACATTGTTATTCCTGCACGTTTTGCCAGTTCACGTTTGCCGGGTAAACCCTTGCTGGACATTCATGGTCGTCCCATGATTTTGCGTGTGGTGGATCAAGCCAAAAAAGTACAAGGTTTTGATGATTTGTGTGTGGCGACCGATGATCAGCGTATTGCTGAGGTTTGCCGTGCCGAAGGTGTTGATGTGGTGATGACTTCGGCGGATCATCCTTCCGGGACAGACCGCCTCAGTGAAGTGGCGCGGATTAAAGGTTGGGACAGTCACGATATTATTGTCAATGTGCAGGGTGATGAGCCTTTATTGCCGGCACAACTGGTGAAGCAGGTGGCACAACTTCTAGAAGATCAACCGGATTCTTCGATGTCGACGCTATGTGAGCCGATTCATCAACTAGACGAATTTAAGCGTGACAGCATTGTTAAAGTGGTGATGTCCAAACATAATCAAGCTTTGTATTTTAGCCGTGCTACCATTCCTTATGACCGTGATGGTGCGAAACTGGCTGAAGCAAAACTGCATAATCAGGCCTATCGTCATTTAGGTTTATATGCTTACCGGGTGAAACTGCTTCAAGAATATGTCACCTGGGAGATGGGGGTTCTGGAAAAACTGGAATCCCTAGAGCAATTGCGGGTACTGGAAAATGGTCACCGTATTGCGATTGCCGTGGCTGAAGCCAATTTGCCACCGGGTGTGGATACTCAGGAAGATCTGGATCGATTGAATCAAATGGATCTTTCTCATTTTGCTTAAGAAGAGTTGAATACATGCCTTTTGATGTCAATGCACAGATTTATCCATGGCAGCAACAGGTTTGGGAAACGCTGACCGGACGTTTTCCCAAGCTTGGGCATGGTTTATTGTTTTATGGCAAAAAAGGCTGTGGCAAGGAGGCATTTAGCCAGCAGTTTCTGGCTTGGGTCTTGTGTCTGAATCGGCAGCCTTCTGGTGCATGTGGTGAATGTGGCAGTTGCCAATGGCTCAAGGCCGACACGCATCCCAATTATGTGCATATCAGCACCGACGAAGACAATAAAAAACAGAATGCCAAAATCAAGATTGAAAAGATTCGTGATCTGTTGCCTTTTGTGCAGCAGACCGTCGATGGCTGGCGAGTGATTGTAATTGAGCCTGCGGAAGCCTTAAATATCTCCTCTGCCAATGCTTTATTGAAAACGCTAGAAGAACCCGGTGACAATACGGTCATTATTTTGCTGGCAGATCATTATTTAAAATTGCCTGCAACGATACGGAGTCGCTTGCAGCATTTTGCCTTAGACCGGATTTCCGCAGAACAATTTAGTGATTATGTTCAGGCACAGTTGCCGGATGCAGGTTCTAGCCAGCAACAGTTATTGATGAACCTGTCCAATCAGATGCCCTTACAAGCACTCGAGGTTGCACAAAGTTCATGGCTGCCACTGCGTCAGGAATTCCTGCAAGACTGGCAAAAACTGGTGATGCAAAAAAATATGCCGCTTGCAATTGCGACCAAATGGAACAAAAGCCTGAGCTTTGGTGAATTTGCTCCCATGTTTGAATACTTGTTGTCCGATTTAATTTGTGTCAAGCTCAATCAAACGGTGAAAAACATTGATCTTGAGTTTAATGTGCTTGCCGAACAATATTCATTAGCAGCACTTTTTAAAATTTATGAGGATTTTCAGCGTTCCAAGCAATATCTCGAGCAGAATGTTCAAAGCAATCTGGTTATTGATGAATTGTTTATCAAGCTGATGAATCTTTAATTAAGGGGAAATCACATGCAACCACGTATGGGCGGTATTATTCAGGCCAATATTCCTGATATTGAAACACTGTTTGCCAGCTATATGCCTTATGTATGGGGTGGTGGACTGTTTATTCCGTCCAAGCAGCCGGTCAAGCTGGGTGAAGAAGTTTTTGTATTGACCACTTTGCCTGAACAGACCCAGAAAATTCCTTTAACCGGTAAAGTGATCTGGGTCTCGCAAAAGCAGAATGGCATCAAGCCACAAGGCTTTGGCATCCAGTTAAGCGGTGAAAAGGGTGTTTATTTCAAAAATGAAGCAGATCGTCTGGTTGCAGGTCTTAAATCTGAAGGGCGTAAAAGTTACACTATGTAGTTCATTTAGCTGTGGTAGGAACGCATTGTGTTTGTAGATACCCATTGTCATTTAACGATGCTGGATTTAACGCCGTATAACGGTGATCTGGATCAGGCACTCGCACAGGCCCGTGAAGCGGGTGTATCCAGATTCATGAGTATCTCGGTCGATCTGGATGATCATATCGCGCTGGCGAAAATTGCCGCGCGTCACCCGGATGTCGGTTATACCGTCGGGGTACATCCTTGCGAAGATGCTGCAACTATGGCGCGTGCCACGACTGAATATCTGGTCGAGCTGGCACAACCAGAAAAAGTCTGGGCGCTCGGTGAAACCGGTCTGGATTATTATCACAGTACAGATTTTGTCGAAGAACAAAAAGCCTGCTTTGCCCGTCATATCCATGCTTCGCAAATCACTAAGAAACCGGTGGTGGTACATACCCGTGCTGCCAAGCATGATACCGTGGATATTATCCGTGCGGAAAAATCCACGCATGGCATCTTGCATTGCTTTACTGAAGATTGGGAAACTGCCAAAGCGGTTTTAGACTGCGGTTATTATGTCTCATTTTCCGGGATTATCTCGTTTAAAAATGCCCAGGATCTGCGTGATGTGGCCAAACAGGTTCCGCTGGATCGTGTACTGATTGAAACCGATAGTCCTTATCTTGCGCCGATGCCATATCGTGGTAAATCTAACGAACCTAAATACGTTCCTTATGTAGCCAAAGCGCTTTGTGATGTATATGATAAGTCGCTAGAAGAAATGGCTTCTATCACAAAGCAGAACTTTGAAAATCTTCTAAATTTAAAGTAAATAAAGTTATATAAAGTACAAGAGAGTTTATAGGGTGAAGATGGATCGTCAGGCTCAGTTTCGAGCAAGAGAAACCTTGATTTTTCAAGTCGCAGAGCAGCTCCTGCTGGAAAATGGTGAAGCAGGAATGACGCTCGATGCGCTTGCTGCCGAGCTGGATCTGGCCAAAGGGACACTTTATAAACATTTTCAGAGTAAAGATGAACTGTATATGCTGCTGATTATCCGTAATGAGCGCATGTTGCTGGAAATGATTCAGGATGCCGATAAAGCCTTTCCTGAGCATCTGGCCTTCTTTATGTTGCACCATTTACATCATCCGGAACGTACGGTGCTGTTCCATCAGATTGAAGAGCGCCTGTCCACCACAGGTGTTGGCATTCAGCATCTGTTCAGTGAGCTGTATCAGGTGCGCAAACAGCGTTTACGCCTGATCATCCGCATGACCGAAAGTTATCTGGCTTCCATCAACAGCCGCATGTCGGTACGTGATTATCTGGCGTCGATCTGGTCGCTGACCCATGGTGCAGCCGCAATTCTTAATTCCAGTTTCTATCAGCGTTATCTGGGTTCACGCGATACTTTACGCGTGGCCTATATCGATCAGGCGCTGGCTTTGCCGAAGCAGGTGCATTCTGCCGAGCAGTTCGCTTAAGGCCTTGCCATGATCAGATCACATCACACTACAGTTCGTGGCTTTACCTTGATCGAATTGATGGTGGTGATTGTGATTATGGGCATCATGGCTTCCTTGGTATTGTTAAATACCAGTGGGGTCGATCAGCGTAAGGCGATGCAGGCACGCGAGATTTTGTTATTGGATTTACAGCGGGTCATGCGCGAGGCGAATGACCAGTCCAGAGTACTGGCACTGGATGTTCAATCAGCAACCGATGTTTCACCATTTCGGTATGGGGTAGTGGAATATCGTGCGCAAGCGCAATCTGAACAAACTTTGCAAAATGAGAAATGGCAGAGTTATACAGATTTCAAATTGCGTAATTTACCTGATCATGTGTCTTTTCGGATTCAGAGGCTAGAACAACAGCGTTATGCCCGTGCGCAAAATCGTGATCTGACGCAGGTGAATTCTCCGCAATTGATCTGGCTGGGGAATGGTGAGGTCAAGCCGGTACGGATTCAGTTCTTTTTAGAAGATCGTGAAGTCGGCTCTGCGATTGAGGTGGATCATCTGGGTAAAATCAATGAAATCTAGATCTTTCAAGCAAAGTGTGTGCTCCAGGCTGATCAAACCATTTAAATCGAGTGTTGATCGATTGCATTGTGGGCACTTCGAGCAGAGCTCTTGGTCTTGCGCAGCGGTGAAACAGCATTTCACTCATCGCAGCTCAGGCTTTACCTTGCTGGAAGTTATGGTTGCACTGGCAATTTTCGCCACCGCAGCCATGACGCTGACCAAAGTCGCGATGCAATATACCCAGTCAACCTCGAATGCCATTCTGCGCACCAAAGCACAGTTTGTTGCCCTGAACGAAGTGGCTCAAATGGAAATCAATCAGGAATGGATGGATGGTACTGCTTCCAAGCAGTTGACCCAGCAAGGTGAAACCTGGCAGATTGACAAGCGCAGTGAGCCAACGGTCAGCCCGAATGTACAGCGTATTGAGCTGCAGATCAGTCTGGTCAATCAGGAGACCGGTCAGGTTGACTCCGGGATCAGTAACCTGATGTTCTTTAATCATCGTATGAACAATAATCCATGAAGCCTAGAGGATTTACCCTGGTCGAACTACTGGTCGCCATTGCGATCTTTGCGGTGTTGTCTGCCTTGGGTTGGAAGGTGTTTGACTATATTGTCAAAACTAAAGATCAAAATACGATACATGAACAGCGTTTAGGTCAGTTACAGGAAAGCTATCAGCAAATTTTGCGGGATACGATACAGGCGGTGCCTTTAACTGCCAATATCAATGGTGATATTCAACCGGCTCTGGTTTTGCAAAATGGCCGTTTTAATTTTAGTAAAACCGGGGTGACAGATCCTCTGGAAGAGGGCATTTCGCCAGATGAGCGGATTGAATATCAGTATCGGGCCGATGAGCAGAAACTTTATCGCTTGAAATACCGCAACCTGAACCAGACCGGTCGTGATCAGCCAGAATCCAGTGTTTTATTATCGGACGTTGAGCAATTTCAGGTTGTGGTGCTGAATCCAAATGAACTCACACAGTGGCCTGATTCTTCTATGGATTTAAATCAGCGAGAGCAGAAACAGCGCTTGCCCAAAGGCATTAAAATCAATTTAACCGTGAATGGCGTCAGCTATGAGTGGCTGTTTAGTTTATTAAATACGGACTTTTTGCTTGATAATCAGAATACAGGTCAACCCGGCTAAGAATCATAAAAAATGAAAATGAATAAACAGAGGCTGAAGCAGCAGCAGGGCATTGCACTGATTACCATTCTGGTGATGGTGGCATTGGCGACTATTCTGGCAGCCACGATTGCCCAGCGTCAGGCTGCAACTGCTGAAAGTACCGCCTATCTGATGCGGCAAAATCAGTCGCTGATGTATGCCAAAAGTGCCGAAGCCTTTTTTTCTGAATTACTGGTGGATGATGCTGAAAATGCCGCAGAGGTTGATCATCTACAGGAAACCTGGGCGCAGCCGATGCCGGCTTTTCCGGTCGATGACGGCTATGTTTCCGGAATCATCCAGGATGAATCGGGCAAGTTTAATTTAAATAGCCTGATCACTGCTGAAGATAGCGTCAATGAAAATGCCAAAGCATGGTTCGAGCTGATTTTAAAACGTGCAGGTTTGCCAGCGCAGCTCAGTGAAGCCGTAATTGACTGGCAGGATGAAAACGAGCTGGTGAGTGGAGGTATGGGTGCCGAATCTAATTATTATCAAGGCTTACCGAATGCCGCTTTACCACCGAATGCAAAATTTCATAGCGTAGAGGAATTAAAGCTGGTACGTGGTTTTGAAGAAAATAAGTACAAACGGATAGCACCTTATCTGAGTGCTGCACCGATGCAGGAAATTCCGGTCAATATTAATACAGCATCTGCTTTTCTTTTAGCCAGTATGGATGAAAAACTGGATGTGAATGCGGTACAGCAATTGCTGGATCAGCGACAGGCCAATTTGGAACACTTTTCTAATGTGTCTGAGTTATGGTCACTCGAACCGTTTGCGCAAGTCGATGCTGCCAAGCGTAATCTGTTTAATAGCTTGCTCGGAGTGCAATCCAATTATTTTAAAGCTCAGATCGAAGTGGTCTTGAGTGAACGCAAGCGCCAGTTCAGTAGTGATCTGGTTCGTCAGGACAAACAGGTATATGTGGCTTATCGCAGTATGGCACCCTTTTAGTCAGGGCTTATTCAGTTATACTGTCAGTCTAAATCTGAACAGCAGCTTGATCCCTTTTTCCTATCAGGCTGAACAGCAAAATTAATCCTCAAAGCTGTAGTTTTGCTTTATAATCAAAATCAATTCACCTATTTTTTGACGACATTACGGCATATGTTAATTCGTAAGTTATTTAAGTTTGAGAATGCTCATATTGTGCGTAACTGCACGTCAGATCGCTGTAAGCGTTCGATCCATGGCCATAGTTATAAAGTCGAGCTACTGTTAAAAGCCTCGAAATTAGATCATGGGCAAATGGTCTATGACTTTGGTCTGCTTAAAGGTGTGATTAAGGATTTCTTTGATTCTTTCGATCATGCGATCTGTTTCTGGCAAAATGACGACCCGGAATATATTCAGGCTTGCAAAACTTTCAGTGCGCGATGGGTGTCGTTACCGGTATCACCATCGGCAGAGCAGTTTTCACGTATCTTTTTCTTTCTGGCGCAACAAGTGCTGGCATCGACCGTGACTCAAAATGGCGAAGGTGATGTCGAAGTCTATTCTGTGATTATGCATGAAACCGATACCGGTTATGCACAAAGCTTTTTAGAAGATATTCAAAATGAACAGATGGGCATTCTGAGTCTGAATCAAATTGAGTTCTCTGAACAGGTGCAAGCTGAATGGACCGATCCGGACATGTTGAACAAGCTGAAACAGGGCACAGCATTTCATAACCCGACTGTAGATTTACAGGTACAGATTTAAAGTCTGCGTGACTTTAAATCCATTGACATAGATTTAGGATTGAAGAATGTCTTTAAATGAACAGCAACTGGCCAAACTGAATAAGGTTCAGTTGGATGAAAGCTGGAAATATGGATTGAGTGAGTTTTTACTCAGTCCGAAAATGGACGAATTAAAAGCTTTTCTGATTGAAGAAAAAAAAGCAGATAAAACAATTTATCCTCCCAATCATCTGATTTTTAATGCCTTGAATACCACGCCGCTCGATCGGGTTAAAGTGGTCATTTTAGGGCAAGATCCTTATCATGGCCCGAATCAGGCGCATGGATTAAGCTTTTCGGTGCAAAAAGGGGTTGCATTGCCGCCATCTTTGCGTAATATTTTTCACGAGTTACATGCGGATGTCGGGGTTGAACGACCAAAGCATGGTGACTTGACGCATTGGGCAGAGCAGGGTGTGCTTCTGTTAAATGCAGTACTGACTGTAGAGGCAGGTCAGCCGACTTCGCATCAAAAGCGCGGTTGGGAAGAATTCACCGATCACGTCATTGATGTTTTAAATGAGCAGCGTGAACATATTGTCTTTATTCTTTGGGGCGCATACGCACAGCGTAAAGGACAGCGCATCAATCAGGACAAGCATCTCGTGTTAAAGGCCGCACATCCATCGCCTTTGGCCGCAAACCGTGGTGGTTTTTTTGGTTGTAAAGTATTTTCAAAATCGAATAACTATCTCAAACAACATGGCATTGAGCCTATAGATTGGCAGCTGGACGCATGACATATTCTCCCCTTACTAAAACTTATCATCCGGATTTGATCGTTGAAGAAGCGCATAATGGCTGGCGTATCGTTCGTTTAAATCGTCCAAAGTCTTTGCATGCTCTGGATGAATCGATTGCTTCTGCACTTTTGGAAGTATTTCAGGATTTTCATACGGATGACAGCGTAAAAGCGATCTGGTTAGATTCAACCACACCGAAAGCATTCTGTGCCGGCGGCGATGTGCGTAAATTACGTCAACTGGTCATTAACGATGAAGTGGCGGCTGCCAATAAGTTTTTTGAACAGGAATATGCGCTGGATCTGTTATTGCATAATTATGCCAAACCGGTTTTGGTCTGGGGTGAAGGTTATGTGATGGGTGGGGGCCTTGGTCTGTTTATGGCGGCACCTTTCCGTTTAGTGACGCCGTATTCGCGTTTGGCGATGCCTGAAATCAATATCGGTTTATATCCCGATGTGGGTGCAACTCGCTTCCTGGCCGATCGGGGCGCGATTGGTTTATTTACCGGCTTGACCGGTTCAATCATGACCGCTGCAGGTGCTTATGGGATTGGCTGGGCAACACATATTTGTGATGCACAGCGTGATTCAGTTTTAGATAAAGTGATTAATATTGACTGGGATCATTATCCTGCCGGTGACTTCCGTGCCATTGATGACACTTTAAATAGTATGCATCGTCCGGTAGGGCCAGGACCACTGCAAAACTCTCTGGATGTGATTCATAGTGTTTGTCGTGGCATCAACTTCGAGCATGATTATGAATCGATTATCGGTCTCAGTGATGCGCGCAGTGACTGGTTGCGTCAAGCCAGTGAAAATCTGCAAAAAGGTTCACCAACTACAGCTGCATTGACCTGGTTGCTCTGGCAATGGGGTAAGCAGGTACATTCCTGGAATGAAATTTTTGAACTGGAAACCCAGATTTCTGACTGGAAAATCCGTCATCATGATTTCGTTGAGGGGGTACGCGCGCGTCTGGTCGATAAAGACCTTTCTCCTGCATGGAAAAAGGGTGCAGATATGAGCTTAAAAGGTATTTTGTCTGCAAACCCTCCGGTGACCAATATTGAAAGCTGGAATGCCTTGTTAAAACAGTATGGTGTGATTTAAGTTTTACATGTCCGAAACACAATTGAGTCATGAATACTGGATGCAGCTTGCCTATGCGCAGGCTGCACTTGCTGCCGCACAGGGCGAAATTCCGGTGGGTGCGATTATTGTTAGTCAGAATCAGATCATTGGTCAGGGCTTTAATGCGCCGATTTCCTTAAATGATCCGACCGCGCATGCCGAGATTGTGGCGCTGCGTGATGCCTGTCAAAATATCCAGAATTATCGACTACCTGACGATGCAGTGCTGTATGTAACCCTTGAGCCGTGCACCATGTGTGTTGGTGCTTTGGTACATTCACGGGTTTCACGGGTAGTATTTGGCGCATTTGAAGCGAAAGCGGGTTCACTGGTCAGTGCACGTCAATTATTTGAAACGGGCTATTATAATCATGTATTTTCCTTTGAAGCAGGCTGCATGCAGCAGCAATGCTCCGAACAGCTTAGTGCATTTTTCAAGTTGCGTCGTGAGCAGAAGCGGCAACTCAGGTTACAAGAAAAATTATTAAATACGCAGAAATAAATCTACTTTATCGCTAAAATTCCTTAGTTTCGAATCTATAATTTCAGGAAAAATAATGCATAGCATTCAAGTAAAAAAAGAATTTCCGGCATCGATTGATAAAGTCTTTGATTTGATGTCCAAGCATACCGCCTATAATATTGCCTTTGCGCCGATGCAGGTTGAACGCATCAAGGATTCTGCAGATGCTGAACATCCGGATGGACTAGGTTCGGTGCGTGCTATGGGGGTGGGGCCGCTCAAGCCGCTGAAAGAGCAGATTACATTGTTTGAGCCGAATGCTCGTATTGAATATCAGATTATTAAAAATCCATTGATCAAGCATCATCTGGGGATTATCGAATTTGAAGCGCTGGCCGATGATAAAACCCTGGTCACCTATACGATTGAATTACAGGCGCGTGCGCCTTTTGTGAGTAAATTAATTCTTGCACAGTTACAGGCAGCGATTAAACTAGGCCTGACGAAACTCGCAAAATCTGTTTAAACAACAACGGGAAAGCAATGACAGTTCAAATTATTACCATTGATGGTCCAAGTGGGTCTGGCAAAGGCACGTTGGCAGCAAAACTGGCTGCACATTATCAGTTTCACTTATTGGATTCTGGCGCGCTCTACCGGCTTTTGGGTTTGTCATTGCATCACCATGATTTACTGGATTCAATGGACATTAAGTTGCCAGAATGCGTACAAATCGCAACAAATCTGGATATCCAGTTTGTCAGTAGCGAAACCGGGGTGCAGGTGTACTTGGATGGCGAAGATGTTTCCCAGACTATTCGAACTGAACGCGTCGGAGAATTTGCTTCAAAAGTTGCTGCAATTCCTGAGCTTAGAACGGCAATGGTTTCACGTCAACATGCTTTTGCACAGGCACCTGGTTTGGTGGCAGATGGCCGCGATATGGCCACAAGTATCTTCCCGCAAGCTCAGGCTAAAATATATTTGACTGCATCGGCTGAATCGCGCGCGCAAAGACGTGTAAAGCAGTTGCAGGGTATGGGGCTGGATGTTAAAATAAACGATATTTTAGCTAATATCATCGCGCGTGATAAACGAGATATGGAACGCACTGTCGCTCCACTCAAGCCTGCCGATGATGCTTACATTATCGATAGTTCAAATTTGAACATTGATGAGGTATTCCAGTTGATGACCACTTATGTGGACCAGCAGTTAGCCAATTAACCTGATTTTATCAGCAAACGCATAGCTTGATCAGTTTTATATGGACTATGTAGATGCTTAATTAAACCGGCCTTGTCTGATCCAAGACCGCTGACTTTATCGGAAATATCATGACCGAATCTTTTGCAGCCCTCTTTGAAGCAAGTGAATTAAACCTCAACGTTGAAAAGGGTGCAGTTATCCAGGGCGTTGTAGTAAGCATTGACTCTGATTGGGTAACTGTTGACACTGGCCTTAAATCTGAAGGCGTTGTTGACCGTGCTGAGTTCTTAAATGAACAGCGCGAACTTGAAGTTCAAGTTGGCGACACTGTAGACGTAGTTGTTGAAGCGCTTGACAACGGTATGGGTCAAACTGTTCTTTCTCGCGAAAAAGCTAAACGCGCTGAGACTTGGACTAAACTTGAAAAAATCTTTGAAGACGGCGAAATCGTTACTGGTGTTATCTCTGGTAAAGTTAAAGGCGGTTTCACTGTTGACATCGGTCCAGTACGTGCGTTCCTTCCAGGTTCTTTAGTTGATACTCGTCCTATTCGTGATACGACTCACCTAGAAGGCAAAGAGTTAGAATTTAAAGTAATCAAACTTGACGCTAAACGTAACAACGTTGTTGTTTCACGTCGTGCTGTTATGGAAGCTGAATCTTCAGCTGACCGTGAAGCTCTTCTTGCTCAGCTTGAAGAAGGTCAAACTGTTACTGGTACAATCAAAAACCTTACTGACTACGGCGCATTCGTTGACCTTGGCGGTATTGATGGTCTTCTTCACATCACTGATATGGCTTGGAAACGCATCAAGCATCCTTCAGAAGTTGTTGAAGTGGGTCAAGAAGTTACTGTTAAAGTACTTAAGTTCGACCGCGAGCGTAACCGTGTTTCTCTAGGTCTTAAACAACTTGGCGAAGATCCATGGTTAGCGATCATGAACCGTTACCCTAAAGGTTCAATCGTTAAAGCGCGCGTAACTAACCTGACTGACTACGGTTGTTTCGCTGAAATCGCTGAAGGCGTTGAAGGTTTAGTACACGTTTCAGAAATGGATCACACGAACAAAAACATCCACCCATCTAAAGTTGTTCAGATCGGTGATGAAGTTGATGTTATGGTTCTTGAAGTTGATGAAGAGCGTCGTCGTATTTCTCTTGGTATCAAACAAACTCGTGCTAACCCATGGGAAGAGTTTGCTAAAGACCACGACAAAGGTGAAAAAGTTTCTGGTACGATCAAATCTATCACTGACTTTGGTATCTTCATCGGTTTACCAGGCGGTATCGACGGTCTAGTTCACTTGTCTGATATTTCTTGGAACGAACAAGGCGAAGAAGCGATTCGTCGTTACAAGAAAGGCGACACTGTTGAAGCGGTTATCCTTTCTGTAGACGCTGAAGGCAACCGTATCAGCCTTGGCATCAAGCAAATGAACAACGATCCGTTCAATGACTTCCTTGCTGCTAACGAACGCGGTGCGTTGGTTAAAGGTACTGTAACTGCAGTTGATGCGAAAGGCGCGACTGTTAAGTTAGCTGACGAAGTTGAAGCGACTCTGAAAGCATCTGAAATCAACCGCGATCGCGTTGAAGATGCAACTAAGTTCCTTGAAGTTGGTCAAGAAGTAGAAGCGAAGATCATCAACGTTGATCGTAAATCTCGCGCAATCAACTTGTCTATCAAAGCGAAAGACGAAGCTGAAGAGAAAGAAGCAGTTGCTAACTTGAAAACAGCGCCAGCTGCTGGTCAAGACAATGGTCCTAAGACGATTGGTGACCTGATCAAAGCTCAAATGGGCAACTAAGTAGACGTTTGAATTGTATTGTTAATGTAAGTTAACTAATACTTTTTATACAAATACTGTAAACGGTAGCGTAGTATTTAATTATTGCGCTACCGTTTTGTATTTAAACAGGTTATTATCGGGAAATAGATCCCAAGTAGCTTGATAATTAAAGAGGTCGCAGATGACTACTGAAGCACTTAATAAGTCTGACTTAATAGAGCGCATTGCATTAAAAAATCCGCATTTGGCCGAGCCTTTAGTGGAAGAAGCGGTTAAAATTATGATTGATCAAATGATAGAAGCTTTATCATCTGACAATCGTATCGAGATTCGCGGATTTGGTAGTTTTGCATTGCATCATCGTGAGCCACGCGTGGGTCGTAACCCTAAAACTGGTAAATCTGTAGAAGTGGCTGCAAAAGCAGTTCCGCACTTTAAGCCAGGTAAGGCCCTTCGGGATGCTGTAAACGAATCTGCAAATAAATAATTGTAAATATTTACGGGGTGTTCATGCGTTACGTTCTGGTCGTTCTTTTATTGGTGCTGTTTGGCTATTCATTGGCTTTGGTTTTGCAAAATGGTACCGAATTGTCCGTGGACTTGTTATTTACTCAAGTTCCTGCAATGCGTCTAGGATTATTGCTGCTCCTTACCCTATCTCTAGGCGTCGTGTTAGGCCTGTTATTGGGCGTTCAAATCTTCCGGGTTTTCCAGACCAATTGGGAAATCAAGCGATTACGTAAAGACATTGAACATCTGCGTAAGGAACAGTTGAATACAGCCAAGTTAATGGCCGCTGAAGCAGCAGCCCATACCCGGCATGAAAAAACTGTATTAGATATTACCAATGAAAATCAAAGCCCATTATAATGGGCTTATTTTTTGCCTATTTGAAGGGATAATCTCTTGAGTATCATTGTTGCACTAGATGCCAAAAGCCAATTTGATGCCTTAGCCATTGCAGAACAGCTAGATCCTGCCTTGTGTCGACTAAAAGTGGGCAAAGAGTTATTTACCCATGAAGGTCCAATCATTGTCAGAGCACTTCAAGACAAAGGTTTTGATGTATTTCTGGATCTGAAATTTCATGATATTCCAAATACGACTGCACAGGCAGTCTGCGCGGCAGCTGATTTGGGTGTATGGATGGTGAATGTACATGCATCTGGTGGCCGAAAAATGATGGAAACCTGTGTGGAGCGTTTACAAGCAGGCAACTATAAAACTCAACTCATTGCTGTGACAGTGCTGACTTCAATGGGTCGTGAAGACCTCAAAGATATTGGTCTGGATATTGAGCCAAATGAGCATGTCAAGCGTCTGGCTCAACTGACCAAAAACAGTGGCCTGGACGGGGTGGTGTGTTCAGCTCAAGAAGCAAAAATGTTACGTGAAACATTAGGCCAAGACTTTGCTTTGGTAACACCCGGTATTCGTCCTGAAGGCTCAAATGCCGATGATCAGAAGCGTATTGTGACACCGAAACAGGCGATGCTGGACGGATCGACTCATCTGGTGATTGGCCGTCCTATTACCCAGTCTAAGAATATGCGTCAGACTTTAAAAGATATTTTGGCAACGCTTTAATATGGTTTGAATGACAAAAAGCCTTTCAGTCGAAAGGCTTTTTTTATACTGTTGCACTTGCCGCTTGAATCCGCCTATTGAAAAAAATGGTTATAAAATAAAAAGGAAAAATGATGACTTCATCTGAACCACAATTAGAAAAAGAACAGAATGACGTGATTCAAAATGTTCAACAGGCGGAACAGCTTAGGCAACAAGAACAGCAACAACAGCAGGCAAGCTCAGCAGATTGGACAACGGGGATCGATGTGGTCAGTTTGGCATCTGATGCCATCAGCCTTGCTTCGGATGTTATTGAAACAGTAGGCGATGCCTTAAGTGATATTGATTTAAGTTTTTAGTCAGCCTTTCTTGCTTGTGCTTCGTTTTAAAATCCTGCTTTAGAACTTAGTCAGGAAGGAAAGTTTCTCTTTAGAAAAGAGAGACTTAGGGGGATTGAGAAAGCAATAAAGCAATTAAATCGCTGCCAGTACACTCACCATGACTGGTGCTAACAATGACAAAATAAATCCACTGACCATAGCATGCGGAATAAAATCGTGACCGCATGCCTGCTTAACCATCGGTAAAGTCACATCCATTGCAGTTGCACCCGCTGCGGAAATGGCCGATCTTGGATATCTCCAGCCCATACAATACATCAGTAAGATGGCAAAAATTTCTCTAAACAGGTCATTCATTAGTGCAATGCTGCCGAGTTCTGCATTTCGAAGCTCGGTCACGACAACGCCTGACATTGAGTAAAATCCATAGCCTTGTGACAGCATGATCAAATCTTTCAGGCCAATCTGTGTGTTCCAGAATGAATACAGCATAACTGCGAATAATGAACCGAAGATACAACCGATTGGAACCAGAAGAATTTTGATATTTAACCAAGAACGATCCAGTGGCGAATAAGCCAGATCTAAACCAATGAAAAACATAAATATCAGTAACAAATGCCAGGTGCTAATGTGCAAGGATAAATCAAACAGAGTCAAGCCAGCATGTAAAAAGTATCCGCCTGCGAGTGCCAAAAAAGCATAACTCATATTCAGTAAGGATTTAATTACCAGATCAAGGGATACTCTGCCTGAACTGGGAAGAAAACCAGCCCACTTGAACAGCAAATAGCAAATAGCAAAAGCACCGAGTGATGTCAGAAAGGCAATGCTGATGGATGTACTCAGAATCTGTAGGGGATGCTGTAATTCATCCACAAGCTGTGAGAATTCAAAGGAAATCGCAATCAGTAACACATAGCTAAAATAAGGTAAGAGCTTGAAACAGATTTTAATCATCGATACTGGAATCCGTTTCGCCAAAGCAAAACCGAGTGCCAAACAGAGAAGAAGCTGAAAGATGAGCCAAAGCGATTGCATAAGTTTAATAGATTGAAAAAATTATCTTTAAATTATGCCATCGCTTGATGCTAGATGGTGAAAAGCTTTTAGCTAACTTTATTGAATAATCGATAATCTGCGGTATTGGGTTTCTTGGTTTTCAGCCAGTATTTCCAGGTATAAGTCGGCCATAGGGCAAAATTCTTGCCACCTTCCTGCTGATACCAGCTGACACAGCCAGATTGCCATACGGTCTGTTCAAACATATGTTGCACCTGCTGATTAAATGTATCTTGCGCCTGCTCTTTGACCATAATGGCATCGCTATGTGATTGATCGACCCGCTGCATGAGCTGTAAGATATAGTCAACTTGTGCCTCAATCATAAAAATCACAGAGTTGTGTGCCAATAGGGTATTTGGGCCCAGTAACTGAAATAGGTTTGGGAAACCTTTCATGCAAATTCCATAATAACTTTCAGCCCCCTGTTTCCAGACGTCATTGAGCTGTAGATTATCCAGCCCAGTACATTGAAAATTCTTCATATAGATGCGTGGATCGGTAATGAACCCGGTGCCATAAATCAGACAGTCAATTGGCCGTTCCTGACCATCTTGGGTAATGATGCTATTTTCAGTGAGTTCCTGAATCTTTTCAGTCACCAGTTCTACATTCCTGCGGTTAAAAGTCGGGAAATAGCTATTAGAAACCAGAATTCGTTTACAACCCATGATGTAATCCGGAGTGAGTTTTTGAGCTAACTCAGGATCTTTAATCTGGTATTTGATGAACAGTTCTGCCAGTTTCTGGGTGTATTTCATGATTCCGGGTTTAACGATGGGGATGACCCGCGATTCATTTGACCAATATAAGCGGGCACGGTGCAGTTTTCGGAACCAGTCATATTTTTCAAATAGTGTCTTTTCGAGAGGGTGATAGACACGTTCATCGCGAGGAATGATCCAGGCTGCAGTACGTTGCATGACATAGAGTTGTTTGCATTGTGGGGCAATTTCCGGAACATATTGAATGGCGCTGCCACCTGTGCCAATCGATGCGACATTTTTGCCATTTAAATCATAAGCATGATCCCATTGTGCAGAATGAAAGACTTTCCCTTGAAACTTCTCAATACCGGGGATAGGTGGAATCTGGGGAATATGTAAAGGCCCTGAAGCAAATATGACAAATTGGGCTTCCAGGATAGTTTGATCTTGTAACTGCAATTGCCACAGACAGCGCTCTGCCTGGTAATGCGCTGAAAGGACTTCAGTATTTAAGCGGCAGAACGCACGCAGCTTATAATCGTTTACCAGATCCTGAATATAGGAAAATATCTCGGGTGCTTCGGCATAGCGTTTTGACCAGTTACTTTTCGGAGCGAATGAGAGGGAATATAAATGTGACTGCACATCACAGGCTGCGCCAGGGTACTGGTTGTCTCGCCAGGTTCCACCAAATTCATGGCCTTTTTCCAGCAGAATAAAATCATGGATGCCTTGCTGCTGTAAACGTATTGCCATGGCAATACCGCCAAAACCGGCGCCAATAATGGCGACTTTGGTAAAGGGTGGCGAGCGGGTGGCACTTGTATTTTCCAGCATCATTGCATTCCTTGCTTATTTTAATAAGAGATTATTATCATCATTCACTGATAAAAGATTAGACCTAAAATTGATCTAAACGGCAATAGCAGTACACTTATTTTTATAGTACAACTAAGACTATCACATTGTATTTGTATGGTTATGAAACGTTCTGTTCTCAGTCTAATGTATTTGATTCAAGGGATGCGAAAGGCGGGCATAGACGTCGATCAGAAGCTACAAAACATTGGACTGCGTGTCGATGCCTTTGATCCTGGCTCGATTATTCATCCGAGTTTGGAACATGATGTACTTAAGGTGGTAGGGCAGGAAATCGAAGCTGAGCAGGGATTATTGATTGGCCAGCATTATGCATTGGCAGGTTATGGTCCGTTGTTGATGTTACTGGTTACCAGTCCGACGGTACGTGATGCGCTGCATCAGGTGATCCGCTTTCAACAGTTGACGCATTTGACAGGACAATTGGGTTTGCAACAAAGCGAGCATCATAGCGCGCTGTGTTATCGACCGAAAAATCTGGAAGATGGTTTGGGTGTGTTGCTGGCACAGGCGGAGATTTCGGGAACTTTCAAGTTTATCCGTGATATTTACAAAATGATGGGCCTGTCCAAACCTGATTTACGGATCGAGTTACCATTTGCCCATCCGCAAGAGCCGAACACCTTAAAAGTCTATCATGATTATTATGGGACACAGGTTCAGTTCGATGCACCAAGTGCGGCATTCTGGTTTGATGAAGCAGTTCTGGATATTAAAATTCCCTCTGCGGATACGGTGACCTTTGCGCTGTATGAAGCCAAGTGTTTTGCTGAATTGCAACGTTTGCAACAGGATGAGCAGACACCGACAGTGGTGCAGCGCGTTCAGGATTATCTGGAAATACAAAGTGGTTTGATGCCGAGCATGGCCGAAACTGCGCAGGCGCTAAATATTCCGGAGCGAACCTTGCGGCATCAGTTACAGCAGTGCGATACCAGTTATAAACAGATTCGCGAAGACATTATTAAAGATAAGGCTTTGCGATTGATTGAATATAAACAGTATTCAATTGAAATGATTGCAGAGTTGTTGGGCTATTCTGAGCCGGCTGCTTTTAACCATGCCTTTAAACGCTGGTTTGGGCAAAGCCCTCGGCAATATGTGAAATAGCCTAAGCTTGTTTATGCCAAAGTGTTATAGTGTGTTGATTAAACTCCGCTATAATTAAATTGATCCCAAATAGTACGAAATTCTATGTCTGATTTTAATTCACAGCACAGCACCGCCTTTAGTCCGATTTCTCCTGCAGAACGTTATGCACAAGCAATATCTTCGGGACAGTTTATGCCTGATGATGCACAGGCAATGGCAGTACATGAACTGAATCGTGTCTGGCTGGAATTGATTCAGCGTTTTAAGGCCTCGAAAAAAGCCTTTCGCCGTTTTCGCCGTCAGACTTCTCCCAATGGCGTGTATATGTGGGGTGGTGTGGGTCGTGGCAAAACCTGGTTAATGGATCAGTTTTATGATTCGATTCCATTTCGCCGTAAAACCCGGATGCATTTTCACCACTTTATGCAGCATGTGCATCGTGAATTAAATAAGCTCTCTGGGCAGCGTAATCCGCTGGATCTGGTCGCGGATCAGATTTATAAAGACGCGGTGATTATCTGTTTCGATGAGTTCTTTGTATCCAATGTCACCGATGCCATGATTCTGAGTGATCTGTTCCAGAAACTATTTGAACGCGGGATTACTTTGGTTGCAACTTCGAACATTGCCCCAGATGGTTTGTATAAAAACGGGATTCATCGTGACCGTTTCCTGCCGACGATTGAACTGGTCAAGAAAAACTGTGTGGTGTTAAACGTCGATGCCGGCGTCGATTACCGTTTACGCGTATTAAAACAGGCGCAGTTATTCAAATTCCCATTAACCCATGATCATAAAAACTGGATTGCGCAACGTTTCAGCGCTTTGACTCAGACGCAAACCTGCTCTGAAGAGCCGATTATCATCAATAACCGTATTGTGGAAACTGTGTCACATACCGAAGATGTATTGTGGTGCGAGTTTTCTGAGCTGTGTCTAAAACCACGTAGCCCGGCTGACTTTATTGAAATTGCCAATATTTATAATACGGTTTTAGTCAGTAATGTGCCGCACCTGACCGATTTCCTCAATGATGGGACGCGCCGTTTTATTTATCTGGTCGATGAGTTCTATGACCGTGGTGTCAAACTGTTATTGACCTCGGAAGACAATATTATTGATATTTACCAAGGTGAAAAACTGGTCTTTGAAATTGAACGGACGCGTTCACGTTTACTGGAAATGCAGTCGGATGAATATCTGAATTCTGAACATCGTCAGATTCAGAAAACTATCTCGAGTGAGTAGGAAGCAGAATAAAAGCGCTGGTCATTGACTGGCGCTTTTTTATAAAAATAAGCAGGTAATTGATCGACAACTAGGGCCAAACATGGCTTAATCTTGATCTAAATATGATCGTGTATAACTAGAATGCATAATTTTTACTCGAAAATCTGAACTTAAGTCTAATTTCTACATTTCGAAAACTTTATACACTGTCATTAGGGTATTTAGCAGAATGATATCTCAATGCGGCTGAGCGACGTCTGATATGTTTATGAGGGTACTCATATTATGAAAAATGCTCAGTATTTAGCAATTTGATAATACTATTCAGCTAGATTTTAATCGGTATACTAGAATCTCTTGTATAAAAAGTAGCAATATCAGGAAAGACAATGACTGCACGTATTCAAAAAGGCAAGTTAGCGATTGCTAAAGAACTTTACGATTTTATCGAAAATGAAGCACTACCAGGTTCTGGTTTGGATAGTGAAACTTACTGGAAAAACTTTGAACAAGTCGTTGTTGATCTTAGCCCTAAAAATAAAGCACTTTTGGCTAAGCGTGATGACATTCAAGCGAAAATCGATGAATGGCACCGCAATAACACATTTGAATTACAAGCTTACAAAGCTTTCTTGACTGAAATTGGCTACTTGTTACCAGAAGTAGAAGATTTCCAGATCAGCACTGAAAACGTAGATGAAGAAATCGCTGTACTGGCAGGCCCACAGCTGGTCGTTCCGGTACGTAATGCACGTTACTGCCTCAACGCAGCTAACGCACGTTGGGGTTCTTTGTACGATGCGCTTTACGGTTTCGATGTCATTTCTGAAGAAGATGGCGCTGAAAAAGGCAAAGGCTATAACCCGAAACGGGGTGAAAAAGTTGTCGCATTTGCGAAAAATTTCCTTGACGAAACTTTCCCATTGGCACAAGGTTCACACGCAGACGCAACTCAATATGCAGTTGATGGCAACGCACTGGTTGTAACATTAAAAGATGGTTCTACAACGACTGTTGCGGATAGCGCTAAATTTGTTGGCTTCAATGGCGAAGCGTCAGCACCGACTGAAATCGTATTTAAAAATAACGGTCTGCACGTTATTGTGCAAATTGATGCAACGAGCCCGATTGGCCAGACTGATGCCGCTGGCGTAAAAGACGTAGTTCTTGAAGCTGCAGTTACCACCATTCAGGATTTGGAAGACTCGATTGCGGCGGTTGATGCTGAAGAAAAAGTGGAAGGCTATCGTAACTGGTTAGGTCTGATGAAAGGCACTTTAGAAGAGTCCATTCAGAAAAATGGTAAAACAGTTACCCGTACACTGAATGCAGACCGTACTTTCAAAAATGTGGAAGGTGGTGAAACCAAGGTTCATGGTCGTTCATTGATGTTGCTGCGTAATGTCGGTCATTTGATGACAAACCCTGCCATTCTGGTCGATGGTGCAGAGATTTTTGAGGGCATCATGGATGCCTTGATTACACCTTTGTTGTCTTTTGCCGACATCAAAGGTGAAAATACCATTAAGAACTCGCGTCAAGGTTCAATGTATATCGTTAAACCAAAAATGCATGGTCCTGAAGAAGTGGCATTTGCCGTTGAATTGTTTGAACGTGCGGAACAGGTACTGGGTTTGCCTGCAAAAACTTTAAAAATCGGGATTATGGATGAAGAGCGCCGTACTTCTGTAAACCTGAAGAACTGTATTGCACAAGCCAAAGACCGTACTATTTTCATCAATACAGGCTTCATGGACCGTACCGGTGACGAAATCCATACCTTTATGGAAGCAGGCCCATTCGTACGTAAAGGCGAAGTCAAAGGTCAGATCTGGTTCCCGGCTTATGAAAACCGTAACGTGATGATCGGTCTGCAAGCAGGTTTACGTGGCAAAGCGCAAATCGGTAAAGGCATGTGGCCAAAACCAGACATGTTGCTCGACATGTATAAAACCAAAACTGAACATCCGGAAGCAGGTGCGAGCTGTGCATGGGTGCCATCACCAACAGGTGCGGTAATTCACGCGATTCACTATCATCAGATTAATGTTGCGGATCGTCAGCAAGAGTTATTGGCAACTGAAGCCTTGTCACTAGATGACTTGTTAACGCCACCATTAGCAACAGACACTAACTGGTCTGAAGAAGAGAAAACCAAAGAACTTGAAAATAACTGTCAGGGGATCTTGGGCTATGTAGTTCGCTGGGTAGACTTAGGTGTAGGTTGTTCTAAAGTACTCGATATCAACGATGTCGGGTTAATGGAAGACCGTGCGACTCTACGTATTTCTTCACAGCACGTGGCGAACTGGTTGCGTCATGGTGTGGTAAGCCGTGAGCAAGTAGAAGAAGTGATGCAGCGTATGGCGAAAATTGTAGATCAGCAAAATGCCAATGATCCGTTGTATACGCCAATGTCTGCAGACTTTGCCAACAATATTGCATTCCAGGCAGCGTCTGACCTGATCTTTAAAGGTGGTGAACAGCCATCAGGTTATACCGAGCCACTTTTACATGCAGCACGTTTAAAGTTAAAAGGTTATACAGGTGACTAATCCCGTCTAACTTAAAAAAGCCTCTTCGGAGGCTTTTTTATTGTCTAATGGTAAGCGGCTGTCTTTCTGACTAGAAATTTTTCAGTTGAACTCTTAAAGTGGAGCAAAGCTTGCGAGGAACAATAAAATGATGACGGTATATCAGGACTTAGACCAGCAGTTTATTCATGGTCAGTGGCAACATGGAACTTCAACCAAAATCATAAAAAATATCAATCCTTTTACCCAAACCGAAATTATGAGTCTTGCAGCTGCCAGCTCTGTCGATGTAGACAGTGCGTATACGGCAGCAGAACAGGCTTTTCAACAGGGTGTTTTGAATTCCATTGAAGTCCGTAAAACAGTATTGCAAAATTTAATTAATATTATTCAGCAGCGCCGTGCAGAAATCATTGACTGGCTGATTATTGAATCAGGCAGTACGCGCATTAAAGCCGGCCTTGAGGTAGATGCTGCCTTGGGGATTATTCACGAAAGTCTGGCATTTCCAGATCAGCTGAAAACTGAACAGCTCGAAAGCAAAGATCCAGTACGGAAAAGTTTGGTCTTGCGTAAACCTTTAGGCGTGATTGCAGTCATCAGCCCATGGAACTTTCCATTTCATCTGTCCTTGCGTTCAGTGGCGACAGCGATTGCCTGTGGCAATACGGTTGTCTTGAAACCAGCCAGTGATACGCCGGTGACTGGCGGTACATTAATTGGCAAGCTATTTGAAGAGGCCGGTTTGCCCGCAGGTGCATTAAACATTGTTGCCGGTTCCGGTAGTGAAATTGGTGACTATTTTGTAGAACATCCAGTCCCAAAAATGATTTCATTTACCGGCTCGACTGAAGTGGGGAAAAGTGTCGGCAGTAAAGCTCTGGCCAGTTCCAGAATCAAACGTTTGGCACTGGAACTGGGCGGCAATGCACCCTTGGTGATTCTGGATGATGCCGACCTTGATCTGGCGGTTGAACTGACCTTGATGGGGCGTTTTATGCATCAGGGACAAATTTGCATGAGCACCAATCGGGTTGTTATCGATGCATCTATTCATGATGCTTATGTGGATAAGCTTCTGGATCGGGTCAAAATGATTCCAGTGGGCGATCCGAATCTGGAAGATACCATCATCGGGCCGATCATTAATCGGAGTCAGGTCAAAAAGCATCAACAGATCATTCAGACAGGCAGCGAGCAGGGCGCACAGCTGGTATATGAGGGCGGAATTGAAGGAAATCTGGTCTATCCGCATATTTTCATTAACGTCGCAGCCGATTCTGATTTAGCACAACAAGAAAGCTTCGGTCCGATTTTACCGATCTTAAAAGCACGTGATGAGGCCCATGCTTTAAATCTAGCCAATGCAACAGAGTTCGGTTTGTCCAGTGCAGTCTGTACATCAAATATCGAACGCGGCAGCGCTTTTGCGGCACAACTGGATATTGGCATGACCCATATTAACGGGATCAGTGTTGCAGATCAGTCTAATGCACCCTTTGGCGGCGAGAAAAACTCAGGACTCGGACGTTTTAATGGTCGCTGGATTTTTGAGGAGTTTACCCGGACACACTGGTTGACTATACCGAATTCATGATACTCAAATCTATATCAATATTACAGGTTTAGAGTTGGCAGCAGGCTATAATCTCATAGACGAATGATTTACATGTATGAGCCATGTGCGCCAACTTTAAACCTTTAAGCTTAAAACAATTGCATGATCTGGGATTGCCAGACATTCCTTTTGAATATCCAGAAGAAGTCTATCCCAATTATGCTGCACCACTTTTATTCCAGTCCGTTCAAGGGTTGGAATGGCGCTCGGTGAATTTTGGCCTCATTCCGAAATGGGCAGAAGACAAAAGTATAGGAACCAAGACCTATAACGCCAGAAATGAAACTTTATTGCAGAAACCCACTTTTGCTGAAGCCACGGCCAAATGTCATTTTGGCGTTATTCCGGTATCAGAGTTTTATGAGTCCAAATATTTTGACAATAAACCGCAGCGTTGGGGAGTAAGACGTAAAGATGGTCAGGCGACTTTCATAGCCGCAGTCTACGAGATTGCCCGGATTCAGGGAGAAATTGTACGCTCTGCCAGTATGATCACCATGGATGCCATCGACCATCCGATGATGAAAGAATTTCATGAGCCTGGAAACATCAAACGTTCGGTTATCGTGATCCCGCATGAGCGACTGCAAGAATGGCTGACATTGCGTCATCCGGATATTCGTGGTTTTGTACAGGGCTTTCCGGAAGAAGAGTTTGAATGTTCGCATGTGCCAAAAGAAAAAATCAAAAAAGTCAGCCCGCAACTGAACTTTTTTGATTCTTAGAAAGTTCTGATAAATTATTTATTATTGAAAGTATGCCAATTTACCAGCGTCTATTTAAAAATAAAAAGTAAGACTTTTAACGAGCCAGATTTTTAAAAATATGACGTAAACTTTCCATGGTTTTTTCAATTTGCAAAGGGGTCAGGCCTTCGAAAGACTGCTCAAGTACCACATTGGTCAGATCGTTGATCTTATGTGTCATTTGCATGCCTTTTTCAGTCAGGAATACCCGGGTAATCCGTGCATCATCTTCGCATGAATAGGTCTCGACCAGACCTTCATCTTTTAAGCGATAAACAATTTTAGTGGTGGTCGACATTTTAGATACGACCATCTCTGATAAGTCGGATACACTCGCACGCGGTTTGGATTTTAAGGCAAGAAGGATACGGCGGCGCGAATTGTCGACACCATATTTTTTAAGTGCGTGATCGACATTAAGTACATATTGAGCATGAACCTGAGTAACCCAATAATAGGGAAAGTTTTCTAAATTAAATTCTTCCGTACACGGTAAAAATTTTGCATATTTCTTAGTCATGAAATGTTCCTTGTATTTATTTTTCTAGGGCCCGTCCATTTTATGAAAAAGTTTATGCATGTTTCAACCTTTATTTTAAAAATGTTAAAGAGATTGCACTTTTTAGTTTTTCTTAATAGCCCCAGAAGTCGAGCAGTTCTGCATATGCGCTGATTCAGGACAGAGAATGGCCATTTTAAATCGGATGAAAGGCAATAATATTTTGTGTAAAATTAATACTTAATTGTATATTTCTGAGGCGGAATCATTTTCCGCAATCGTTTGTCATTCGACAGCATGATTCGCTTATCGGCCAAAATGCAATCACTCTGATTTTAATCAACCAGACAATTTTGCTGATGGATCTATGCAGTTATGCGGAGGAATTTCCCCATCAAAAAATTCAAGCCCTATTTTAACTGATTGCTTTTTTAATCGGTATATATTTGATGGCTGAATTTTTAGTTCACTTTAAAAGTGGTTGAGCTAATGAATGGTAATTACTGCATATTTTTAATTAAAGTAAAATAATTTGTGAAGAAAAAATTAAGTTTAATGCGTTTTATACACACTGATTAATGAAAAAAGTCTAAGGAAAATCATAATCATGTAATTTTTTTATAAATTAATACATTACAAAATACTCAGTTTATGCATAATGGAATGGTCTTAAGTTACATAGGTTAAATTTAATGGATCCCTCGCCGTGCGTTGATCTTCCATCTCTATTTCTAGCTTACTCGAACGGGGTAGTTCTCTAATGGAATTTTTATTAGATCCCGGAATTTGGGTAGGTTTAATTACTCTTATTATTCTTGAAATCGTTTTAGGTATTGATAACCTAGTCTTTATTGCCATTCTGGCTGAAAAACTTCCTCCTGAACAACGTGATAAAGCTCGTGTCATCGGTCTTTCACTCGCATTATTGATGCGTCTGGGCCTGTTGTTTGCCATTGCTTGGCTGGTCACTTTGACTCAGCCGCTGATCACCCTGTTTGACTGGACCTTCTCTGGTCGGGACTTGATCTTGTTATTTGGTGGCTTGTTCTTGGTGTATAAAGCCGTCACAGAGTTACATGAAAAGATAGAAGGTAAGCCTGAAGTCAAATTGACCACTAAGGTGGTTTATGCAAGTTTCACTGCTGTTGTTGCCCAAATTGTGGTTTTAGATGCTGTATTTTCTTTAGATTCAGTGATTACTGCAATTGGGATGGTCGACAATATTTACGTCATGATGGCTGCAATGATTGTTGCGATGGGTGTAATGCTACTGGCATCGAAACCATTGACCAGTTTTGTAAACCGTCATCCAACCGTGGTGATTCTGTGTCTAAGCTTCCTGCTTTTGATTGGTATCAGTCTGATTGCAGAAGGTTTTGGTTTCCACATTCCAAAAGGCTATATCTATTCGGGTATTGGTGTCGCGATCTTGATCGAAGCGTTCAACCAGTTCGGCCAGCGTAATGCAGCAAAGCATGAATCTAAGATTCCTTTGCGTCATCGTACGGCTGATTCCATTTTGAAGTTAATGGGCGGCAAGCTGGAAACCACTGATACTGACAAAAATGAAGCTCAAGAAGCCTTTGCAGATGAAGAACGTTACATGATTGGCGGGGTATTGACCCTTGCAGAGCGTTCAGTCGCTTCGATCATGACACCGCGCAGTCAGATTTCATGGGTCGATCTAGAGGATAGCCCGGAACAGATCCGTGAAAGAATTCTATCTGTTCCCCACAGCCTGTTTCCGGTATGTCGTGGCAGCCTGGATAAGGTGATTAGCATCGTACGCGCCAAGGAATTACTGGATGTGCTGGAAGAACCGGAAGAGTTAAAAGCCCTGATCAAACGCCATCGTCCAATTTATATCTTTGAAAAGATGAAAGTTATTGATGCGATCAATACTTTGCGTACCTCTAAAGGCTCTTTGGTCTTGGTGAGCGACGAGTTTGGTAATGTACAGGGTCTGATCTCACCACTAGATGTATTTGAAGCCATTGCCGGTGAGTTCCCGGATGCAGACGAACAACTTGATTTGGTCAGAATTGACGATTCCCACTGGATCGCTTCAGGTATGCTGGATCTGTATCAGCTTGAGCTTGAACTCGGCATGATTGATCTGATTGATGAAGATGCTGGTTATATCAGTGTTGCGGGTCTGATTCTGGATAAAACCAACAGTGTGGTCGAAGTCGGTACTGAATTGGATTATCAAGGTGTACAGTTCAAAGTCACTGAAATTGAAAGCAATCGTATCAAATCAGTCAGTATTCATTACGCGGCTTAAACACTTGCTTTGTTCAAATCTTGAAGGTCAGTTGCTCTAGTGGCAGCTGACTTTTTTTAATGCATCTTTTCTCAATTGTCCTTATTAAAACAAAGTGAGGTCATTGTTCAGACAGATTTTTTATCATTCGATGCAGACTATCCTTCAAGTTGGATATTGAGCTGAATGGCTTGATATTGCACTAGAGTTTTAAGTCTAAAAGCCAGATTCGTAATGTAGCATAAGCAGAATCACATACTGGATATTGATCAATAGAGCCTGTTAATTAAAGCTTAAAAGTAACATTCAAATCCTGCTGGATAATTAAATTATAATTCATATGATTTCAGTTGGATCATGCAAAAACAGATCAAACAAAATTTTGATCTCTTTGGCGGAAATCGGTAGATAAATTACATTAAGTTATATGAAGCCTGTTCAGTTAACCACCGATTATGCTCAAAATAGTTTCAGCGTAGGATTCAGAAACAACCTATCTCTTCAGAAATTAGTAGAAAATGTGAGCGATGTACAGCTAAAAGTGGGGTGTCAGGTCTATGCAAACCTGCAAACATCCCTTAAAGCTGTTAGCAAACTAAACTGCTCCCGGCAAAATTTGAAAGTTGGCGTATTGTCGGATGCTTTCAGTATTAAGTTGATGGACTTCATCCAAAAAAGCCACATTAAAACTGCCAAGCTGTGGCGCACGTTCAAAAGCCCGTTGACCTGCAATTGCAAAATGCACATGTGCAGCGAGTGCTGCGATTGCGGGAGAACTTACAGCACTATAGGCTGCAATCAGTGCACCAAGTGCACAACCGGTGGCCGTGACTCGCGGTTGTAAATATGATCCGCCTGATACCTGTATTACCGGATAATCTCTGGAAATGATGTAATCAGATTCACCGGAAATCGCGACACAGTCACAATGCGCCAATAAGCTTTGTGCCTGTAAATAAACATCGGCACTATTGATGGTACTGTCCACACCTTTGGATTCGATCCGCTTGCCGGCCAAAGCACCAATTTCAGAGGCATTGCCCCGTAAAATTGTCGGATGGGAATTGAGTAACTGATCTACCGTATTCGAGCGCCAATGCAGTACCGTTCCATAACCAACCGGATCCAGTACCCACGGTTTTTTCAGACGATGTGCCGTTTCCGCAGCAATGTGCATGGCCTGTACTTGTTCGGTGGTCGGTGTACCCAGATTGAGATTGATCGCAGCTGCAATTTTGGCAAAGCTTTCGGCCTCAAAAGGATTATCGATCATGGCGGGGGAAGCATTGGCAGCCAGCACCACATTGGCCACATAATTACTGGCCACGGCATTGGTCATGATATGTACCAATGGCTGATGTTGCTGTAACTTTAACCATGCCTCGCAGATTTGATCCAGAAGCGTGTGCTGTAGTGCTTGCGTAGAAGTATTCATAATGATCATCTGTCAAAAAGGAATCTAAGTCGTATCTTCGCTCAACGGGTAAAATAATGGTCCTGATGCTTACAGCTACGGCAGAACAGGCTGACATAGTCACTGGCATCATAATCCACCGAAAGTTCCTGTGAACCGCAGTGCATACAACGTTTCTGCGAATAAAATTTCAGGCGCGGTTCAATTTTATGCCATGAGCGCCAGACCGGCTGAAAGAAAATATTCTCATCATAACCCAGGAAGCGATAAAACAGGATTTCACTCATCTTGCTGAAGGCCAGTTGTGGCGGGCGTGGCAGGGTAGAGGTTTCCCATTTTTCCGTGACAGAACGTTCCCGATACTGTTGTAAGGTTTTTTTCAGCAGATTGGTATTAATAAAATTTTCATTGCGTGGCTTAAGCGCTTTTTGCTTATATAGATATTCCAGTGCGGTCTGTACCAGATAATAAATCTGTCCCACTGCCAAGACATCTAAAAGGCGATAGCAAAAGGTCTGAAAGCTCTGATTTCCGGCAATCTGCACATTCCAGCTACGACAGTAAAATTGCGCAAACTGAATGATCTCCTCATATAGCAGACAATACAGGGCATCTTTGACTTCATCTGCACTTTTAAAGGGCACACCTTGACTCAGGTTCTGATAAAACCAGTTGCGTAGTTGCTGGGTAATGCTGAACAGGCTCGGTTCAGAATAGCCATCCAGACGTACATTAATATAATAGTGCTGATTTTCCTGTTGCACATCTTTGGGAATTAAAATCTGTTCTCTGAGCATATTTTTGACCAGACCATGTTGAAACAGATAGTTCGGACTGATGGAAAAATAGCGAATTTGATGCCAGTCGATATATTCGCGGTGCTGGCTATATTCCTGTACTTGTTCATCTAAAATCGAAAGTAGAAACAGTTTATTGATAAAACTGAGCTGATTGAGCTCAGGAACCGGCCGGTCCTGTTTTTTATGATAGAGACGATTTTCCTGTAAACGGACTTCCTTGAGCATGCGTTTACGTTGGGCCAGACACTGTGCGCAATAACAATTATTTTTTTGATCCGGATGAAGCTGATGCTGGCAATGGCTGCATTCATGGTAACTCATCTCCTGATCATACTGTTCCGCCTCAATCCAATACATCGATGCCTTACATAGCGGGCAGTGGGTGCTTTCATCAAGCTGTTTTTGCAGAACACTGAATACCATGGGCGCGAGCAACTTTAGAATGGACGGGCATTTGATTATACACCGCTGATGCGAGGCAAATGTAGTTGACTGATGCTATTTTACGTCAGCAAAAAATACACGCGCACATGAAAAGAGCTACGGAAGTAGCTCTGATCTTAAAAACATGAAATGACGGGTTTTAGACTGGGCATGGTAAGGTTTCATCTTGCTGTCCGCGATGTTTGGCGTGAATTAAGGCTTGAACTTTTTTAGATGGAACTTTCTTGGTACCGAGGGCATCGTAGCTGTTGAGAATGGCAGTCACTTCATGTGCCTGAAGCGGAATACCTTCACAGCTCATCAAGAGTGCAATGACTTTATGGTCAATATTGGCCTGATCCAGTGTTTGCAGGGTTTTGATATTTTCCATTCGTACAATATGTTTTTTTAAGTACATGGCTCACCTCATGGTTATCATTATTCTTTAATTTTAAGGGCGGGGAAATACAGCTTAACTCTAGCAAGAAGTGTGCTTATTTTTTAATCTGTATTTGTGAAGTGTAATTTGGATATCAATATATATCTTTAAATCAAATATTTATAATAATGTAAGAAATTATGATTCTGGCTGTTTATTTGGCATAGATATTTCTTAAGCTTAATCGAATGCTGCACAATTAGGCAAAATGCATTGAAAGTGGTGCGTACAATGCCCATATTAGAGCGAACAATACAAATGCACAGACAGCGTTTAAAACTTGGCGTATGATTTTGACATGAACAATGTCGAATAAGATAAAGATTAGGACAGGACATGAATATTGCGGCAAACCCGGTGATCGAAGCGGATCAAACCATTTATTTAAAAGACTACCAAAAACCCTCCTTTATCGTCGATTCTATCGAGCTGAATATTCAGGTCTATGCGGATCATACGCTGGTCAGCAGCAAACTGCAGATGCAGCGTCAAACTGCCGGTGATCTGGTCTTGCTCGGACGAGATCTGGAACTGCAATCGATTCAGTTAAATGGTCAACAACTCAATGCCAGTGATTACAACCTGGATGCTGAGCAACTGCTGATTGCCAATGCACCTGATCAGGTATTGCTTGAAATCGTGGTGAAAATTCATCCGGAAAGCAATACTATGCTGGAAGGTCTGTATCAGGCCAGTTCAGATCTGTTTGTAACCCAAAATGAGCCAGAAGGTTTCCGTAAAATTACCTTCTATCCAGACCGTCCGGATGTGTTGTCGGTCTTTACCACACGTGTCGAAGCAGACAAGAAATATCCTGTTTTACTCGCCAATGGTAACCTGCTGGAAACTGGTGAAGTTGATGCCAACCGTCATTACGCCATCTGGCAGGACCCGACCAAAAAGCCAAGTTATTTGTTCGCCTGTGTCATTGGTGACTTGGCGGTGATGAAAGATTCCTATGTCACGTCAGAAGGCCGCAATGTGGCACTGGAAATCTATGCAGAAGAAAAAGATATTCCAAAATGCAAGATTGCCATGGAAGCGCTTAAACATTCCATGCGTTGGGATGAAGAGCATTATGGCCTGCCATATGACCTTGACAATTACATGATCGTGGCCACCAGTGCATTTAATATGGGTGCCATGGAAAACAAAGGTCTGAATATCTTCAATACCTCATGTGTGCTCGCCGATGAAGAATTTACCACTGATGCTGCGATCATGCGGGTACAGTCGGTGATTGCCCATGAATATTTTCATAACTGGACTGGTAACCGGATTACCTGCCGTGACTGGTTCCAGCTCTGCTTGAAAGAAGGCTTGACCGTGTTCCGTGACCAGTCTTTCTCGGAAGATTTACAGTCGGCTGCGGTACAGCGTATTGATGATGTGGCGGTTCTGAAGGCACATCAGTTCCCGGAAGATTCTGGCCCGCTATCCCATCCACCACGCCCGGATCATTTTGTCGAAATTAACAACTTCTATACCGCAACCGTGTATGAAAAAGGGGCGGAAATTAACCGCATGATGGCGACCTTGCTGGGCAAGGACAAATTCCGCCAAGGTACCGATGAGTATTTCCGCCGTCATGATGGTCAGGCGGTAACGGTGGAAGACTGGGTGGCCGCGCTCACCGCAGGTTCAGGGGTGGATCTATCCAACTTCCTGACCTGGTATAACCAGCCGGGTACACCGAAACTTGAAGTAAAAGCCGAATATGATATTGAAATGCAAACTTATCGTCTTAGCTTGAAGCAAAGCCTGAAAACCCATGCCAAATATCCGAATCTGAAAGCGGTACCTATTCCAGTGGCTTTGGCGCTGTTTGATGCCGAAACCGGTGAGCAGTTAAAGTTGAACTCTGAAGCACTCTTTGAAAATGGCGTGAAAGATGGGGTGTATCTGTTTGATCAGGAACAAGCCACGATTGAATTTAGCGGCATAAGCAGCAAACCGGTGGTGTCCTTGTTGCGTAATTTTTCTGCGCCAGTCAATCTGGACTTTGACTATTCAGAACAAGAATTGGCCTTCCTGCTGCAATATGAGACCAATGGTTTTAACCAGTGGCAAGCCACTCAAACGTTATTAGAGCGTATCTTGCTAGATGATCAGCCTGCGGATATTTATATCGCGGCGATGTTGAATACCTTGCCGGGTGTGATTGAAAAAGATCCGCTGTTGGCATCACGTCTGTTTGATGTACCGTCTGAAGGTTATTTGGGCAGCCGTATTGATCAGGACTATAATCCGGTTCTGATTCAGGAAAAGCGTGAGGCTTTGCTGCATACACTGGCCCGTGCCTTTGGTGAAACAGCCAAAGAGACGTATCTTGATCTGGATCCTGATCTGCAATCGGAATTCTCGCAAGCGATGGGTGTACGTGCTTTAAGAAACATCATGCTGACGATGATCGCCCGTCAGGGAGATGCATCTGCCTTTGATTTGGCCTATGAACAGTACCATACAGGTAATATGTCTGAACGTTTGGGCGCCCTGAAAGTTCTGGTCTGGAACGATGCACCACAAGCAAAAGAAGCTTTGGCAGACTTTTATCACCGCTTTGAAGACGAAGCCCTGTCTTTAGATCAGTGGTTTATGGTGCAGGCAGCGCATCCAAAAGCAACCGATGCAACCATTGCCTATCTGACCCAGCATCCTGATTATGATCTGGCTGTACCAAACCGAATCCGTGCTGTGAGCGGTGGTCTGAACGCCAACCCGGTGAATGCCTGGAGCTTTGGTGTGCAGCATTTTATTGGTCTGGCGAAATATCTAGATCAGAAAAACCCAATTGTGGGCTCACGTCTGCTGCAAGTATTGTCACGCTGGTACACCCTTGCTGAGCCGCAACACAGTGAAGTGAAAGCACAGCTTGAAACCTTAAAACCACTGGTTAAATCTAAAAACGTGTCTGAGACACTCAATAGTATGCTCAGCGTATAACATCAATATTCATAAAAAACCGGATCGACCTGATCCGGTTTTTTATTTCCTGTTTATTTCAAACGCTGGCTTTAAATACAGTTGAATTTCTCTAAAGGCTTAGTAAGTACCAAAGGGTGTTACAGTATGATTATACGGAAAAGAGTATTTATTTATTAAGCTGTAAGCTAGGTAAAGGGATCTACAGATTCGCTTACTAGAGGTTGTCCAAGATATGTTAGTGAAAATTGAAGATGGTTTTTATTTAAATAGCCAGCATATTATTGCCGTACATGTCAGCAAGAATCCTGAAAATGGCTTACTTGAAATTTCGATTCAATATACGCCTCATTCTGTTCAGCAGGTCGGGGAATACAAGAAAGTATTTCAAAGCCAGCTTGATGCAGAAATCTTCTTGAGTGAGCTGAATCAAAAGCTTCGCTAAAAGCCTGCTCAGCTCAGGCTTTCATCAATACCTGTTATTGTCTGACCACCAGTACTGGAATATCAGAAAGTGCCAGCACATTTTGCGCCACACTGCCCAGCATGAGTTTTTGCAAACCTTTACGGCCATGTGAACCCATAATAATGACATCAGTCGGTGATTCATTTGCAGCCTGTAAGATTCCTTCTGAAGGTGCCATACCATGCAGGATTTTTGTCGTGACCTGTATGCCTTCACGAACAAAGCTCTGTTTCAGGTCATTTAAGCGATCAAGCGCATTTTGTTCTGCATGCATAAAGTAATCTGTGACTGCTGGAGCAACTTTATAAAAATCTACGCCCTTAAAAGGGTCAACCGCAATGACACTGAGTAAGGTGACATGGCTATGAAATACTTTGGCCAGTTCGAGGGCATGTTCTGCGGCAGCATAGGAAATCGAGGACTCATCGAGTGCTACGAGAAGATGATCATAATTATTCATGGTGCTTCCTGATATTTATTATTGCAGTAAGGAGAGTAGGGGTTAGGTGGGTGAATCTCCATAACGTACGGTTTGGTTTGAAATCAAATATAGAAAACCGAGTAATGCGCACCTTGAAGATGCGCAAAGCTTTGATTATTTTTTCACGATCAGAACCGGAATTTCACTGGCACCTAAAACATCCTGTGCAAAGCTGCCCAGAATCATTTTCTGGAAGCCTTTACGGCCATGAGAACCCATAACAATCAGATCTGCTTTTACTTCATCAGCAGTTTTGGCAATGTGTTCGGCATTGACCAGACCTGTGACGATCCGTGACTGAGCTTCAATACCTTCAGTCGCTGCAATCGCAGTGGCTTCTTTCAGGGCATTTTTGGCATTGGCATGCGCCTGTACAAAATATTCCTTCATGATAGATGAGCTGTAATAGAAATCAGCTTCAGTAAAAGGATCTTCTGCAATCAGGCTGATCAGGGAAAGCTGGCCACCAAATGCTTTGGCAATTTTTGCAGCATGTCGTACTGCGGAAAAAGAAATTTCTGAGCCGTCTACCGGAACTAAAATATGCTGATAGGCCATGATTTTTTTACTCCAAATGTTTATTGTTCGCTTCTGATTCATTGATAGCACAGTGACTCTACAGGTGCAATTGCAAAACCTAAAAAAATGAAAAAACTCATTAAATTACAACTATTATTCACATAAAACTGTAAAGAAATGGGCAAATAAATCCGAGCAAAAAACTGGGGATTTTCACCTCTGCTGCCAGAACGAACTGGATTAAGTTTTTGGTTTTTGAGCATTTCAGTTAAACTGCCTGCGCTTGATTTTTATCAATATAGGGAAATTGAAATTGTGAGATATATCGCGGTAAATCTTGTGCTGGTCAGCTCGATGATGTTAGCGGGCTGTCAGAATACCGTACAAAATAGCAGGCTAATTGCCAGTGCCTTCAATATGACTACGGGCCTACAACAAAAAGTGATGGATCGTTATGCCCCTAAAACTGTTCGGGTACAAAACAATATTGTGTACCAGCCGCTACAAGATTTAAGCTTCGATCTGTATCAACCGCAAAATATTCAGAATCTAGGCCCGAGACCGACCATTGTCTGGATTCATGGCGGTGGCTGGATTTCAGGTTCCAAGGCACATGCCCGCGGCTATTTTAAGCTATTGGCGGCGCAAGGCTATAACGTGATTTCTGTACAATATCAGTTTGCGCCGCAGGTGACTTATCCGAGTCAACTTCAGCAAATTAATCAGGCATTGGCATTTATCAACACGCATGCCGAGAACTATCACATTGATGCAGCACAACTGTATTTAGCCGGAGATTCTGCCGGTGCCAATCTGGCCAGTCATTATGCCGCGTTGTTGACCAATCCAGAGTTTTCACAACAATCCAATTTCAGTCCAAATATTCAGCCAATGCAGCTCAAAGGCTTGATTTTGCATTGTGGTATTTACGATCTACAGGCCTTTGTGCAAAAAGCACCGGATGAAATCAAAATGGTCGAATGGGGCGTTTATAATCTGGTACAGGCTTATACGGGCGACCAGAAAGATGATGTCGAATTTTTAAAGCAGATTTCCCCGATCCAGCATATTTCAAATGCTTATCCGCCGGTGTTCATCAGTGGCGGTAATAAAGACTTTCTGACCGATACTCAGTCCTTACCTTTTGTAGAGACACTCAAGGCCCGGAATATTGCAGTGACCGAGGTATTTTATCCGGAATCTAAGGCCTGGCTGATTCATGAATACCAGTTTTTTATGGGCAAAAAAGAGAGTCAGCAAACCTTTATTCGCACCCTTGATTTTCTGCACCAGCATTCATTGTAAAATAAGCATTATTTAAAGTTTAATTTTCTATTTTAATTGGCTTGTTATTCAAAGCATGAACACTGAAATTTTGGAGATGGAAAAATGAATCCTGTATCGTGGGCCTACCTGTTACTGGCACTGGCGATTGTCGCCGAAGTCACAGGCTCTACATTTTTAGTAAAATCTGAAGGCTTTAGCAAATTATGGCCGTCTTTGGCAGTCGTGGTTTTATTCTGTATTGCATTTTATTTATTGTCGCAAGTGATTAAAGTCATTCCATTGGGAATCGCTTATGCCATCTGGGCCGGTGTGGGAATTGTTCTGACTGCAATTGTGGGTTATGTACTTTTCAAGCAGACGCTCGATGTGCCTGCACTTATTGGCATTGCACTGATTATTTCCGGTGTACTCGTCATCAACCTTTTTCCCAGACCGCAGGACATTCATAAAAGGCAGACATGATCGCTGCCCTTATTTGTCATTTTATTCTAATGATCAGTCATCAATTTTAAGTGACTTGAGGCTTGAGCTTAAATAGAAAATGAACCATTAATCCCAGTAATAGGCCCCAAAAGGCTGAACCAATCCCGAAAAACTGAATATTGGATGCGCTGAATAAAAAGGTCATCAGTGCCGCTTCACGTTCATGGCTTTGCTGAAAAGCCAGCGCGATGTTATGCCCAATGGTGCCGAATAAGGCAATTCCGGCCAGAATAGTAATCAGGATTGCTGGAAATGCCATCAGGACACTGGTCAAGGTCGCTGCAAATAGTCCCATCAAAATATAAAACAGCCCACAACTCATGCCTGCAATATAGCGTTTCTGTGGGTCGGGATGAGCTTGAGTATCCAGACTCACTGCCGCACTGATCGCAGCAAGATTGACACTAAAGCAGCCAAAAGGTGCCAGTATCGCCTGACTTATACCGGTCCAGCCTAAAATACCGTTTACCTTGGGTGGATAGCCATAGCTTTTAATTACTGCCAGTCCGGGTAGATATTGCGAAGCCAGATTGATCACCAACAGTGGTAAAGCCAGCCCTAGAACAGCTTGTAGACTAAATTCAGGTTGGATCCAGACCGGCTGGGCCATACTCCAGTTTAAACTCGGGATTGTAAAATCGATAAAGAAAGGGCAGAGCGCAATTGCGGTAAATACGGTAATCACGATGCTATAGCGTGTGCTGATTTTTTTTGAGATCAGATAAATGGCCAGGACACTGAGTACAAATTTCCAGGACTGTTGCAGGCTACCAAATACTGAAATACCAAATTTTAGCAATACTCCAGCCAGCATGGCACTGGTTAAACTTTGTGGAATAAAATGAAAAATACGCTCAAAAATTCCTAAGAATCCCAGCGCAGCAGTCAACAGTCCACAAATCAGAAACGCACCAATCGCTTCACCGAGGCTGTAATGACCCGCAGACGCAATGATCAAAGCTAGTCCCGCCGTTGACCAGGCAGTAGAAACAGGATACTGATATTTCCAGGACAGCCACACACCAGAGATACCTATGCCGATTCCCAGTGCCCATAACCAGGAACTGATTTGTGCCGCATTGGCGCCTAAGCTTTGTGCAGCTTCAATCACCAGTACAGCAGAAACACTAATGCCAATCAGGCAGGTAATCAGGCCGGCAATGACCGCAGTAAGAGACAGATCTTGTAATAGTTTTGGCATCGTCCATGACACAATTTTAAAAAGCGTTTAAATCATACGCTTTTCACGTATTTAGACAATATCTGTTTCAAGCTTTTATAAGGTAGAGCTGGCTAGCTTCATCCCAAAACCACAGAATAAAATGCCGACTATGGCCACACAACTGGCTGTCAGTTTGTAATGCTGGTTGAAATAGGAGGCCAGTTTTACCCCTGAGAAAATCAGAATGGACAGATAGGTCATGCTAATCAATTGCAAGATCAAAGCCAATAGAATGAAAGTCAATGCCGGATAAGGATAGCGAGGATCAACAAATTGCACAAAAAATGACAGATAAAACAGAATCGCTTTTGGATTTAAAATACTGATGGTCAATGCAGTACGAAATGGCTGAATAGACGAAGCTTTAGCATCAGCCGCATTCATCTGCGGAATCGTCACTTTTTCTGTTGGACGAATGGTTTTATAGGCGGCAATTAATAACTTCATCCCCAGATAACTCAGGTAGATGGCGCCGATAATCTTCAAAGTAATAAACAGGATTGGAAAAGCATGCAATAAAGATGCAGCCCCCAAAGCAGTACATAAAATCAGAATCATGTCACCGGTATACACTCCCAGAGCACCTAAATAACCTGTCTTGATACCAAAACGTGAGGCAATGGACATGACATAAAGGGAATTGGGGCCGGGCAAGAGCACAATTAAGGTGGTACCAATGATAAAGGTACTGAGATCTGTAATACCAAACACGAAGAATTCGCACAAGAAAAAGCCGATGCGGCATTATAGCAACATCGGCTGGTAAAATTTCTAAGATTTTAGCTTAGCTTTCAACGGGATTGAGAAAGGTTTGACCTAATAGCGCAGCCAGTTGCTCACGCGCTTTGATGAAACCCTGAATACCGCCTTGTAACAGTTCACTGGCCATTTGATCCTGCTTCAGCTGTTCCAGAAATGCTGCCTGACTGATCGGACTCAGTTCACCCTGCACAGTAATAGCTGTCGCTGAAAGTTGCGGCTGAACTTTACGTTGATCATGGTTCAGTTCTGCCAGTAGATTTGGTGCAACGGTAAGAAGGTCACAACCGCTCAAGCCCAAGACCTGATCGATACTGCGGAAGCTGGCGCCCATAATTTCGGTTTGAATGCCATGGGCTTTATAAAACTCATAAATACTTTTAACCGATAACACGCCAGGATCTTTTTCGATTGGATAAGCATCCACACCTTCAGCCTTCTTGTACCAGTCCAGAATCCGGCCAACAAAAGGTGAAATTAAAGTAACTTTGGCATCAGCGCAGGCATGGGCCTGATGCTGGCCAAATAACAGGGTCAGGTTGGTATGAATGCCTTCTTCTTCTAAGGTTCTTGCGGCCTGAATGCCTTCCCAGGTTGATGCAATCTTGATCAGGATGCGATCGGAGTCAATCCCATACTGCGCATATAGTGCCAGTAACTCTTTGGCTTTTGCGATGGTGGCAGCAGTATCAAAAGACAGGGACGCATCGACTTCAGTCGAAACACGCCCTTCAATTAATTTCAAGATTTCAACGCCGAATTTGACGGTCAAAATATCAATGGTACGTTCAATTAGGGCATCATCCGCATAGCCTTCCTGCTGCGCCTGCTGATAGGCCGCTTCAATCAGGGCCTTGTTCTCAACTTGACTGGCCGCTGCTGTAATCAGTGATGGATTGGTGGTTGCATCCAGAGGACGAAATTTTTCAATTGCGCTCAAGTCACTGCTATCCGCCACAATTGTGGTCAAGTTTTTTAATTGGTCTAATGCGGTTAATGTCATTACGATTTAGTTCTATGGTTATTGCTTATGCATACTTTTATATCATAAACCCTGTATTTACCAAGTAGACTGAAGTGGTGTTTCTGTGATTATTTGCTACTTTTACGCTGATTTCGCAGATGATTAATCAAAAAATGAGCAGCTGTGCCCAAGTTGCTTTCCCGACTCCAGACCAGATCGATAAAATATTCAAACTTTGGGGTGAAATCGAGCAGATTCAGCACTTGCAGATTTTGCTGTAAATTCGGCTGTTTTTTTAGCATTTCCTGCGGGAGAACACCCCAACCCAAACCCTGTTGAATCATGCTACAGGCAGAATGATGATTGTCAGTGCGCCAGTAATGACGGGAATATAATAATTCAGGTTTAATATTACGGTCACGGCTCGCCACCACAATTTGACGGCTATTTAGAATCTGTTCAAAGCTGACCTGATCGTATTGACTCAGTACATGCTGCTTGGCTGCGACAGGAATCAAGACTTCACGCTTTAATTCCACAAACTGTTCACGTGCATCGAGTTGTTCCCGCTCAAACATTAATGCCAGTTGTGCGCTACCATCCAAGAGCATCTGTTGCGCATCTTCCTGAGGTGCACCAAAGACATTAATCTGAAGCTCGGGAAATTGCTGTTCCACCAGAACGACATAATCAGTCCAGCGCGTATGCAGTAATTCAGAAACGATGACGATATTCAGTTCAGACTCCAGGCCTGAACTTAGGGCAAGCGCATGCTGTTTCCACTGATTCATTTCGATTAACAGCTGTTCTGTTCTTTCATACAGTGTCTGTGCCTGCTCCGTTGGCACAGGTTCACGCCCAATACGCTGGAACAGTTGCAGATTCAGATCAATTTCTAAATTCGCAATTGACATGCTAATGGCAGAGGGAACTTTTCCCAATTTTCGTGCAGCTGCAGAGAATGAACCGGTTTCCATCACAGTTTTAAATACAGTGAGTTGTTCCTGATTAATATTCATGCAATCTTATCTATCAATTTTATTGAAATATTCTAACTCGATTAATCAGTTTAAAGAACATAATATGCGCGATTATTGATAAAAAACCGAGTAATGAAAATGTTGATTTCCAAAAGACGACTTGTGCATGCGCTTAGCTATGAAGTCATCCTGTTGGTGATCATTGCGATAGCTTTGAGTCTTATTTTTAATATGCCGCTAGAAGTCACAGGTGCACTGGGAATTGTGATGGCCGTGACCTCTGTCATCTGGAATATGCTGTTTAATCATTATTTCGAAAAATTTGAAGCGAAACGTCAACTGAAACGAACGATTCGAGTGCGTATTTTACATGCGATTGGCTTTGAAGGTGGTTTAATGCTCGCCACCATTCCAATGGTGGCCTATGCGATGAACATGGGGCTATGGCAGGCGATTGTGCTCGATTTTAGCCTGACCTTGTGTATTCTGGTATATACCTTCATTTTTCAGTGGTGTTATGATTCGATAGAAGAAATGCTTGGATATCAGCCTGAGCATCGAAAAATATAATAAGAAAAGCATAGAAAAAAATAAAGCACAGCTAATGTTACTTGTGCTTTATGTGGGGAATCTAGTAAACAGCAGTATTTCTTTGACACATAGCACACTTATTCGACTTGGTATTCATCTTAAACCCCTTTATAAGAGCAGAAGTTTTTATGCATTTGCATCTAAGGGGAATTATGAAGTTAAAATATAGCTTGTTGAGTTTAAGCATTGCCTTACTCATGACTGCTTGTGGCGGTGGTGGTGGTGAGAATGACAGCCATGCATCTAAGCCTGGGTCAGGTACGGTTGGCTCTAATCCATCAACAGGAAATAATGCTCAATTTACCAAAATTTCAGAATTTAAAGTCTTGGATGTGGGTTCGGAACTTACTGCTCAAGATTTCGGTTTAAGTACATGGAATCCTACAGCCCTGGTACGAACTGGTGATGTATTGTATATCGCCAATAGCCAATCAGAATCAAAAATTTTACGTTATGATTTAAAACAAAAACGTGCGCTGAGTGCAATTGACCCATTAAAAATTGAAGGCTTAGCAAAAAAATGGGACAGTCTTGCAGATATCGAAATCCATGCAGAACGCTTATATGTGGCCAGTTATGGTTCTAACCGTGTCGATATTCTAGATATTTCACAGCCTCAACCGAGCTTTGTGATGGCGCTAGGAACTGGCGTTTGGTGGGGCGATACAGTGAACCATGCTTTAGTTCACAGTAATGCTGTTACCGCAGATGACCGCTATATCTATGTCCCCGATATCGAAGGTCGTATTAATGTCTGGCGTCAAAGCGATGCTATTGCACAAAACCATTTAAAAGCGAAAAAGTTTGCTCGGCTCAGTCTTCCTGATTGTGGTCGTAACTGTAATGCACGTATGGAAGTCATGCGAGATCATCTGTATACCAGCCTTCCAAACGGTAAAACTTATGTGCATGACATTAACCAAATTCGTGAAAATGACACTCACATTGCACCTATTTTGACAGAGTCAAATCTTGCGACCCTTTTACACCGTCATGATGACGGTACTGTGTATACCGCAAGGAATGATGGTTCGATAGCAACATATCCTACTCAGGAATTTGGCTTAAAATCAATTCTGCCAAAGCACAATATCGACCAATTCAAAAAATATATCCTGAAAGGGCAAGCTGAAAGCAGTCATATCGAAAGAGCAGGTGATGTTGCGGTGTATGGCCAACAGTTGATTCATTTGTCTAATCAAAGGGTTAAGCTCTTGCCAATGGTCACATTACAGCAAAATAAGACCAAACAGCTGAGTTCTGCATTATTGTTGACTGAATCTAAAGCACAAAATCAAACACGTGTATTGCAAGATGGTGAATCTTGGGAGGCGCTGACCAATAGTGCTGAACGTCATGTGTATATGAATCGGATTTTATCGGCAGAGCTGAGTAGCAACGCTTTAACGCTTAAAAGTTATAGCGCTGTTCCTGTTCGAAATTTACAAATTCGCGCCAAAATCCGTCATTCAGATGATTGGGTTATACTTGCAGATTTAGATGAGCTTACGCCATTTTCCACTGCAAAATTTAATATTAAATTGAATGATCAATCCCGCTTCCCGCTTGCAGATGGCAGTGGTTCAATTCAGTTGGCAGGTTTAAGTCAGACCACGCTGATACCAAGTGATATTTTCGATTTACATGTGACTTCTGAAACAGACGAGCATGTGAAAAAGCTCAATAAAATTCAGGCAAAATGGAAAATCTATTTTGGTAAATATGACGAACCAGGCAAATGGTGTCGAGTAACGCCTGTCTATGCGCGTGAATGGGTCATCATGATGACGAACTTAGCATACATGCTCAGTACCCCTGAATTTGAAAACCTCTGGTTTAATCATAAAGCAGTGATGGGCCATGATTTCTTTGGTAATGCAGGTCAAGTCGATGGGCCAAACGGTATTTATATGCCTGAAGACTATGTTCGTATCTACAAAGAGATTTTAAATCGTAACGAGATTAATCTTGGTATTACCAATATGGGTGGTGGTCTTGGTGGCGGTACCGTGCTGGGTGTCGATACTTGGCTATTCTATGGTCACTATCGTTTATCAGGTTTTCGTATTATTGCGCATGAATTCGGACATCATTGGGGGGGACATAATAGCGCATGGGCGATGTCATCACATGGCTTCGAGCCGATGGTGGATTGGTTGAACTTCTACTTCCAGCGCCGTCCTGGTTCACTGCCTTATATGGATCCAAATGTTAACGCATTCCACCTCACTCCCGATGCAGCGCTGTGCCAGGGGGTTAATCAAAACATTGTGAGGGGTGTAGCATCAACAGCACCTTGGAATAAAGTTGACGAATACTTTAAAAATAATCCAATGCCAATACAGTAGGTAAAAGGTATAAAAAAGCTCCTCAATCGAGGAGCTTTTTTGAATCAAGGTAGCAGCTTATTTTTCAATAATCGCTGTAACACCCTGACCACCGGCAGCACAGATCGATACCAGTACACGACCTGAACCTTTTTGAGCAATCAGTTTGGCTGCCGTCGCAATAATACGACCACCAGTTGCTGCAAAGGGATGACCGGCTGCAAGGGATGAGCCTTTCACGTTCAGTTTTACACGGTCAATTGAACCGAGTGGCGCATCCAGACCTAAACGCTCTTTACAGAATGCTGGATCTTCCCATGCCTTTAAAGTAGACAGCACTTGAGAAGCAAATGCTTCATGAATTTCATAATAGTCGAAGTCCTGAAGTTTTAGGCCCGCACGTTCCAGCATGCGAGGAACAGCATAAGCAGGTGCCATCAATAAACCTTCTTTCTTCTCGACGAAATCAACTGCTGCAGTTTCCTGAAAAGTCAGATAAGCCAAAACTTCATGACCATTGGCTTTTGCCCATTCTTCAGACGCTAGCAGAACGCAAGAAGCACCATCTGTCAGTGGGGTAGAGTTACCCGCAGTCATGGTACGCGCATCGCCCTTACCAAACGCAGGTTTAAGCTTCGCCAGTTTCTCGACTGAAGAATCAGCACGCAGGTTATTGTCACGCTCTAAACCCAGGAATGGCGTGATCAGATCATCAAAGAAACCTTCTTCATAAGCTGCTGCCATTTTCTGGTGTGAAGATGCAGCAAGTTCATCTTGCGCTTCACGGGAAATACCCCATTCCAGTGTGGTAATCGCCTGATGATCACCCATAGACAAGCCAGTACGTGGCTCACCATTTTTAGGTGCGTCCATCAATTCTTTGACATTAATTTTGGTCAAGGCTTTTAAACGGTCTTTGGCAGTTTTGGCAATGTTCAATTCAAGCAGCGCTTTACGCAAGCCGTCACCCAATGCAATGGGCGCATCAGAGGTGGTATCTACACCACCGGCGATTCCTACTTCAATTTGGCCCAGTGCAATCTTGTTTGCCACTAAAAATGCAGCTTGTAAACCCGTACCACACGCCTGCTGGATATCATAAGCTGGGGTTTCTGGTGCCAGTGCCGTATCCAGAACACATTCACGAGTCAGGTTAAAGTCACGGCTATGCTTCAGGACAGCACCTGCAACCACTTCACCGACACGTTGACCTTGCAGATTAAAGCGCTCTACCAGACCATTTAATGCTGCGGTCAGCATGTCCGAGTTAGAGGCAGTAAAATAGGCACCATTCGAACGTGCAAATGGAATACGGTTGCCACCAAGAATAGCAACGCGGCGAACTGTGTTTTGGCTCATATTATTATCCTGTTGAACAGAAGGCTGTGTTTTTGAAACTGAATCTGTTTGAGTTGATGTCGTCTGACTGCTACTGCTCGCTGTACGACGGGTACGCGGAGTTTTAGCCGGACTTTTAGCTGCAGCAGCGGCTGTATCCGTGTTTTTAGTGCTACGCTTAGCACGCGTTGATGATTTTGACACAGCTGGAGATGCGGAATTCTCGACTGCTGGATTTTCTTGAGTTGTTTTGCTCATAAGGCTTTTCCAAGCAAATTGATCGTCTTCTTGTGGCTTACATTAGCATAGATGAGTATATGCTGTATTGACTACAATGACATTGCAGACTGCGCTCAGGTCAAGTCATCTGCCAGATATCTCAAGTATGATTGGGTAGAATCTGGTAGATCTATTGCAATATAAGTATCTGGCATTATATTGAAGTTAAAGGATAACTTTAGATCGATCAAAAATTAATTTGTATGAGAGATAATAAACATGACTGATCAGTACCAAACTTTCGCAAAATCTCCTATTGGTAAATTTGTCATTAAAAATCTGGGCTTGCCATCCCCAATTTCCCTAGACCGTTTCGAGTCTGCAACGCCAGTGGTAAAAGGCGCTGTGTTATTCGGTGCTGCACCTGCGAGTGTATTGACCGGTTCTATTGCCCAGGTACTGGCCAATATTCATGCCAATAGCTATGCAGGCAATAATGCGGAACTGCAACAGGCAGCGGCGAAATCGGGTCTGAACCTGAATGCATTTAATACTGGCGATAAAGAATCCAGGTTTAAAGTGGTTATTTTTGATGCTTCTGGTATTGAAAATTCAGAGCAACTAAAATCACTTTATGAATTCTTTAATCCGATTGCGCGTCAGATTCAAAGTTCTGGTCGTGTGGTCGTGATCGGCACAACACCTGAATCTGCAAAATCTGTGAGTCAGGCCATTGCACAACGTGCGCTCGAAGGTTTTGTCAAATCTGTGGGCAAAGAATTTAAAAAGGGTATTGCAGCCAACCTGATTTATGTCGATGCAGGTGCCGAAGCCAATCTTGAGTCTGTGCTACGTTTTGCAATTTCTCCACGCTCTGCCTATGTGTCGGGTCAGGTTGTTCGTGTATCGGCAGCAGCACAAGTAGACTTGGACTGGAGTAAGCCACTGGCAGGAAAAACGGCAGTAGTAACTGGAGCAAGCCGTGGTATTGGTGAGGCGATTGCTCATGTGCTGGCACGTGATGGCGCACATGTGATTTGTCTGGATGTCCCACAACAGCAGGCGGATCTGGATCGTGTCGCTGGTGAAATTGGCGGCTCTACACTAGCGATTGACATTACTGCAGCCGATGCGGGTGAGAAAATCAAACAGGCGGCAGCGGCGCAGGGTGGTCTGGATATTATCGTGCATAATGCCGGGATTACCCGCGACAAGACTTTGGCCAATATGAAGCCTGAGCTTTGGGATCTGGTCATTAACATCAACCTGTCAGCAATTGAACGCGTCAATGATTACTTGCTCTGCAACGATGGTCTAAATGCAAATGGCCGTATTATCTGTGTATCTTCTATTTCAGGTATTGCAGGTAATCTGGGTCAAACCAACTATGCAGCCTCTAAAGCAGGTGTGATTGGTGTGGTGAAATTCACAGCACCGACATTAAAAAATGGTATAACCATTAATGCTGTGGCACCGGGTTTTATTGAAACGCAAATGACAGCAGCAATTCCATTTGCCATCCGTGAAGCTGGACGCCGTATGAATTCCATGAGTCAGGGTGGTCATCCTGTTGATGTGGCAGAAGCGATTGCGATGTTTGCCTCGACTGCCTCTTCAGGTTTGAATGGCAATGTGGTGCGTGTGTGTGGTCAGAGCCTGTTAGGGGCTTAATTTAGAATCCCCCTAAATCCCTCTTTGCAAAAGAGGGGACTACTCCTCCCTTTGTTAAAGGGAGGTTGGGAGGGATTTATTTAAAAAGATATTCTTCCTTCTTTTAAAAAGAAGGACGTCATAAAGATAAATATTCCAAAGGTTCAGTATGAATACTCGCCATTTTAGTCAACTTCCAAAACCTTATTTAGCCTATCCAAAAGTGATTCAGGGCTTGATTTTTAAAAAGCCAAAAGCTGAAAAAGTTCTACCGCAAGTTGAATATGTGGTGGATTCATTCAAGGTCGATCAAAAGCATCTGAAAGCCTATAATGAAGTTTGTGGTTTTAAAAATAATGGCTATATTCCAGCCATTTATCTAACAGTTCTTTCACAAAGCCTGCAAATGCATATGATGACGGCTGAAGCTTTTCCTTTTCCGGTTCTCGGTCTGGTGCATATCCGCAATCAGGTCAAACAGTATCGTAAAATCGGAGTCAATGAATCTCTCACATTGTCTTGCAAGTTTGGTGAATTGCAGCCGCATGATAAAGGTGTACAGTTTGATTTCATCACCACAGTAAAAGTCGGTGATGAAGTGGTGGTGGAAGCCTTGACCACTTATCTGTCCCGTCAAAAGAGTAAAGGCAAAGCTGCAGCCAAAATCGTCGAAAACAAGACACCCGATTATGAGCTGAATGCTGAATGGGAAATTCTAGAAAATACGGGTCGCCGTTATGCCATGACATCCGGCGACTTTAACCTGATTCATATTCATGCCCTAATGGCTAAGGCATTCGGATTTAAACAGGCGATTGCGCATGGTATGTGGACCAAGGCTAAAGCTTTGTCCAGCCTGGTATTGCCCGATGCCTATGAAGCAGATGTCTGGTTTAAACTGCCCTTATATCTGCCTTCCAAAGTGCAATTCTTAACCGCGAAAGCAGCTAATGATACGGAAATCCTGATTCGTAATAGCAAAAATCAGAAGCCGCATGTCACAGGAACTGTGACCGCAATTTAAAGTACGATAAAAGCCTGAACCTGATTTAGGCTTTTTTGTTTTTAAGAAATCAATATTCTATGGATAGAATGATGCAGCCACTCAAAGATTATTTATTTGCGGATACAGCCCATTACCAAGGAACGGTAAATGAAAATTTCCGTGACCTTGCCCGTCAGTTTAGTCGCCTACAGCATGCTCGCACAGAGCAGGGTGGTGCGGCACTTGTTGTCTATTTTCAGGGACAAAAAGTCGTCGATATTTATACCGGGAAAAAATCGGAATCTGAGGCTTGGCAAACCGATACCATGTCGCTGTGTTATTCGACGGGGAAAGGTGTGCTGGCGACACTGGCACATATTCTGGCCAGTCAGGGCCTGGTTGATTATGACCAGCCTGTTGCAGAATATTGGCCTGAATTTGCGCAAAACGGTAAAGAAAATATTACTCTGGCGCATATGCTGAGTCATCAAAGCGGATTGTTTGATATCCGTAATATCATTGCCGACGCCACTGAAATGGCCGACTGGCCGCAGATGCTAGACCGAATTGCCGCGGCTGAACCACGTTTTCAAGTTGCAACAGATGCGGCCTATCAACCGCTGACCTTTGGCTGGCAGGTCGGTGGTGCATTAGAAAAAGCGACAGCTAAAACTTTAACTGAACTGATGCAGGCATATCTGGTTCAGCCTTTGATGTTGAATGGTGCTTATTTCAGTGTGCCGACCAATGAATTAGCTCGGGTAGCACTGCCGATTTTTAAAGCTAAAGCAGCCAAGTCTCAATCGCAGCCTGCGAAAAAAACAGGATCAAGAAAACCGAATCTGATGGAGCGGGCTTTGATTTGGAGTGGACAAGATCCGCAGGATTTTCAGGATGCGATGATTCCCAAAGGAATGAGGAATTTCAGTTTCTTTAGTGAGCAAGGCCTGCAAGCAATCATTCCATCCGCCAATGGAGTATTTACCGCAGAGAGTCTGGCAAAAATTTATGCCATGCTGGCCAACCGCGGCGAATGGCAAGGACAGCAATTGATCTCGCCTGAAGTTTTTCAGCGTCTCAGTCAGATTCAATGCAAAAAACGCGATCGAGTCATGCCTTTGCCGATGCACTGGCGATTGGGTTATCATCGGGTGCTTACTTTAGGTAAAGCTTCGCAAGGTTTTGGTCATATGGGCTTTAATGGTTCGGGAGCCTGGTGTGACCCTGAGCGTAATTTAAGTTTTGCCTATACCCATAATTTCCCGACAGGTTCATTGACCGGAGATTATCGTCTGTGGGGTTTGACACAGGAAACCTTACGCTGTGCTGATGCCGTCCTGACTGGACGTAAAGGTTGGCGCTAAATATCCCTGATTGGGGAGTTTAGTAAAGTCCTTAAAATATGTTATTTTGGCGTGACTCCCAGTCTGTGGTATGAAGTGATGAAAAAAGTGCTGATGATTCCTCTGGTCGCAAGCAGTGCCTTGTTTGGCTGCCAGGATCAAAACCAATCGACGGCAAATACTGCTATTGAGGCTAAAGCTCAGATTCCTGCCTGGGTCGGGAATTATCAGGGCACCACACCCTGTATGGGATGTTTTTCAAGTTGTGACGATTGTCCGGGTATGGCTGTTGCTTTGAGCTTGCATGATGATCGGACTTTTACGTTATCACGTGAAAGCTTGAGTGGGCATAACCCGATTGAAACCATTACTGGGCCGATTCGTTTTCAGGATGATACGCAACAAAAGATTGAACTGCTGAATGTCGATACCCGCAATCTGGTTTATGTGGATCTGAAAAAGCAGGTTCTGGAAATTCGTGAAGATCAAACAGGCAAACGCTACCAGATGCAAAGTGACTTTATCCTGTTTGAATCGGTCTGATTTTAAGAAAATATATGTTTTATATCCCTTTTTCAATGATTTTGATCAAGGGATTTTTATTGTTTATAAACCGGCATTCATTTCACTATTTACTAAAAAAACAGTATGCTTAGACCTGTAAAAAGGAGCATACATGTATCAAGTACTTGCGCGAAAATACCGTCCTCGTAATTTTAATGAATTGGTGGGGCAAAACCATGTTTCACGTGCTTTAACCAGCGCGCTCGAACGTGGCCGTTTGCACCATGCCTATTTGTTTACAGGAACGCGTGGTGTCGGAAAAACCACGATTGCACGTATTTTGGCGAAGTGCTTGAACTGTGAGACCGGTATCACCTCGACACCGTGTGAAGTCTGTGCGACTTGTAGCGCCGTCAACGAAGGACGCTTTATCGATTTGATCGAAATCGATGCGGCCTCACGCACCAAGGTTGAAGATACTCGCGAGCTGCTCGACAATGTGCCTTATGCACCGACTCAAGGTCGTTTTAAAGTTTACCTGATTGATGAAGTGCACATGCTGTCCACGCATTCTTTCAATGCTTTATTAAAGACTCTGGAAGAGCCACCTGCGCACGTCAAGTTCCTGTTTGCTACGACCGACCCACAAAAGCTGCCAATTACCGTAATTTCACGCTGTTTGCAGTTTACTTTGCGCCCATTGGCTGTTGATGAAATTACCGAGCATCTGGCCCAGATTTTAGGCCAAGAAAGTATTCAGTCGGATCAGGATGCCATCTGGCAAATTGCCGAATCTGCTCAAGGTTCTTTGCGTGATGCCTTGTCTCTGACCGATCAGGCGATTGCCTATGGTCAGGGTGCGATTCAGCATCAGGATGTCAAAGACATGCTGGGCTTGATTGACCGGACCATTATTTATGATCTGATTCTGGCGATTCACCAGAACCAGAAAGCACAGGTCAGTCAGTTGTTGCTGCAATTCCGTCAGCAGGCTTTGGATGTGTCACTGGTTTTAGATCAGTTAATTTCGACTTTGCATGAACTGGCTTTATTACAATATCTGCCTGATTTAAGTCTGAAATATAGTGCTGAAATCAATCAAAAGATCATGCAATTATCCGGTCTGATTTCGGCTCAGGATTTACAACTGTATTATCAAGTTGCTTGTAAGGGACGCGCTGATTTACAGTTGGCTGTGACTCAGGAACAAGGTTTTGAGATGACGGTGCTACGCTTATTGGCATTCCGACCCTTACAGCCAAGCGAGGTTCCAGTCGTTCATGAAGCCGCAACTCAACCAATAGCAGCTTCTCCTACACGTCTACAACAGCCCGTTCAGACACAATTGCAGTCTGAAACAGTCACAGCAAAAACATTTGAAGCGGAACCAGTGTTTGATGATTTCTCTCTGGACGATGAGACGGATGAGGAAGCTTATACGCCATCAATGCCTGAACCATCTTCAGATGATTTTCTCCATGAAGAAAAGTCCACTAATGATCATGCACCTGAGCCTGTTCAACAGGGAGTAATTCAGACAGCGATTGAGGAAGTACAGTCTAGTGATCAGATCGTTTTTGATCCAAATGACGACAAAGGCCTGTTTGGTTTTGATGAAATCGAGAGTAGCGTAGAAGCACCGGCGACAAGCAGCAGCTCGGATGATTTCCTGCTTGAAGAGTTTATTCCTGTAGATGCTGTTACTCATGTCGAAGCAGCACAAGAAATATCTGCTGATGAGGAATTTAGTCTTGCCTCACCGGAATTGGAACTTTCACAGGAAACGATTGCTCAGCCTGTGATTGAAGAAGTCGCTCCGATTCAGACTGCGCTACCGGATGACATTTCCCAAGATTTAAATACGCAGAATCTGATGCCACAGGATATTTTAAAAATCCCTGAGCAAATGTTAGAGGGTGAGTGGAGCGTCGAAAAATGGGAATACTGGTTCCGTAACAGCCAGCTTTCTCCAGCAGTGCAGGAACTGGCACAGTATGGTGTCATGAGCGGACAGATTAATGGCCAATCCGTTTTTCATATCCCTGAGCAATACCAGCAACTTTTGACACAACTGCAACATACTCTGGAAGCTGCTTTACAACAGCAGTGGCCGCAAACTCATTTCCAGGTGAAATTTGAAAGTGTGGACCAGCTAACACCCTATACCATGCAGCATCAGCGGAAGGCTCGTGCCTTTAAACGCGCTGAAGAGCTGTTACAGGCTGAACCTGCGGTACGTGACCTGTTGCAGCAGTTCGATGGTGAATTGCAAAATATTCAGCTGAAATAGACTGGATTTTAAGGCACAACAAATCGAGATAAGGCATCCCGCATTTCGGCTGAAATCGGGGTGCTTTTTCGTGTCTCACGATCGACAAATACATGAACAAAATTACCCTGAGCTGCAGCTGTATCCGAATTGCGTTTAAAAATGGCCAGATCGTAGCTCAGTGATGAATTTCCCATGCTTTCAATGGCCACGCCCACTTCAATAATTTCCGGATAAGACAGTTCCTGATTAAACTGGCAGTTGGAGCTGACCACCAGCCCAATCATCGGAGAGTATTTCGGATCAAAGGCCGCTTCCTGAATCAGCAGGGCATTGGCTGCGGTGTCAAAATAACTGTAATAAGTCACATTGTTGACGTGGCCATACAGGTCATTGTCTGCCCAGCGGGTCTGAATGGGCAAGAAAAAGGCATAGTGTTCGCGTTGTTTGATCGTGGCTTTCATCAGGATTCGCTCTCAGCTAGACAAGGCTTAGTGTGGAAATAGATTTAGGCATAAATCGCCTGGTAAATCTGGTAAGCGTCATCCAACTTGAGTTCGCGTGGATTGTTCTGCAACAGCCGGCTTTGTTGCATGGCATCTTCTGCCATAACCATCAACATCTGTTCTGGTACATTTAACTGCTTTAATTTTAAGGTTAAGCCGCTCTGTATCAGATGATTATTAAAATGATCAATAAACAGATCGGTCAGTCCATCATGACAACCTTTACTGTGGGGATCTAACCAGGTCATCAATTCGGCATAGAGCTGTTTGGCTACAGGTGCATTAAATTTTAAGACTTCGGTCAGCACCAAAGCATTGCTATGTCCATGCGACAGATGAAAATGCCCACCGAGTGGATAAGCCAGCGCATGCACGGCGGCAACCGGTGCGTTGGCAAAGGCTTGTCCGGCCAGCATGGAACCGACCAGCATATTTTGACGGGCATCTAGATCATGACCATCTTGCAGAACACGTTGCAAATTGGCATTCAATAATCTTAAAGCCTGTTTGGCCAGCATATCCGAATAAGGATTTTTCTTGTGTTTTGAGGTATAGGCTTCAATGGCATGTACCATGGCATCGATTCCGGTGGCAGCGGTAATCTGTGCCGGCAAATTCCGAGTGAAAGTCGCATCCAGAATAGCAATATCGGCATAGAGAATAGGCGCGACAATGCCGCTTTTGGTGGTTTCACCTGTAGTAACAATCGAAATTGGTGTGACTTCGGAGCCCGTTCCGGCTGTGGTGGGAACCAGAATTAGAGCTAAACGTGGCCCGGTGGCATTATCGACGCCATACAGATCGGAAAGCGTCTGATGCTGCTCAGGATGCGCCAAAATCGCAATCAGCTTGGCCACATCCATCGAGCTGCCACCACCAAAGCCTAGCACCACATCAATCTTTTCCTGCTTTGCAAAAGCTGCTGCTTCAAGCACTATGTTATCGGGCGGGTCAGCCTGAACATCTGAGTAAATCACATAATCCAGACCGGCAGATTCAATAATATCCAGAATCGGCAGATGTAATTGCTGCTTCAGCATACCCGGGTCAGTCACCAGTAGAAGACGTTGATAACGGCCATTTTTTAGAATTTTAAATAATTCCTGAATCGTGCCTAGTCCGGCAATGATATTGGGGACGGTTTGAAACTGAAAACGATTCATGGCGATATCCTTGATTTTTTTATTGCAAATACGAGATTATTCTATGGTTGTGAGATAGGAATCAGTATATAAATAACTTAACATAAGAATCCTTAAAATAAAGTAGCTCTGAGGTTGTTTATGTCATCCAGAACGCCATACAAGGTGTTATGTGTTTGTTTGGGAAATATTTGCCGCTCTCCCACGGCAGAGGTGGTACTCAGACATTATTGTGATGAACAGCAACTGAATATTGTGGTCGATTCTGCTGGAACCAGTAATTATCATCCGGGCAAGGCCCCAGACCTGCGTAGCCAGCAGCATGCACTGAAACGTGGCTATGATCTGTCAACGCTTCGCGCACGTCAGCTGACCACGCATGATTTTATTGATTATGATCTGATTCTGGCAATGGATCTGGAAAACCTATCTAATATCCAGAATATACAGCGTCTGGCCGAAACTGAGTTCGGTCATTTACGTGCACGCGTTGCATTGATGAGTGAGCATGATCAGGATTATCCACAACAGGCCTTGCCCGATCCTTATTATGGCGAAGCGGATGGTTTTGAACGGGTGCTCGATCAGTGTGAGTCCAGCAGTCAGGCATGGGTTGAAATTTTCAAACAGAATGTACACAAGGTTTAAGCAATGCAGATTCAAACTCAGGTTCAACTTAAACCCTTTAATACCCTAAATTTAGAAGCCGTTGCTTCACACTATGCCCATATTCAATCGACCGATGATCTGCTGGCGGCACTGGATTTTGCTGAACAGCAACAGTTAAATGTGCTGATTCTGTCAGGTGGCAGCAATATGTTGTTGCCTGAACAGATTCACGCACTGGTTTTGCATATCGATATTCAGGGCATTGAGATGCTGGATGGCGATGATCAGTCGCAACGTTTACGCGTGGGCGGCGGGCAGGGCTGGCATGACTTCGTGCTCTGGACTACAGCACAAGGTCTGTATGGTTTACAAAATCTGGCCCTGATTCCTGGGCGTGTTGGTGCATCGCCGGTACAGAATATTGGCGCCTATGGCGTCGAAGTTGGCGAGTTTATCGATTCGGTTGCAGTCTATGATCGTCAGCTCAAACAGTTTGGCTCGATTAGCGCAGCAGATTGCCAGTTTGCCTATCGACATAGTATTTTTAAAGATGAGCCAAACCGTTATGTGATTACCCATGTGACTTTTAAATTACTGAAACAGCCAGATTTGAAACTGAATTACGGTGACTTAAAGACAGCCGTCGGTGATACGCTTACAGCAGAAAACCTGCAACAGCAAGTGATTCAGATCCGTCAAAGCAAATTACCTGATCCGCAAGAATTTCCCAATGTGGGGAGTTTTTTTAAAAATCCGCTGGTAGATCAGCCGGTCTTTGACCAGATTGCGGCATCTTTCCCGAATTTACCCCATTACCAGCAAGCCAATACTCAAGTTAAACTGGCGGCAGGCTGGCTGATTGATCAGGCTGGCTGGAAGGGCAAACAGTTGGGGTCTGTCGGCATGTTTCATAAACAGGCGCTGGTCTTGGTGAATTATGGTCAGGCCTCTCTTACCGATGTGCGTAAAACTTATCGTGCAGTACAGCAGTCGGTCTGGGAAAAATTCAAGCTGCTGCTGGAACCAGAACCTGTATTGTTTGACCAAAATGGATTGATCCGTTCTCATCAGGATGAAAAATGATATGAATAAAACCCATTGGATGGTACGTTTGCTACAAGTGGTCACTGGACTGTTTGTACTATTCGGCTGTCTACTGGTGTTGGTTTATACCCCTTTTTACTCGCAAATGATCGTCAAGGGCTTAAACCAGTTTGTATCTTTAGAACTTAATGAAGTAGCAGCGCAAAGCCAGAAAATGGCAGCATTGAGCGAGCATGAAAATCTGGAACCTGGCTCCGATTTATGGATTGCCCGTCAGGCATATTTAAAGGTCATGGAAAAGGATATCCAACAAAACAATTCTGCCAACCTGATTCTGATTCAGGCACGTTATAAAGCGCTGCAACAGGTCATTGAAGAACATCAGCGTGAGCAGCAAAGTCAAAAGGCAGAGCAAAGTCCGCCAGCTCAAGTCCCATTATTATATTCACAAGTACCGACAGAGCCGGTTGATCCGACTGCAAATGTTCGGAAGTTGCTGGAATGGGACAGCAATGAAAACAAAGAACGTATTGAACAATATATTGAGTTCCTGAGTACGCATCCTATAGAACAAGAAGAGGCCAGCTCGGTACAAGAAACCGCCGAAGAGGAAATTCAGCAGGACCTGGCTTTACTACAAGATCAGCAACAAGTGAAACCGGCGAATAGCTCCCAGCCTTATGCCATTGTGGTGTTGGGTGGCGGTTTAACGCTAGATGAGAAAGGTGAAGAGATTGTGGTCAATCACTATACGCGTTTACGTCTGGAAACCACGCTGGCGGTAGAAAAACATTATCAGTTACCGATTGTGCTGAGTGGTGTAGAAGCGCCGTATATGCAGCGCTGGTTGAAAAACCACGATGTTGATGCCAAATTGCTGGAAGATCGCAGCATGAATACCTGTGAAAATACCCGTTTCAGTTCATTATTATTACAAAAGAAAGGTGGAGCACCGACTGTGATTCTGATTACGGATCGTTATCATATGCCACGGACCCGCCGTTTATTTGCTTTAAATGGCATACAAACCATTCCGGTAGAGGCACCGATGCCGAAGCCTTTGACACGATGGCGTCCAAGTGCGCAAAATTATGATCATAGTCGTCGTGCCAATTATGAAATGTTGGCGACCATGCGCGATATGTGGTTTGGATCTAGTGACTGTCGGGAGGTGCCATAATGTCTGATATCCCATTTTTAAATCCCACGATCCTGAAGCAACTTGATTTACCCATCCCAAGCCGGGATATAACGCCACAACTCTTGCCGCCGTTAAACCTGAATCGTAGTGATGAGCCGCCAATTGATCTGCAATCCTATCGCAAGCTGTATGGCTTTGATTTATTGGACTGCAAACACTGGCAAGGCTACGTACAGATGCCATTGTTTAAATTACATGTACAGGTATTTGAACCAAACCTGGAAAATACCCGCTTTGACAAGATTCAGGGCACTGCTTTCTTGCTGCATGGTTATCTGGAACATAGCGGGATTTATCAGCCGATTGTCAAAGAGCTGCTGGAGCAAGGTTTTAGTGTATTGACCTATGACCTGCCCGGACATGGTCTGAGTGATGGTTCACCTGCCAGCATTCAGAATTTTGATCATTATCAGCAGGTTTTGCATGCCGTACATCGCTATGTACAACTTGCCTCGCAATTGCCCAAACCTTGGGTGGGAATTGGACAGAGTACCGGTGGTGCAATCTGGATGCATCACTTACTCGAATTTGCACAGCGCCGCGAAAATCCTTTTGTAGAACGGGTTTTGCTGTTATCGCCGCTGATTCGTCCTGCGAAAACAGCCTGGTGGCATAACTCGGTCGGGCTGGGCATTATTAGCCGGATCAAGCGTGAAGTTCCCCGGCATTTCAGACGCAATAACCATAATCCGGAGTTTCTGCGTTTTATCCGGCTTAAAGATCCGTTACAGCCGCGGATGATGGGTATGGACTGGATTCTGGCGATGTCGCGCTGGATGCTGGAAATGGAAGCGCGTCCGGCCTGTCGTATTCCGGTCTGGCTGGCACAGGGTGCACAGGATCAGACCGTAGACTGGCGCTATAATATCGAATTTATCCGACGTAAATTCCGTCTCCAGACCTTACTGATGCTGGAAGAAGGTTCGCATCAACTGATCAATGAACGCGCGGATATTCGTGCTGCATTGACCGGCTTGATTCCTGCTTTTCTACATGCACAGGGCAGTAAAACCTATTATTGATCTACAATTCAATGTGAAAAAAGGCGTTTGATTAAACGCCTTTTCTAATTTAACTGTATTGAGTTAAAATTTATCCAGTTTAGCCAGGTTCCACATCCGGAAGTAGAAGTTCTCCTCATCCTTATTTTCACAGGATAATAATTCTCCCTCTTTCAACCAAAAATGAATCTGCGCAAAGTTCTTTATTTCGTGATTATTCACACGTTGTGCCAAGTGATGTGCCTTAATCGCCGAAGGGTGTTTCAGGCCTGCAGAAGCAATCAGTTCAGACAAGGCGTGTAAGGTGTTTTTATGATAATGAAATACGCGCTCTGCTTTGGTGGGCACATGTAAGGCCTTTTGACGATCTTTATCCTGTGTGGTGACACCGACAGGACACTGGTTGGTATGACAGCTTTGAGCCTGAATACAGCCGACGGCAAACATAAAACCACGTGCCGAATTCACCCAATCTGCCCCAATCGCGAGCGTGCTGGCAATATCAAATGCACTAATAATTTTACCACTTGCACCAATTTTGATTTTATCTCTTAAACCTGCACCAACAAGGGTATTATGCACAAATAGTAAACCTTCTCTTAGGGGTGCACCGACAAAGTCGATTAACTCAATGGGTGCAGCGCCCGTTCCACCTTCAGAGCCATCGACGACGATGAAATCGGGATAAATCTGGGTGTGCAGCATGGCTTTGACCATACTCATAAACTGCCAGGGCTGCCCCAGACATAGCTTGAATCCGACCGGTTTTCCGTTGGAAAGTTCACGTAATCGTTGGATGAAATTCATCATTTCAATCGGGGTGCTAAAGGCGGGATGACTAGAGGGTGATACGCAATCATGTTCACGGCTGATGCCCCGGATTTGGGCAATTTCTTCCGAGATCTTACTTTTAGGTAAAATACCGCCATGTCCGGGTTTAGCCCCTTGTGATAACTTGATTTCAATCATTTTTACTTGCGGTAATTTGGCTTGTGCCGCAAAGCGTTCCGGATCAAACTGTCCATCTAAGGTACGGCAGCCAAAATAACCACTGCCAATTTCCCAGACCAGATCGCCCCCATATTCAAGATGATAGGGGCTGATACTGCCTTCACCGGTATCATGGAAAAAATCACCTTTTTGAGCGCCGAGATTCAGCGCACGGATTGCATTGGCACTCATACTGCCAAAGCTCATGGCTGAAATATTTAAAATGGAAGCAGAGAAGGGCTGTGTACATTGCTCATTGCCGATCAGGATACGGAAAGTTTGTGGATCGGCCACCTTACATGGCGTCAAAGAGTGACTGACAAATCTATAATTGTCTTCATAGACATTGAGAATTGAACCGAAAGGTTTATCTGAATTTTCATTTTTCGCCCGCTGGTACACCAGACTACGTTGCATACGGGAAAAGGGCAGTGCATCGCGGTCGGCTTCAATAAAATATTGACGAATCTCCGGACGAAATTCTTCGAAGATAAAGCGGAAATGTCCCATGATGGGGTAGTTTTTCAGAATAGAATGCTTGTTTTGCAGTACATCATACAAACCCAACAGGCTCAGGAGTATACTCAGAATCCACAGGGTATTCACCAAAGTTTGCGGCATAAAATAATAGATATAACGCGGCGAATAACCGATATGGAATGTGGTAAAAATCACTGCAATCAGAATGCAGGCAAACCAGACTGAATGGCGAGAAAAGAAAGTATTGAGCAGCTTGTGCCGTACTAATTGAGCAGGGTTAGCCATTGTAAAATTAAGTCCCTATTTCTACTTCTATAGGGCTTTATGATGTGCAGAGCCAGGTATCTTATGCAAGCATAGAATTGTTATTCAATTTTATAAACTTGCCAAAAATCATACCCAGACAGGCAAGCAATCAGTAGCAATTGCAGATAAATTTTGCGGAAAAATTCCTATAGAAAAAATATGCAAAGCACATATATTCTATTTATTTCACAGGCAGAGTGAATGCTTTTATAGTCGATTTATCACCCATACAGGAGTTATAAACCATGACAAAAAAATCCATTCGCTTTAATAATGCCGAACTGGCTTGCTCATGTCTCAGTTCTATTTAAATATTGAGGTTTCATCCAATCTGCATTTCGGGGTATTAGAGAAAAGCAGGTTGGTACAGCGGTAGACCACCAGAACAATCATAAAAATACAAGCATAATTCTCCAATCCCCAATCTGGGGATTTTTTTATTCTGGAATTATTAAAGCTGAATGAAATCCATTTGGTTAAGGGTTTTCCTCATCCATCTGGCTAACTGCATTGGACACCATACTGGGTTCAATATGTTTAATCTTTTTACCAAAGCTGCGCAGCCACCACACCAGTTGTGAAGTAAAAGGAACCGTTGCACTAATCAGCGACATACCATTGTCCAGTTTTTCAATCTTCTGATCTTTACTGAGCTGACTTTCCTCAAAATAATGTGCATCCGATTCCGACATGCTCAGTTTTAGCATGACATTTTCAGTAGGGTGATTGAAATCCACCCGGAAGCCCAATGCACCAGAATCGATATAGTCATCAATATCAAAATTCACCGGATGCAGGGCACGTGAATTGAGAACTACTGCCGATTTAAAACGGTGCAGGGCAAAGGTCTGAATATCAGATTTGTCATGACGGGTACAGACCAGATAAATGATGGAGCCTTTTTGCACCAAAGCCAGTGGATTGAGGATATAAGTCTTTTCTTCGCTGTTGTGACCGCGGCCCTGATAGACACATTCCAGCTGTTTGTCCTGCAACAAGCCTTCATATACCGCCTGCTGTGCAGTCTTATCCACGAAAGGTGGAATGAGCGGTTGGGTGGCTGGCACAATCCGTACCCGATTAATCCATTGGCGGACATTGTTTTGCGAGGACAGACTGCGGCGTGCCAGATCAAACCAGGGATTCATTTCTTCGATCAGGCTCGGTGGCAGCAAATGTTTTAAATGTTCTTCGACCATCATAAAGGTGACCGCCTGTGAGCTGGTCATATGCGGCAAGCTTTGCAGCGGTGCATCTGAGCGCCAACGCCAGCCTTGTGGTGTGGTCTTGCTGCTTTCGATTGGAAAGCGCTGCGCAATCTGGTTCAGGTCACGCTGAATGGTACGCAGGCTGATATCAATTCCTTCGCGATTCAAGATTTCCTGTAATTCACGTGTTCCCATCCATTTGCCGGTAGAAAGACGCGACAAGATTTGCCATTGGCGATACAGGCTATTCGAGGTTTCTTTTTCTTGTGCTGACATAATTTATTTTGCTGGCGATAAAGAGGATGGGATTTAGGCTTAGACTAACACAATAAAAAAACTCTCATTTTTTCGCAAGTCTTTCTGCGCAACAATTGTCCTACAAACTAAAAACAACTTGGTAAGAAATGGCATTGAGTTCAGGGCGCATTTATTAGATTAATGGTAGTCGCAATATAGGTTCAATGGCATGGATATTGCTTTGATTTAATTATAATAGATGATAAGACGAGGTTTGTATGCTTAAAGGAAATCGGGATACAAATGTAATTGAAAAAATTGATAATTTTAGTTCCCAAAATCTTGGGAAAAATTTTATAGAGGCTAAAACAGCAACGGTATCGACTACAGCAAATCCACAACTTTTATTTCAACAGTTGTCTTCAAAATTCTTTAATGAAATGCAGGATGAGCAAGTCATGTCCAGTCAGGCAAGTCAAAGACTGGAAGAATGGTTATCCCAACACACGCTGGATGAATTGAATGCTCTGAATCAGGTGGCAAAAGAACATTTTTTACATCATGGCATTAGCTTTACGGTTTACGAAGATAAAGAGGGGGTAGAGCGAAGCATTCCTTTCGATATCATTCCACGAGTGATTGACCGCAAACAGTGGAATATAGTGGCTCTGGGGTCGGCACAACGCGTGCGCGCACTGAATCTGTTTTTACATGACATTTATCATCAACAGGATATTTTAAAAGCCAATATCATTCCTGAACTCCAGATTTTGACGCATGAGGCTTATCAGCCGCATATGTATCAACATAGCCTGAAAGGCAGGATTTATAGCCAGATTAGTGGCATTGATGTAATACGTGATTCCAAGGGCAAATTTTATGTCTTGGAGGACAATCTTAGAACGCCATCGGGTGTCTCTTATATGCTGGAATGCCGTAAGATTAGCCAAAAGCTGATGCCGAAAATATTTGAACAGTCCAAGATTGCTGGAATTGAGCAATACCCCCAGCTTTTAAAAGAAATCCTGATCGAAAATGCCCATGTCGACAAACCCTTTGTCGTAGTGCTGACGCCAGGGCGTTTTAATAGTGCTTACTATGAGCACGCCTTTCTCGCAAGAGAAATGAATGTACCGTTGGTAACATCACGTGATCTTTTTGTTGATGACTCGAAGGTTTATGTAAAAACTATACGTGGTCGCCAAAGAGTCGATGTTATTTATAGACGGGTCGATGATGCTTATCTCGATCCATTATGCTTTAAACCGGAGAGTACCCTGGGTGTACCTGGCTTAATGTCAGCTTATTTACAAAATAATGTCCTGATTGCCAACGCACCGGGTACAGGTGTCGCAGATGACAAATCGATTTATCCATATGTCGATAAAATGATTCATTTTTATTTGGGTGAACAGCCAATACTAAAAAATGTTCCGACGTATCAATGTCGTAATCAGCAAGATTTAAGCTATGTTTTGGCCTATCTGGACCAGCTGGTGGTAAAAGAAGCTCAGGGTTCGGGTGGTTATGGCATGCTGATTGGGCCACAGGCTTCGAAACAGCAAATTGAATTTTTCAGGGAGAAAATTTTAGCTGCGCCGCATTTGTATATTGCGCAGCCAACTTTGGACTTATCGGTTAGTCCGACTTTGACCAATTTTGGTATTGCTGAACGTCATATTGACTTGCGCCCATTTGTCTTAAGCTCGCCTTACCGTACTGAAATTGTGCAGGGTGGCTTGACACGTGTAGCGATGCAGCCCGGTTCACTGGTGGTGAATTCATCACAGGGTGGCGGTATTAAAGATACCTGGGTAGTCGACAATTTACATTCATAATATTCCAAAGAAGGAAAATGTCATGGTTTTGCTGAATAGCAATGCACAACATATTTTTTGGTTAGGGCGTTATTTATCTCGCACTCATTTTTTATGTGCGCGCTTTCCATTTTTAGAAGACGAAGCAGCTGTGGCCTATGCCCATGCTTTTTGTTTACCCGCTTTTGATGCCAGTTCCTTAAATGAATTGGTACTAGATTCAACTCAGACCGCATCTTTTAGCCAGCAGTTTAAAGTGGCTAAAGATAATATTCAGGAACTACGCGGAGTATTGTCTGCATCAGGCTATGCAGAACTAATGAAACTGATCAAAACTGCAGACAAAAATGCTGGTTATATTTGTGAAGTGGTGACTGAATGTGAAGATATTCTGGAAGCTGAATCTGCCGATATTTTTCTGTTCTTTAGCCTGGGACAATGTGTCGAACAGCTCGATCATCAGTTACGACTCGGTGAAGAAACCAGTACGACACTGTGCAAGATCGATGATGTAGTCAGAATTCTAGTGGAAATGGGCTGGGGTGACCTGGAGCAATACTGGGAACAGTTGCGTACAGAACCGAACCGGATTCAGTTCTATCAGTTTAGCGACCATATCCATCAACTGTTTGAGGCAGATGTATGAAATTGATGGTGAATCACCAAACGCATTATATGTATACAGCTGAGGTGAGGAACAGTATTCAGTACATCAAAATGATGCCTTCGAGCAATGCGCATCAACGGGTGCATTCCTGGGATATTAGTGTACCGGGGAATAAAGAAATCCGAAAAGATGCCTTTCATAATCTGTGGATGACCTGTAACCAGCGCGAACCTTATTATTCCTTAACGATCATGGCGCAAGGGATTGTCGAGCTGAATCCCGCGCATCAGACTGGACTGAATGATTCAATCAATCCCAATATTTTTTTACAGCCGACCGAATCAACGCAATGTAATGCAGCAATGAAAAATTTTGCACAAGCTCATGTCCCTGCATTAAGCCGTCAACATCTGATTGAACTGGCACAGGCCTTGCTGGAACATGTCCCTTATATTTCCAATAGCACCTCAGTGCAAGGCTCTGCCATAGATGCCTTTGAAGCACGTCAGGGGGTCTGTCAGGATCATAGTCATATTTTCATTGCCATGTGTAAATATCTGGGCTTAGCTGCCCGTTATGTGTCTGGCTATTTATATGCACAAAATGCTTCACATCTGGCCAGTCATGCCTGGGCAGAGGTGTTTGTAGAGCAGACATGGTATTGTTTTGATGTGAGTAATCTGCTGTTTAGTCCAAGCTCGCATATTTATGTGGCCATTGGGCGGGATTATTGGGATGTAGCACCGGTACGTGGTGTGAGGGAGAAGGGCGGTGTGGAATCCATGCATTCCATTGTTCAGGTACTAGGATGTTAATAAGGACAAAAGAATGACGTATTGTTGTGCGCTACGTTTAGAGCAAGGTATGCTTTTTATTAGTGATACACGGACCAATGCCGGAGTAGATCATATTTCTGTCTTTCGCAAACTGTATACCTTTGGTATTCCTGGGGAGCGTATGATCGTCATACAGGCCTCCGGAAATCTGGCCACAACACAAGCCGTAATTGGGCGTATCAAAAATCAGCTAGAATTGAAGCAGGAACCCAATATACTCAGTCTGCATACCATGTTTGATGTGGCTGAACTGATCGGGAGCACGCTTAAGAGAGTCATCGCCAATGTCACCAGCGACATTTTGGAACAGAGTAATTATTATTGTAATTTACTGGTGGGTGGTCAGCTCAAAGATCAAGAAATGCAGCTCTATCATGTGTATCCGCAAGGAAATTTTATCTGTGCCACGCGGGATACGCCGTATTTCCAGATTGGCGAGAGTAAATATGGCAAGCCGATATTGGATCGCGCCTTGACTTATGATATGCCGCTGGATGAAGCTCTGCGTTGTTCGCTCATTTCATTTGCATCGACCTTACGTTCCAATGTATCGGTCGGAATGCCACTCGATGTGCTGGTGTATAAAAAAGACAGTTTAATGATGCCGAGGGGTAAACGTATTGCCGAAGATGATGAATATTTCACGTCGATCAGCCGGCAATGGTCAGACACCTTGAAAAAAGGACTGGCAGCGCTACCTGTTCCATCGAATGAATATTTTCTGTAAAAGGTATTCTGGTTCAGTTTTTTCGCGTACAGTATGAACTTCTGTGCACCAGCATAATAAAAATAGATAAGTTAGCGCATGTACCAATTTTGTTACGCCAGTAAAAGTACGTCTTCTAAAGTTGATTTGCTTGAAGATCTGACCAATATCCTGAAAGAAGCACGTGATTTTAATCATCGCTATCAAGTCACAGGAGTGCTGTATTTTGCCGATGGTTATTTTTTTCAATGTCTGGAAGGTGAGTGTTTAACCTTAAAAAGTCTGCTGCTCGAGAGACTCAATAAAGATCCTCGCCATCATGATATTAAATTGTTTGAGACCAAGGAAATCGAATATCCGAGTTTCCCCGACTGGTCGATGAAGTATATTTCTAAACGCAGTCAAATCCAGCAATTCTGTCAGGACATGGGATTTAATGACTTTAATCCTTTTGCCTTTCAGCAACATCATGTCGATGCTTTATTAGAGAAATTGAGTTTAGAGCAGGCTGAAGAACAAAAATCAGCTTAAATAAAAAGCCCAACTTCTGTTGGACTTTTTTGGCTCTGAGGATCAACTCAAATAACTTTACGTAGCGGACGATGACTGAGTCTGCATAACAGTTCATAACCAATGGTGCCATTGGCTTCAGCAACATCATCGACCAAACGGGTATTCCCCCAAAGTTCGACTTGAGTACCAGGTTTTACCTGCATAGCAGTTACATCAATCGCGATCATATCCATTGCTACACGACCAATGACACGCGTTTGCTGGCCATTAATCGCCACATAGTTCTGTTTCGGGAAAGCACGAGGGTAGCCATCACCATAGCCAATTGAAACAATCGCAAGTGTCATGTCTTGCTCAGCTGTAAATGTTGAACCATAACCGACATGCTCACCTGCCTTGATATGGTTGAGCGCAATCACTTCGGCAGTAAAGGTCATGACTGGTTTTAAATCCAGATCATGCACATCACGATCTGCAAATGGAGTCGCGCCATAAAGCATGATCCCGGGACGGACAAAATCAAAATGCAATTCTGGATATTTATAAATGGCTGCTGAGTTACAACATGAACCCATCAATGGTGCACAGTCATTTTTAATTTCTAAGAATTGACGGATTTGTTCATCATTCAGCGGGTGATCAGCATCGGCATTGGCAAAATGCATCGCCAAAACACAAGTAAAACCTTCAGCTTTGAGTTGATTGATCACGTCTTTAATTACATCAATTTTAAAGCCAAGACGGTTCATCCCGCTATTCAGCTTGACCCAGACTTTCAGGTCTTTGGCGATATAAGCATCTTTATGTGCCAAGAGCCAATCGACCTGTGCCTGCTGATGCACAATCACTTCAATATTCTGATCAATCACGATTGGCATTTCGTCTGCAACAAAAACACCTTCGATGAGCGTGATCGGCTGTTGATAACCCAGTTCACGAATTTCCAGGGCTTCTTGTAAGCATGCGACACCAAAAGCATCGCTTGCACTTAAGGCTGCCAGGCAGTCTTTAACTCCATGTCCGTAAGCATTGGCTTTGACCATACTGACGATTTTAGCGGTTGGGGCAAGTTGTTTGACACGGTTTAAATTATATTGCAGTGCTGCACTGTCAATATAAACTGTAGCTTGGCGCACCCTAAATTACTCCTGGAGGGACGATGGAAATCTGATGATTGAGCTTGTTTACTCTTCATCATCATACTGAGCATAAAACTCAGGTGAGAGATTACTAAAACGGGTATATTGACCTTCGAAAGCCAGACGTACCGTACCAATCGGGCCGTTACGCTGCTTACCAATAATAATTTCAGCAGTGCCGGCTTCCTTTGACTCCTTGTTATAAACCTCGTCGCGGTAAATGAACATGATCAAATCGGCATCCTGCTCGATTGCACCGGATTCACGTAAATCGGACATCACCGGGCGTTTATTGGGGCGGTTTTCCAGGGCGCGGTTTAACTGGGAAAGTGCAATCACAGGGCACTGCATTTCTTTGGCTAAGGCTTTTAAACTTCGTGAAATTTCCGAGATCTCGCCGACACGGTTGTCGCCCATACCGGGTACTTTCATCAACTGAAGATAATCGACCATGATACAGCCGAGTTTGCCACCATGCATTTTGGCAATACGACGGGCACGGGAACGTAATTCAGTTGGTGGCAGGGCAGAGGAATCATCGATATACAGGTTTTTTTCCTGTAAATGCACAATGGTACTGGTCACTTTTGACCACTCATCGCTGTCCATTTTGCCTGAACGCAAATGCCCCTGATGCACACGGCCAAATGACGAAATCAAACGCATGGCAATCGAATCCGCTGGCATCTCCATAGAATAGACCAGCGCCGGCAGGTTGTTATTAAATAAAACGCTTTCGACCAGATTCATGGCAAAAGTGGTTTTACCCATGGACGGACGCGCTGCGACAATAATCAGGTCGCCGGATTGCATGCCTGAGGTTTTATTATCCAGTTCCACAAAACCTGTGGTTAAACCGGTAATGCTACCTTCCATTTGTGATAATTCATTCAATTTATCAAAAACATCGGCAACGACAGAGTTAATCGGTTTAGGCCCTTGCGCCTTGGCATTGTTATTATGTTGTTCTGCAATCGAGAAAATATTGGTTTCAGCCAAGTCCAGAATTTCACTGACGGTACGGCCTTTGGTGTCATAGGCATTTTGTAAAATTTCAGAGCTGACTTTAATCATGCTGCGCAGGGTGGAGAATTCTTTAATTTTGCCTGCATAGGTTTCCAGGTTGTAGAAACTCGATGGCGAGTCTGCCATGAGCTGCATCAGATATTCTTCACCACCAATGGCATCCAGCAAGTTCTGCTTGATCAGCCAGTCATGCACCAGTACCGCATCATAAGGTGAGTTTTCTTTAGAGAGTTGATCAATGGCGCGGAAAATATATTTATGTCGGGTCGCATAAAAATCATTTTCAGTCAGCACATCACCGACCTGTTCAAAAGATTCGGCAACGGTCATTAATGCAGCAAGTACGGCTTGTTCAATCGCTAAATTGTGCGGTGGAGTACGAAATTCCTTGAGATTGCTGTTCTCAGTACTGATTTCGATATTAGCGCTGGTCGGCTTTTTGCTGGCATTCGCCTGTGACATATAAATCCCTGATTTTAAATACAATGGTTAAACATTATCGGAGATGAATAGCTTTTATTCACTACGACATGAAATCATACGCGTTCTGAAATCAAATGCGAAGGGTAAATTTTCATTTGTATGGGTAATAAAATAATTTTTAAGCAGGAGATACCTGTCATTTTTTTATAGATAAAAAAAGAGCATGCTTTCGCATGCTCTTTTTGAGGCGAGAAATTACTCAGCTACGATAGTAACCAGAACTTCTGCAGTAACATCATGGTGCAATTGGATTGCGATGTTAAATTCGCCAGTGTGACGAAGTGCGCCATTTGGAAGACGTACTTCTGCACGGTCTACTTCTAGACCAGCATTTGTCAACGCGTCAGCGATGTCACGAGTACCGATAGAACCGAATAGTTTACCTTCGTCGCCTGCTTTCGCAGTGATTACGATATTTACTTCGTTCAATTGGTCAGCACGTGCTTGAGCAGCAGCTAAAACATCAGCTTCAGCTTTCTCAAGTTCAGCACGACGAGCTTCAAAAGCAGCAGTGTTTGATTCTGTTGCAGCAACTGCCATACCTTGTGGGATAAGGAAGTTACGGCCATAACCAGCTTTAACTGATACTTTATCGCCTAGTTTACCTAGGTTTTTAATGCGTTGTAATAAGATAATATCCACAGCTCAACCTCACTTATGATTGTCAGTGTAAGGGATCAAAGACAAGAAGCGAGCTTGTTTAATAGCTAGCGCCAATTGACGTTGGTAACGAGCTTTAGTACCTGTAATACGGCTAGGAACAATCTTGCCGTTTTCAGTGATGTACTGTTTTAAAGTGTCGATATCTTTGTAGTCGATGTACGTAACGTTCTCAGCTGTAAAGCGGCAGAACTTGCGACGACGGTAAAAACGTGCCATGTTATGTTCTCCTTAAGCTTCAGCAGAGTCTTGAGCGTGTTGTGCTTCTTCACGTTGAGCTTTACGCGCACGTTTTTCTTCAGCACTTTTCGCCAATAGTGACTCTTCAGTGATTGCGTTTTCACGACGGATGATAAGGCTACGAATGATTGCATCGTTATAACGGAACAATTCTTCAAGCTCATCAAGAGTAGTCTGACCACACTCAACATTCATAAGAATGTAGTGAGCTTTGTGGATCTTGTTGATTGGGTAAGCCAATTGACGACGGCCCCAGTCTTCAAGACGGTGGATTTGACCTTCAGCTTCTTTGATGTGAGTTAGGTAGCGTTCTACCATACCAACGACTTGATCGCTTTGATCAGGGTGTACTAAAAGTACGATTTCGTAATGACGCATTGTCAGCTCCTTACGGTTTGGACAGCCCCAATTTAAGTAAATTGAAGCAAGGAGTCACAACCAAGGTTGTGTCGCAGTGTTTGCGAAGGGTGAATTGTAGAGATTTTCGAGGATAATTTCAACCAGATAAGCCATTTTTGTGAAATTATATCTATTGCCAGATTCTCTTATCAAAAAATCGTTATATTTTTAATCAGGCTTAAACTGCTTAAATTTATTAAATATACTGTTGATCATATCAACCGACTCTTTCTAGGCAGGAATTGGCCTAAACCTATGAATGTGACTCTAAAACAAAAATGAGTGAATTTCACAGAAGATAAGAAAGGAGGGGACGAGCGCTTAAAGCTGAAATTTTGATTCTGCAAACAGATGCTCGGAGTGGGGGGGATAAAATCAAAATAAAAAAAGATAGAGGCGAACTCTCTATCTTTTTAAAAAAACACTATCTGTGTAGATGGCGCAGTTGAAGTAAAGCTAAATACAATACTGATCACGGTAATCAGGATGACAGAGAACAGAAAATATTTCTTTGCCCAAAGCTGATCATTTTCAGCTTTAAATCCAATGACACCGATATACAACCAGTAAATGCACAATAGATTTAAAATGACTGCATACAACCAATTGGCATAGCCATATACAAATAATGCATTCATGGTCAGGGTGAATAACACCACATACAAAAGTGATTCGATCTTGGTACGATGAATCGAGCGCGCCACAGGCAAAATGGGAATGCCTGCATTTTTGTAATCATCAAAGCGGTAAACCGCAATTGCCCATGAGTGAGGCATTTGCCACAACGCATAACCTAAAAAGATCAGTAATGCACCCAGGTCAAATTGATTGGCCACAGCGGTATAGCCAATGACAGGCGGAGCTGCACCAGAAATACTGCCGACTACAGTTTGATGAATTGTGGTTCGTTTTGTCCATAGGCTGTAGAAACCAACATATACAACAAAACCAATCACCGCGAAAAGAAAAGCGTACGCATTTACCCAGAACCATAAAATGCTAAAACCAATGAGGCCTAAGACCAGAGCAAAAGCCAGGGCAACAGGTTCAGAGATGGTTTTGATGACCAGAGCACGATTTTGTGTGCGCTGCATTTTTTGGTCGATGTCCTGGTCAATCACGTTGTTGACCACACATCCTGATGCTACGACAAGCGTAGTACCGAGAAGGGTAATAAGCAGGAGAAGGAAATCTACAGAACCTTGAGTGGCTACGAAGTAGCCACCCAAAGTGGTAACAAAGTTACCGAAGAGAATTCCTGGCTTAGTCAGGAATAAATACTTTTTCAACATGACGACCAGTTTAGATCATCATGTTGTAGTGTAGGTAATTCATGATCCATACAGAACCTACTAAAAGAATAGCGATGGTTAAGATGGTATACACGAACGCAATCACGTTCCAGCGTTGCTCTGAAGAAGAGTTCATATGCAGGAAGTAAATTAACTGCACAAGAATCTGAGCAACCGCAGTAATCGCAATTACTGCAATCAAGATACCGCGTTCAAAACCGCCTGCCATCACCATACCGAATGGAATTACGGTAAGGATGACAGAAAGTACGAAGCCAATTGTATATTGCTTAACGTTACCGTGTGATGCACCAGCTGAGTTATGATCGTGACTCATTACAGAACTCCCATCAAGTAAACTACGCTGAATACACAGATCCAAACGATGTCAAGGAAGTGCCAGAACAAGCTTAGGCAAGCTAGACGACGCGTGTTTGCAAGAGTCAAACCATATTTCTTGATTTGAACCATTAACACGATCATCCAGACCAGACCAGAAGTTACGTGAATACCGTGCGTACCTACCAAGGTAAAGAACGCAGATAAGAACGCACTTGTGCTTGGACCGTGACCCGCATGAACTAAGTGATTGAACTCATATAGTTCCATGCCGATGAAGATAGCACCGAATACCCAAGTAATCGCTAACCAAGTCAGTACTTTTGCAACGTCTTTTTTGTATGCAGCAAGAACTGCAAAACCAAAGGTTACAGAAGAGATCAAGAGAGCGAAGGTTTCAGTCAGAACGAAACCTAAAGAGTCGCCAAACAGGTCTCTCGCACTTGGAGTACCCACAGGAATGTGGCTACTTAAAACAGCGAACGCAATGAAGAGTGTACCGAACAGGACAAGGTCACTCATCAAGTAAGTCCAGAAACCAAAGACGGTGATGTCAGTATCATCGTGATGATGCTCATCGTGTCCGTGGTTATCGTGATGAAGTACTTCAGCCATTGTCTTAGTCCTTCTTCAAGTGTTTTTCAAGAATCGCATAGCGTTCGTTTTCAATACGCTCAACTTCAGCAGCAGGAACATAGTAATCCACTTTCTTGGTGAAAGAAGACACGATGAAGCTAATGATAGAAGCAATGAACGTAACAACTACTAACCACCAGATGTGCCAGATTAAACCGAAGCCCATTACAGTGATGAACATCGCGATAACGAAACCAGCAGCACGATTCGTTGGCATATGGATATCTTCATACTTCGTTGGTTTTGCATATGCAACACCATTTTCTTTCTCAACCCAGAAAGTATCAATACCATTGATCTTTGGAAGATGAGCAAAGTTATAGAACGGAGCAGGAGAAGATGTCGACCATTCAAGCGTACGGCCATCCCATGGGTCGCCAGTCAAATCTAGACGTTGGTCACGTTGTAAGAAACCAACCACGATTTGCATAACGAAACATACGATACCAAGTGCAACAAGAACTGAACCGAACATCGCGATATTTACATATGGGTCCCAATCTGGGTTGTCAAATGTATTCAGACGACGAGTCATACCCATGAAACCAAGGATATAAAGTGGCATGAATGCAAAGTAGAAACCGAAGAACCAGAACCAGAATGCTGCTTTACCCCAAGTTTCATTCAGTCTCCAACCGAACATTTTCGGCCAGTAGAAGATGATACCTGCGAACATCGCAAATACTACACCACCAATAATTACGTTATGGAAGTGAGCGATCAGGAATAAAGAGTTGTGTACCAGGAAGTCCGCTGGTGGAACCGCCATCAATACACCTGTTAAACCACCGATACCGAAAGTCACAAGGAAGCCAAGTGTCCACAGCATTGGGGTTGTGTAAACAATGCGACCCTTGTACATGGTGAATAACCAAGAGAAGATTTTCACACCAGTAGGAATCGCAATAATCATGGTCATGATACCGAAGAACGCGTTAACGTTGGCACCTGCACCCATGGTAAAGAAGTGGTGAACCCATACAACGAATGACAATACTGTGATTGCTACTGTTGCATACACCATGGATTTGTAACCGAACAATGCTTTGCGCGAGTAAGTCGCAACAACTTCTGAGTAAATACCAAAGGCTGGTAATACCAAGATATACACTTCTGGGTGACCCCAAGTCCAAATCAGGTTTACATACAACATTGGGCTACCACCCAGGTCATTTGTAAAGAAGTGGAAATCGAAGTAACGGTCAAGCGTTAGCATTGCAATTGTTGCAGTCAACACCGGGAAAGCCGCAATAATCAATACTGCTGTACATAAAGATGTCCAGGTAAAGATTGGCATTTCCATGAGTTTCATGCCAGGCGCACGCATTTTGATGATGGTAACAAAGAAGTTAACACCCGTTAATAGCGTACCTAGACCTGAAATTTGCAGTGCCCAGATGTAGTAGTCCATACCTACGCCTGGAGAATATTCGATACCTGACAGTGGAGGGTATGCCATCCAGCCTGTTGCAGCGAATTCACCTAACGCAAGTGAAACCATCATCAGACCCGCAGCGCCGGCAAATAACCAGAAGCTGAGTGAGTTCAATAATGGGAATGCAACGTCACGTGCACCGATTTGAAGCGGTACAGAGATGTTCATTAAACCAACTACAAGACCCATTGCCACGAAGAAGATCATGATCACGCCATGCGCGGTAAAGATCTGGTCGTAATGCTCAGGGTGTAAATAACCTTCGCCGCCACCTTTTGCAAGGAACTGCTGAAGACGCATCATGATCGCATCGGCGAAACCACGCACCAGCATGATCACAGATACGAAGATATACATGATACCAATTTTTTTATGGTCTACAGATGTGAACCATTCGTTCCACAAGTAGCCCCATTTTTTGAAGTAGGTAATACCAGCAACAACTGCGATAGCACCCAAGATCATCATTGCAACAGTTGCCAATACGATTGGATCGTAAGGAATTGCATCTGGACCTAACTTACCTAAGAAGCTCATGTCTTATTCTCCTTGAGAAGCAGTCGCATGTTCACCTGCTACATGAGCTTCAGAAGCAGATGCTTCCTGAGCAACAGCATCAGTCGCTGCAGCTTCTACAGGAGCTGTATGATCAGCACCGTGGTAGTTACTCATATAGTTGTGAATCACAGATTCAAACAAACCAGACTCGACAGAAGAATAATAAGTCACAGGATGTGGCTGAGTCTTATATGGGCCTTCTGCTTGTGCAGTTTCAGCAAGTCGTTTCTCTAAATCTGTTCTTGCATTACGAACCATTGCATCAATTTGTTTTTGTGAACGGTTGCCGTCACGTAAGGTCGCAAATTCAGCTTGGTCTAAAACAGTTTTTTGAACTGCAACAGGATTTACTGAAGTACCATTACCTGATTGAACTGCAGCAACCCATTCAGCGAATTGAGCATCAGTCACAGAATGTGCACGGAAGCGCATTTGTGAGAAGCCATAGCCTGAATAGTTTGAAGAGAAACCACGATAACCTTCAGCTGGACTCGTTTCATCAGCTAAGAAGTTAAGGTGAGTTTGCATGCCTGCCATTGCATAAATCTGACCACTTAACGCCGGGATGAAGAAAGAGTTCATCGTGAAGTTAGACGTGATACGAAGGCTTACCGGAGTTTTCTCTGGGAAACGCAATTCGTTAATTGTTGCAATGTTTTGCTCAGGATAGATGAAGATCCATTTAAATTGTTCAGCAATAACTTGAACAGTTAATGGTGCTTTATCTGCTTCAATTGGACGGTATGGGTCATACTTGTGGGAACCCCACCAAGTTAACCAAGCTAAAATACCAATAATAATGACAGGAATACCCCATACCACAATTTCAATCGCAGTAGAGTGTGTCCATGTAGGTTTATAGTCTGCGTCTTTATTCGATGCACGATATTTCCAACCGAACCATAATGCCATGATGATTGATGGAATAACCACCAACAGCATTAAGTAAATCGCAGTCATCATCAGGTTACTTTGACCTGCTGCAACTGGACCTTTAGAGTTCAGAAGTACCATATCACCACCACACCCGGTCAAGAGTGCAGTCATCGCAGATAAAGACAATACAGCTAAAATCGTTTGTCTCATTTTACAACCTCGGTGAAGAGTCCCATTCCCTAATTTAATATGGGATAGCGATTAAAGTGCACATGACGAAAAAGGCTGATTTTTACAAAACATCCTATTAATCATAATACACCGCTACGTTGTAGGGCATTATGCCTGAGATTGACGAACTAAGCTATATCTAAAGCCGCTTTAAATGCCTGTAATAAAAACCGATTTTGTTGCTCGGGATTTAGGAATATTTATAGGAATTTTATTTCAATTTCAAAGTTATGTAAGAAAGAATGGGATGAATATCATCCCATTTTAAGTGATTCAAAATTATTGTTTTACCACTTGAGTTTTTGCCAGTTTATCGTGCAGGGTCTGACGTTTTTTACCCAATCCGAAGGCCCAGTCAATCATTAAACTCAAGGGCATGAAGATGATATTCAGAAATATAAAGAATACGCTACGAATGGTGAAGGCACGTAATAAGCTAACTTTCTCACCAGATTCAGCATCTACAATTTTGATTTTCGTCATTTTTTTGCCAATACTTTGCCCAGATTTGGCAATAAGGTAGGCTTGAATCACCAGCATGATCAGTAAATAGACCGCAGTTGCAATCCAGGCTTGTTGAGAAAACATCTCAAACATCTGGGTTTGCAGTTGCTGCGCCATGGTAGGATCAGCATCACTGTTGAGTATCACACTCATGAACTCTTGGTTCAATTCTGCAAAGCGGACTTCCTGTTCAGGGGTGAAGAATCCAGTCAGAATAAAAGTCGCTGGTAACCAGAGTAACACGTCTACAATTTTGGCCAGAATACGGCTGGGAATACTGGCAAGTGTATTTTTTTGCGTAGTTGCTTGGGTGCGTGGTTGCGTACCAGACACTGTTATAGGCGGGTTGTTCTGGAAAGGCGTGTCAGGTGTTGCGGTTGGTGCGACATAACCCTCAGGTTGATATACCGATTTTCCCTGGGTAAGCTCACCTAAAGCTTTCCACTCTGCCATGCCTTGATGCCATGCCAAATCAGTTAGCATGACTTGCTGATTGGCAAGCATTTGATTTAATTGCTCGAGCGTATATGGACCAGCTTGTTGATTGTTTCGTGCCAAGTAAATCTGCATATAGACTGAATCTCAATATATAAATTTGAACTGATAATAGGTTGAATTAAGATTGTATTGAATTCTATTTTGAAAACAAACACCATCTTATCGTTAAGATTATAGATAAATTGAGTATTTTCAATCCTATTTATGAAGAAAATGCTTCAAATCAAAAACAGTGTAACAAGGATCGGGTGGTTTGAGTGCATCATTCAACATATCCGATTCGCTTTAATTATTGCCCTTTAAAAATGATTTTACTGTTGGCATTTGTTTGTCATTACAATTTGAATGTGGAGAAACAAAATACAAAAACTTATATTTTTAAAACTTTCAGAAGAGCGTTTTGAAATATAAAAGAATATTCATCCCATAAAAAAAAGACCCTGCGAAAGGGTCTTTTTTTATTTAAAATCTATTATGCAGTTGCCACTTTTTCTTTAGCCAGGAAGAACCAGGTATCCAGGACTGAATCCGGGTTTAAAGATACAGACTCAATGCCTTGTTCCATGAGCCATTTCGCAAGATCAGGATGGTCTGAAGGACCTTGACCACAAATACCCACGTATTTGCCTGCACGGTGACATGCCTGGATTGCAAGAGCAAGAAGCGCTTTTACAGCAGGGTCACGTTCGTCGAACAAGTGCGATACGATACCAGAGTCACGGTCTAGACCAAGCGTTAGCTGGGTCAGGTCGTTTGAACCGATAGAGAAACCATCGAAGTGTTCAAGGAATTGATCGGCCAACAATGCGTTGGTTGGTAATTCACACATCATGATCACTTTAAGACCATTTTCACCACGTTTAAGACCGTTCAATTCCAATAACTCGATCACACGTTTTGCTTCAGCCACAGTACGCACAAATGGAATCATGATCTGTACATTGGTTAAGCCCATTTCATCACGAACTTTTTTCAATGCACGGCATTCAAGCTCGAAGCAGTCACGGAAGTTGTCAGACACGTAGCGGCTTGCACCACGGAAGCCCAGCATCGGGTTCTCTTCTTCTGGCTCGTACAACTTACCGCCGATCAAGTTTGCGTATTCATTTGACTTAAAGTCAGACATACGCACGATCACTGGTTTATCTGCAAATGCAGCAGCAAGAGTAGAGATACCTTCAACCAGTTTTTCTACATAGAACTCGATTGGAGAAGCATAACCAGCAGTACGCGCCATCACAGCAGCACGTGTTTCACGTGGCAAGCTGTCAATATTCAACAATGCTTTAGGATGCACACCGATCATACGGTTGATGATGAATTCTAAACGTGCAAGACCAATCCCTTCGTTTGGAATTTGCGCGAAGTCGAATGCACGATCCGGGTTACCGACGTTCATCATGACTTTGAACGGAAGAGCAGGCATTGATTCGATCGAGTTGGTTTGGATTTCGAAATCCAGCGCACCTTCATAGATGAAGCCCGTATCACCTTCAGCGCAAGACACAGTCACTTCCTGACCGTCAACCAGTACTTCAGTGGCATTACCACAGCCTACAATCGCAGGAACACCAAGTTCACGTGCAATGATTGCAGCATGACAGGTACGACCACCACGGTTGGTAATAATCGCAGCAGCACGTTTCATCACTGGTTCCCAATCCGGGTCAGTCATGTCAGATACCAGCACGTCACCGTCTTGTACTTTGTCCATTTCTTTGATTGAAGTCACGATACGGACTTTACCAGAACCGATACGTTGACCGATTGAGCGACCTTCACAGATCACAGTACCACGTTGTTTGAGGAGATAGCGCTCCATGGTGCCGACATTTTCACGGCTTTTTACTGTTTCAGGGCGTGCCTGAACGATGTAGATTTTTCCATCATCGCCATCTTTTGCCCACTCGATGTCCATTGGAGAACCGTAGTGGTTTTCAATGATCAGCGCTTGTTTGGCAAGTTCTTGGAGTTCTTGGTCGTTTAGAGCGAACTGTTGACGCTCAGCTTTTTCTACATCTACGACAACCACTGATTTACCTGCAGAAGCTTCTTCACCATAAATCATCTTCTGGTGTTTAGAACCCAAGTTGCGGCGTAAAATCGCGTGTCGGCCTGCATTTAACAGCGGTTTAGAAATATAGAATTCGTCAGGGTTGACTGCACCTTGAACGACCATTTCACCCAAACCATAAGACGCGGTAATAAACACTGCATCACGGAAGCCTGATTCAGTGTCCAGGGTAAACATCACACCTGCAGCACCCGTTTCAGAGCGAACCATACGTTGGATCCCTGCTGAAAGGGCAACCACGTCATGCGCGAAGTTTTGATGGACACGATAAGAAATTGCGCGGTCATTATATAAAGATGCAAAAACTTCTTTGATCGCGATAAGCACGTTATCAATACCGCGAATATTCAAGAAAGTTTCTTGCTGTCCAGCAAAAGAAGCATCTGGTAAATCTTCTGCTGTCGCTGATGAACGAACGGCAACCGCGATATCAGGGTTGCCGTTAGAAAGTTCTGCAAATGCTGTACGAACTTCTTGTTCTAATTCAGAGGTAAGTGGAGTATCCACAATCCATTGGCGGATTTTTGCACCGGTTTCAGCAAGAGCATTCACATCATCCACATTTAGTGCTGCAAGCTCTGCATTAATTTTAGCGTTTAGGCCACTTTGCTCGAGAAATTCACGATATGCTTCAGCTGTAGTTGCAAAGCCACCTGGCACCGATACACCAGCATTGGATAAGTGGCTGATCATTTCGCCCAAGGATGAGTTTTTCCCACCCACGAGTTCAACGTCGTGCTTCCCTAATTTTTCCAGACCAATTACGCGCGCTTCCAAAGTTGTTACTCCACTTTTGCAGTATTAATCACTATCTTGGCATGAGAGTATAGCAAATCATCTAGGTTTTTGATTTTACTAAGCGACAGTCATGTAAGATCGGTTTACTATAAAGATTATATAGCACTAAGACAAATGGTGGAGGAGAATTTTAATGTCAGAAGGTAAACAAATTCAGCGTAGTGTTTTCTTTATCTCGGATGGCACGGCAATTACCGCTGAAACGCTTGGACACTCACTATTAGCGCAGTTTCCAAATGTAAAGTTTGACATTCATATTATCCCTTATATTAGCTCTGAAGAAGCCGCAACCAGTGTGGTTGCAGAGATCAATGCGCGTGCTCTGCAAGACGGTGAAAAACCACTGGTTTTTGATACTTTAGTCGACCCTTATGTGCGGGAGATTATTAATACCGCAAATGCCATAAATCTTGATGTATTTGAAGGACTTATCAGTAAGTTGTCGGATGAGTTGCAGGTGTTGCCTACAACTTTAGTCGGTCAAACCCATGCGGTGACTGATACTGCCTCCTATAAAGCCCGTATCGATGCGGTACATTTTGCCTTGGACAATGATGATGGCGCGCGTACGCGTCATTATGATAAAGCCGATCTGATTCTGATTGGGGTGTCGCGTTCGGGTAAAACACCTACCTCTATTTATTTGTCTTTGCAATTTGGTATTCGGGTGGCCAACTATCCACTAACAGAAGAAGATCTGGACGATAATCGCTTGCCAGCGGTACTGCGTCCGCATAAAAACAAGCTGTTTGGTCTGATGATTGATGCAGACCGTCTCGTCGCGATTCGCACTGAACGTAAGGCCAATAGTCGTTATGCCAGCTTTAGCCAGTGCCAGATGGAGCTGCGTGCCATTGAAGGAATCTACATTTCGGAAGGAATCAAGTACCTGAATGTCTCTGAAATGTCGATTGAAGAAATCTCGACACGTGTCTTGCAAATGACGGGTTTAAAACGTCGAATTGGCTAAAAAGCCAAACAGAGCCAAACTTTGATTTGGCTCTGTTTTATAGCTAAAAAATACCAATAAGTGCTTATTTATAGAAATAATATATGATTTTTATAAATTTAAAAAATATCAAGTATCATAATTAAAAATACAAAAGAGCGTTATTTAATCAATTTGTTGAATAAGTACACTATTAATCCTGGGTGTAGAGTTCTAGATTTCATCAATTTTTCATGTTGAGTTGCCAACGTAGCTTATTCTTCTGCTAAATAAGTATGAATAATAATATCGACCTGATGCTGATCTCCATTGATACAGCAAATACTGTTTTCAGTAATTTTTAGGATTGGCCAGGTAATCAGCTGACAATTTTCCCGCTGTAGCGCGGCATAATAATGATCTGACTTGAGATAGGTGTTAGGAGAAGATGCAAGATTTGGCATTAACTGGCGTCTTAGCCACAGGTTTTGTACCTGATTTTCCAGAAATCTGAGGGAAAGCAGACTCTTAATCCGGTTGTTAAATAGACGACGATTTTTACCAATTAAAGGATGATTAATAATGCGTTGCAGAATGCGGTCTGAACCTGGCAGCACAAAAGCAGGATTAATCTGAAAAACTTTCACCGAACCGGCATGTTGACTAATTTTATCCAGCTGGGTAACGGTAAACTGGTCTGTACCAATAATTGCAATATCTTTGTTTGAATAATCCAGTTTCATAAGCTCGGAAGAAGCGATATTTATTCCGGTAAACAGCTGGAAATGTTCGGGATGATTTTCAAAAATGCCAGCGTGTAGATCTTGCTTGGTGGCCATTAGACTTCCTTGAATTTATTTAATAATTGATTTTCTTTGTCCTAGATATAAACAAAAACCAGAAGCAGGGTAAAGGAGAAAATTTAACTTAGACAGTCATCTATTTGACAGAAATACAGCGGCTTATTTTTTTCTAAGTCAGGAGATATAAATATGATTAAAAAGCGGTGGTGTTAAGTAAGAGAGAAGAATGAATAGAAAAAGTTTGGATGACGGTGTTGAACAGATTGTTGCTATTTTATTTGAAAGTTATACAACATCTACCCATTGCTGAGAATAGGTAGATGTCGCTTTCATTTATTGCCCGTTTTTAAGCTGCATCAACAGCTCAAAGTTATGCAGACGCTTGTCAGTGTCATAGATGTCACAAGTGAAGATAAACTCATCGACATCATATCTGGCCAAAAGCGATTCCAGCCCAGCTTTCACAGTTTCTTTGGAGCCGACCTGTGCCATGGCAAAGAAATTATCAACCGACATTTTCTCGGCAGGTGACCATAGACCGTCCATTGAATCTATCGGCGCTTTCAGTTTTAAGGTCTGACCACGAATCAATGACAAAACCCGCTGATAGGCACTGGTCGCGAGGTATTCTGCTTCTTCATCGCTATCTGCCACACAGGTTGGGACACCCATTGAGACATAAGGACGTTCCAGATATTCGGAAGGCTCAAAGTTTTCACGATACAGCTGAATCGCCTGACCGAGCATACGCGGGGCAAAATGTGAAGCAAAAGAATAAGGCAGGCCCAGTTTTGCTGCAAGTTGTGCACTGAACAGACTCGATCCGAGTAGCCAGACCGGAACATGCGTGCTTTGACCGGGAGTCGCAACAATACGCTGATTTGGCTCTGGATCTTTAAAATATTGCAAAATTTCCAGAATATCTTGCGGGAACTGATCTTCAGTTTCCTGACGGCCACGGCGCAGGGCACGCATGGTCATCTGGTCAGTTCCAGGAGCACGGCCCAGACCGAGTTCAACACGATCTGGATATAAGGTCGCTAAAGTTCCGAATTGCTCAGCCACCACCAGCGGCGCATGATTCGGGAGCATAATCCCGCCTGAGCCTAAAGTTAAGCTTTTGGTGTTCGCCAGTAAATAGCCTAAAAGAACGGCTGTGGCTGAACTGGCAATGCCATCCATATTGTGATGTTCTGCCAGCCACATTCGGCTATAACCCAGTTGTTCTGCTGCCTGGGCAAGCTCCAGCGCGTGGTTCAGCGCGAATTGAATAGTCTTATCGTCACGAACAGGAACCAGTTCGAGGATAGAGAACCGGGTATCGTTAAGTGTACGCATCGTATTACTCTTAAATAGACATGACTAAAAGCATACGACTTTGCATTGTATTTGTATATCGAAAAAAATCGATATAAGTGTAAACGAAAATAACAGGCAAAAAAATAAGCATCCGAAGATGCTTATTTAAGGAGGGAAGCTTAGAGAGTGCAGCCTTAACGACGACGGTTGTTATAGCGATAGTCATTCGTGCGGTAGTTTTTTGAACTGTAGCGACGGTCATAGCGGTCATCATAACGGCGATCCTCACTGACTTTTTTACCCAGTGCTGAACCACCCGCAGAGCCTAGTGCTGCACCGATATAACCGCCATTGGTACCCGCCATATTTCGGCCGACTGCATAACCTGCACCACCACCCAGGGCACCACCGATAATTGCACCATTACGGTCACGCTTGTTTGCTGCAACTGCTGCACCAGCACCACCACCAATTGCCGAACCGATGGTTGCACCGGTTGTACCACCCATTTTATTACCTACTGCCGCACCAACAACACCACCAAGTGCTGAAGCTAAGGCGGTATTGGTTGTATTACCCGCATTGGCTGCTGTCATACCCATGGCTGAGGTTGCTACGACAGCGATCATTAGAGATTTATAGTTCATGAGTACACCTTTTATATATCTAGCTGTATTTGTTGATAAGATCAATTTAATCTAGCAAGCGTCAAACAGCATGAAGGCCGTGTTGACGAATTGTGATTTTTATCTCCTTAATTTATTCATGATTTTGAGTGAATAATTTTATGTATTACATGAATTTGACTGTGTTTGAAAAGCATAAAAAAAGCACCCGAAGGTGCTCTTAATGACGAATGTCTGAGGTCTAACGCATTGATCAGTTATAACGGTAATGACGTTTTTTCTTGTAGTGGCGTGATTTGGCTTTTTCTGCAGTTTTGTCTTTGGAAATCTTGTTACCTAATGCAGCACCACCGGCAGCACCCAAGGCTGAACCGATATAACCGCCATTGCTGCCGCCCATGTTTTTACCTACGGTATAACCTGCACCGCCACCCAAAGCACCACCGATTGCAGATTCAGTACGGTTCTTTTTGCTACTTGCCACTGCTGCGCCGCCTGCACCACCTAAGGCTGCGCCAAGTGTAGCGCCAGTATTGCCGCCCATGTTTTTACCTAGGGCTGTACCTGCAACACTACCTAAGGCACTTGCTGCTGCAACACGTGCTGTACTGTCTGCATGTGCATTTACCGCCATCATTGAACCAGCAGCTAAAACTGTACTCATTAAAAGTGCGTTGAGTTTCATGTCATCACTCCGTGTCCATTAACAGGACTGTATTTATTTCGATGTGGAAAATGTAACAAATCATGCCCAGAATAATATGAAGATGTTTCTCCATAATTTACTGCTTTATTTGATGAATTGTAAAATCTGCAAGAAATAAGCATAAGATCGATTATAAAAAAGGCAATTCCACTATTTTTAATCTTATTTGTTAACAAATGCTGCCGAGAGAGAATGATAGCGGCGTGGACTTACTCAATAATGATGTTCATTACAAGCCAGAATCGTTAAACTAGGCGCAATTTTTTGATTTCGCTGTGCTAAATCGGTTTTTAGTTGCAGCCTATGTTTTGAGATTTTTTAAAAAATGAAAGAATCGTTACGTTTACGATTAGACCAACTCTCTGACCGCCACGAAGAGCTGACAGCATTATTGGCTGATATAGAAGTCATTTCAGACAATAAACGTTTTCGTCAGCTGTCGCGTGAGCATAATGACCTGACAGAAATCACCAGCGTTTGGAGCAAGTACAGACAGGCTGAAGAAGATATTGAAACAGCTCAGGCCATGTTGTCGGACCCGGACTTTAAGGAAATGGCACAAGAGGAAATCAAAGAAAATAAAGCTTTGATTGAAGCGCTTGAATCAGACCTGAATATTCTGATGATTCCAAAAGATCCAAATGATGCCAACTCTGCTTATCTGGAAATTCGTGCCGGAACCGGCGGCGATGAAGCAGCGATTTTCTCGGGCGATCTATATCGCATGTACAGTAAATATGCCGAAACCCAAGGCTGGCGTATTGAAATCCTGTCAGAAAATGAAGGTGAACACGGCGGTTATAAAGAAGTGATTTGCCTGATCAATGGTGACGGTGTATATGGTCGCTTGAAGTTTGAGAGTGGTGCGCATCGTGTACAACGTGTGCCAGCAACCGAATCGCAAGGTCGTGTACATACGTCTGCTTGTACCGTTGCGATCTTACCGGAAGTCGATGTCGATACTTCGGTAGAAATCAATTCCTCGGATTTGCGGATTGATACTTACCGTGCCTCAGGTGCTGGTGGTCAGCATATTAACAAAACTGATTCTGCGGTACGTATTACCCATTTACCGACAGGCACGGTAGTGGAGTGTCAGGATGAACGTTCGCAACACAAAAACAAAGCCAAAGCGATGGCACTTTTGGTGTCTCGTTTAGAAAATGCCAAACGGGCTGCTGCCGATGCTGCAACCTCTGAAATGCGTCGTGATCTGGTTGGTTCAGGGGATCGTTCAGAACGTATTCGTACCTATAATTACCCTCAAGGTCGTATGACCGACCACCGCATTAACCTGACTTTATACAAGCTGGATGCGGTCATGGAAGGTGATTTGACCGAATTGCTGGACAGCCTGCATCGCGAATATCAGGCCGATCAGTTGGCCATGCTTGCACAGCAGAATGGTGGATAATGAATATTTTACAAGCGCTGGCTTTACGCGGTGAAGCTGAAAGTTATGAGCGTCAGGAAAATGCCTGGTTGCTGGAACACATCACCAAGATTGATTCATTTGATCTGTTGATGAAAAAAGATCAGGAATTGACGCCTGAGCAGGAACAAGCTTATAAGGATGGTCTGGCACGAATTGCTGCCGGTGAACCTTTGGCTTATGTCACCGGTTCACAACCATTCTGGACTTTGGATCTGAAAGTCAGCAAAGATACGTTGGTGCCGCGTCCTGATACTGAAGTGCTGGTTGAAACCGTGTTAAAGTTAGATTTGCCTGAAGATGCCCGTGTGGTGGATTTGGGTACAGGCACAGGTGCAATTGCCTTATCGCTTGCATCGGAGCGTCCTGAATGGGTGATTGTTGCATCAGATATTTATGCGCCTACGCTTGAAGTAGCCAAATATAATGCAGAACAACATGATATTGAGAATGTAGAATTCGTTCTGGGTTCCTGGTTAAAGCCATTTGGCCGTCAGTTTTTTGATGTGATTGCTTCAAATCCGCCGTATATCGATGCGAACGATGCACATATGCAGCATTTGGCAACTGAGCCGGAACGTGCCTTGGTTGCTCAGAAAAAGGGCTTGGCTGATTTGGAAGACATTATTATTCAGGCCAAAAAGCATTTAACCGTCAATGGCTGGGTGGTGCTTGAGCATGGTTATGATCAGGCTGATGCCGTGCAGCATCTATTTAAGCAGGCCGGTTATAAAAAGGTCCGTACCGTAAAAGATTATGGCGGTAATGATCGGGTGACTTTGGGTCAGTGGCCGCATTAATTTTTAATCCTTCTTTATGAAAAGAGCGACCGATTTGGTCGCTTTTTTTTTGGTTTTTTAAATTCTTAGATTAACATCTGAAATATCCAGTATTTTTAATGACATTCTATTACTATCCTATAAAGAAAAAAGTGATGCCAGAGCATCACTTTTGTTAAATTCTTTAAAAGAATTACATCGGATAGTCTTGCAGGCAGTCATAGACTTCGACTTGATCTAAGCCACCGGTTTCCATTGCCAGACAAAGCGCTACAACTTTCACGGTATCTGCCAAGTATTGTTCATCTTTGAGCGCAATACCTTGTTGCAGGGCGACAATGCGATCTGCCGGAATTTCTAAGGCTGCCGCAGTTTCAGTTGCATCAACACGGTTAAAGAACTGAACCACAACATCTTTAAGCGCTGAGTCAGAGGCACTTAAAATAGCTTGATTAAGCTGTTCAGAGATTTGATCAGCTGAATGAACTAAAGCATTGGCGAAGTTTTGAACAAGATTCTGTTCAAGAACATCAGTCATCTTTAACATGAAAATACCTTCAACTTAGGAGAAAATTTGGGAGTACAGCCAATAGCAAAGTGCTATAAAGTGAGTGAAAAATAATCTATTCTCAGGCGAATTGCAAAGCTTTCTGGATGACTGTGTAGTCCTGCTAATATATGCTGCAGGGCTTGAAATTTATAATCACAGTAAAAATATGAACTTAAGTTTCAATAAAATTTTATTAATATTTTTTAAGTATCAATTTATATAAATTATCTAATATTATTTTGACGATAAGCTCCCGGACTGACTCCAGTCCATTTCTTAAAGGCACGATGAAAGGCGCTGGATTCCTGGAAGTTGAGCTGGTCACTGATGTCTTGCAAGCTTTGCTCAGTACGCGTCAATAATTCGATTGCGGTATCCCTGCGTATTTCATTTTTTAATTGCTGGTAGCTGACCCCTTCGCTTTTTAAACGCCGTTGCATGGTCGCCTCGGACATATTCATTTTTGAGGCAAGATCATTCAGTTCTAGCCATTCTGACGGTGAAACTTGCAGAAGCTGTCTGCGAATCTGGGTGCTGAGTGCATAAGGATTTTTAAAACGCACCAATAAATTGTGAGGCGTTTGTTGAATAAACTGATACCAGGATTGAGCATCCTGCTTAATCGGCAGTTGCAGATAGCTTGCATCAAACTGCACATAGTTTTCATTGGCCTGATATTCAATCTGTTCACAAAAACGGACTTTATAATCAAAATCATCGAGTGGTGCAGGACATTTTAATTGAATCTGATTCAGCAAAATCCGTTGTCCACTTAACCAGCAGATCAAGGTATGAATCAGCATCAGATAGGTCGCATAACTAAACATGCGTTTTGTAGATTTTAAATCATAAATCACGATATAGGCATAGTGTTCCTCAACGAGAAGCGTGCTTTGCAGATCGTCCAGAATCAAGTTGAGAAATTGCAAAATGTGTTGTAGCGCCTTTTCCAGTGTATCTGCCTGCATAAGCATTTTTGAAAGCAATTTAAAGCTGCCACGGCGCATGGCATGACTGTCCATGCCAAAAAATTCGTCATTCATGCTGTCTGCAAGCACTGTCCATAATTGGGCAAACTGGCTTACCGACACGCGCGCTTGAGGTGCATTGAGTACTTCGGCTGGAATATTGGCTTTTTTCAGAATAGTAGAGATATCAAATTCTAATCGTTTGGCATCGAGCAAGGCTTCCTTGACCAAGTCGATCGAAATAGTCCCTTTGCTATATTCCAGTGCAGGCTTATGCATGTTCAGTGTGACATCCTCATTTTTATTGTCCAAATACCTCAGGCAAGATGCAATATTTGGAAATTGTACAGAATAAAAACTCTGTTTACTCTGCATATTAAGTCGTATCTCAAATAGAAAATTATCAGGGAAGAAATATGAAAATTCAGGGAAAAGTCGTTGTGATTACCGGGGGAGCATCGGGTTTGGGTGCAGCGACAGCCACGCATCTGGTTGCACACGGTGCCAAAGTGATTCTGGTCGATATGAATCAAGAGCAGGGTGAGGCATTACAGCAACAACTGGGTGAGCAGGCTGAATTTGTACAGCTAGATGTCACCGATGAGCAGGCCGTAGAAACGTTCTTTGCACATGTCGAAAATGCGTATGCTCAACTGAATGGTTTGATCAACTGCGCAGGTATTGCACCTTCTGCCAAAGTGCTGGGGCGTAACGGTATTCATGAATTGGCGATGTTCCAAAAAGTGCTGAATATTAACGTGAATGGCACATTTAATATGCTACGTCATGCAGCGGCGTTAATTGCAAAATATGAACTGCAATCTGGTGAAGAAGAGCGTGGCGTGATTGTAAATACCGCTTCGGTCGCCGCTTATGATGGTCAAATTGGCCAGACCGCTTATGCTGCTTCCAAAGGTGCAGTGGTGGCGATGACTTTACCTTTGGCTCGTGAACTGGCACGTGAAGCCATTCGAGTGATGACCATCGCCCCGGGCATTATGGAAACCCCGATGCTAAAAGGTATGCCGCAAAATGTTCAGGATGCTTTGGGACAAATGGTGCCATTCCCATCACGTTTGGCTAAACCTCAGGAATTTGCCCAGCTGGTGGGGCATATTTTTGAAAATAGCTATTTAAATGGTGAAGTGATTCGTCTGGATGGCGCGATTCGCATGCAGCCTAAATAAGTCTTCGATTTATATAGGACATGATGATTTGCACAGCTGCCAGTTTCTCATTGAATTTAAATGACTTTGTTTAAGCATGCATTTTCTTTTGAAGGATCAAAAGAAACAAAAACCCTTTGCGAAACTGAAGATACATCCCTGTATCTCAGTTTCGCAGGCGACATCCATGCCGCCTTAACTGACGTTCCAACGATCTCAATAGTAAAAAGCTTGAAGTAAATAAAATAGATATAGAAAGGGAAGTTCAATGATTTTAAATGATGAACAAAAAATGATTCAGGACATGATGCGCAATTATTCGCAGCAGAAACTGAAACCAACAGCGGCCTTACGCGATAAAACAGCACAATTTCCTGCACAAGAACTCAAAGAACTGGGTGAGCTTGGCGCACTGGGTATGACCGTTGCTGAAGAATGGAGCGGTGCAGGTCTGGATTATGTTTCTCTGGTTTTGGCACTTGAGGAAATTGCCGCAGGAGATGGCGCAATTTCGACCATTATCAGTGTGCAGAACTCTTTGCCTTGTGGGATTACCCAGCGTTATGGCACCGAAGCACAGAAACAGCAGTATTTAACTAAACTGGCCACTGGTGAATGGCTCGGTTGTTTCTGCTTGACAGAACCTCAGGCCGGTTCAGATGCCAGTTCTTTAGAATGTAGGGCCGAACGTGATGGCGATGAATGGGTACTTAATGGCACCAAGCAGTTTATTACCACGGGCAAACATGCACAGATCGCATTAGTCTTTGCTGTGACAGATAAATTGGCAGGGAAAAAAGGCATTTCATGTTTTCTGGTACCGACCGATGCACCGGGTTATATCGTGTCACGCCTAGAGGAGAAAATGGGTCAGCATTGTTCCGATACCGCGACGATTGTTCTGGATAACTGCCGGATTCCGGTGGAAAACCTGCTGGGTCAGGAAGGTGAAGGCTACAAAATTGCCTTGTCCAATCTTGAATCTGGTCGTATTGGTATTGCAGCACAATCAGTCGGGATGGCTCGGGCTGCGCTGGATGCAGCGGTGGAATATGCCAATGAACGTAAAGCCTTTGGTGTAGAAATTGTGCAGCATCAGGCAGTGGCTTTCAGGCTGGCAGATATGGCGACACAAATTGAAGCGGCACGTCAGCTGACCTTGCATGCGGCAACTTTAAAAGATGCTGGTTTAGCCTGCTTAAAAGAAGCCTCAATGGCAAAACTGTTTGCATCAACCATTGCAGAACGGGTCTGTTCCGATGCGATTCAGATTCATGGTGGCTACGGTTATGTCTCTGATTTTCCAGTAGAGCGTATTTACCGTGATGTGCGCGTGAGCCAAATTTATGAAGGTGCATCGGATATTCAACGTTTGGTGATTGCGCGTGAAGTCTGTCAACGTTGATTTTGATTAAAAAATAGATTTTGGTCGATATTCAAATCTGGCATTTCGGTTGATGGATATGGAAATTGCCAGGATCAAGCAACCCTGATTAGCTAAAGACAGACAGTACGCAGAAGATAAATAAAGCAGCATGATTCATGTCTTAGTCATCAGGCATGAATTAGATGTGAAGAAACTATGCTGATGGAATCAGCAGGAACAACAACGATAAGTGGACACACTCAGGCAAGGTCGCCTGAAAAATACAACAGGATAGAGGTTGTCGTCATGAAGACACTAGAACAAGCATATGTTGATTTCAATTTTGAAAATATGGTTCAGGAACATCTGGCTGGAAATGCAGAGTCCATCAATGCCTATACTGAATGTTGTGGACGTTACCTTGGCCAAAACCGAACCGCACTGATCTGGGAAGGCAAAAATGGTCAAACAGAGCAGTGGACATTTGAACAATTGGCAACTGCTTCAGGACAGCTGGCCAATTATATGCATTCTCTGGGTTTAAAAGCAGGAGATTGTATAGCTGGACTACTGCCAAGAACACCTGCACTCTTAATTACTATTTTGGCCACCTGGCGGATCGGTGCTATCTATCAGCCTTTGTTCACTGCCTTTGAAAGTAAAGCAATTGAGCATCGTATGAGTACAGCCGCTACTCAACTGATTGTCACCGATCAAGAGCAGCGCTTGAAACTGCATGATCTGAATATTCCAAATATTCTGACCGTACATCAGGCAGTGGCAGATCATTATCCGGATGCTGACTTTTGGACCGAGTTAAAGCAGCAGTCAGAAGAGTTTGAGCCAGTGAGTGGCCAATTTAATGATATTTTTCTGATGATGTTTACTTCAGGCACCACAGGCTTGGCAAAATCGGTTCCTGTACCTTTAAAAGCGTTGTTGGCCTTTAAAGGCTATATGCTGCACGCCGTAGATCTGCGAGAAGAAGATTCCTTCTGGAATCTGGCCGACCCAGGTTGGGCCTATGGACTATATTATGGCATTGCGGGCCCGCTCAGTTTAGGTCATAGCATCATTATGGATGAACGTGGATTTAGCGTCGATAATGCTGTACATATCATTGAGAAATATAAAGTCAGTAACCTGACTGGCTCGCCAACTGCATTCCGGATGTTCTTTGGCTTTAAAGAAAAATTTGATGCAGGCATCAGTTCGCATTTGCGTGTGGTCAGTAGTGCAGGTGAACCGCTTACGCCTGAAGTGATCCAGTGGTTCAATCATGATTTAAATGTGAATATTTATGATCAATATGGACAGACTGAACTCGGTATGGTGATCGCCAATCATCATGGCTTGGAGCATCATAAAAAAGTGGGTTCAGCTGGATTTGCGATTCCGGGGCATCGCTTTGCGGTATTGAACGCAGAACATCAGGAAGTCGAAAAAGGCGGGATTGGAATCTTGGCAATTGACTGTTCGGCTTCACCCTTGATGTGGTTTAAAGGCTATGCCGGTCATAATCGAAAGTCTTTTGTCGGGCAGTATTATTTAACCGGTGACACTGTAAAACTGAATGAATATGGCGGTATTGATTTTATTGGGCGTGCGGACGATGTCATTACAACTTCGGGCTATCGTGTAGGGCCTTTTGATGTGGAAAGTACCTTGCTGGAATGTGAAGAAGTGCTTGAATCTGCAGTCGTCGGTAAACCAGATCCAGAACGGACAGAAATTGTGAAAGCCTTTGTGGTGCTTAAATCGGCTTATCCGGCTACTGAGGATTTAATGTTAAAACTGCAAAGTTATGTACGTTCAAGATTGTCCAAACATGCCTATCCGAAAGAAATTGAGTTTGTGACATCTTTGCCTAAAACATCGAGTGGCAAGATTCAGCGTAATTTACTCAAACAGCAGGAAGTTGCCAAACTTCAAGAGATGAAGCGAGTCAGTTAATTTTTCAAATTAATTTTTTGATTGAATGCTCAAAGGCTACCATGGCAGCCTTTGGTATTTGAGGAATAATCATTTTCTAGTTAAATTTTAGTCAGATATTAAGCTGATTTTCTCAAGCTTATATTTTTAAGAGAGCAGATTAAGGCAAGCAAAAGTTATAATTTTTTATGTCATTACAGTAAAATTACATTAGTATTTAAAATTAAATATATCAAAAATTTAGCCTCTTAATATAAAGAGGCTAAATCTCGTTACTCACCAGATATTGCCTTGTAAATTCACTTTTTGATGCTCTGCATGCGGTTCGCCCGCTTCACCGGTAACGCCGCCTTTTAAGGCTTTAAAAAGCTGGGTGACTTTGTTGTCTGTTACATTCCAATATTCTGCGCTGACTGCTTCAGCAATCAATACCCGTACAGTCGGATCATCCTTGCCTTCAAACCAGTTTTCTGCCCATGGATTCCACAACTGTTCAATCAGAATACGATCGGTACTAATCTGGGCATGGGCACTGATTGACACATAAATACCATCTGATGGTTTTGCAAAAGACAATCCAATTTGACCACGGCCTGTTTCTGCTGCTTTGACCAGATCATTGGTATTACGCAGGATGAAATATAAATTTTGACGTTCATTCATCTGTTCGGAGTTCAGCATGGTCATTGGCTGGGAATGGATTTCATGGGTGTCAGTTAAATGGCTGATCATGGTGTAGGACATCCTTGATCAATTCCCATAATTTTTCACGATTATCATGTTGAGTATTGTTATGCTCGGTCATGTATGTTCTCCATACGATTTTATGAAAACTTGAAAAGATTGCTTGGTATTTTCAGATTAATCATATTTAGAGACAGATGCCTGAGGTCTCACTGAACTCATACATTTTTATACTCAAATGCAGGCAGAGGCTACAGAATCGCTAAACAAGACAACTCAATGTACAGGGTAATTTAATAGCAAAGATTTTAATAACAGCAGGTCTGACGCCTTTTATAAACTGGAGAGCCATTTGCCGGAACTGTTTAATTGAGGTGATTCAAAAAAATCATGCCAAGCCCTAGTGGCTGCAGCTTGATACCGAGCGTTTAGCTGATATGCTATTTGGCTCAGCGATGGCCAAACCATTTATTGATGTGCTGTGAATTGACTGTGAAATTGATCTTCCAAAGATTTTTAGCCTTTAGAAACATCAGTAAAGCCAATTTTGCGATCATTGTTAAAAATTTTCGAAACAAGGAAAGACGTTGTCTACATTTAATATGGATGCCATATCCCCAGAATTCGAACTCACCGATGCTGAATTACATTTGTATAGCCGTCAGATTCTCTTAGATGACTGGGATATTGACGCTCAAGAACGGTTAAAATTTTCTAATGTCTGCATTGTTGGTTGTGGTGGAATTGGCTGTGCACTGGCAGAACTTTTGGCACGTGCCGGTGTAGGAAAAATTACCCTAATCGATCCAGATACGATCGAGATGAGCAATTTACAGCGACAACTTGCATTTACACCGCAGGATCTTGGACTTTACAAAGCAGAAATTCTGGCGAAACGACTGGGCCAAATTAATCCAAACGTACAGGTTGAATATATTAATCAGGCCTTAACGGCTGAAAATGCAGTCAGTGTGATTCGGCATCAGGACTTGGTGCTGGATGGTTGCGACCAGTTTGCGACACGTTATCTGGTTAATCAGCGCTGTGTAGAACTGAATGTACCTTTGTTGAGTGCCTCGGCGATTGGCCTGCAAGGGCAACTTTTTATGCTCGAAGGGGATTCGGCCTGCTATGCCTGCCTATTCCCACCCGAGAATCAGGCCGATGAAAGTCTGCGCTGTGCAGATTCCGGAGTACTGGCGACCACGCCTAACGTGATGGCCAGCTTGCAAGCCCATCATGCCTTGTTATATCTGGGTTTGGGATTGATGCCACTCAGACAAAAACTGCTGTTATGGGATGGATTGAGTTTTAAGCAGCGGATTCTCGCTTTCGAAAAAGATACAGATTGTCCGATCTGTCAGGCAAGATAAGCCTGCAAATTAATATTTTTTTGCTACACTGCATGTAATTAATTTTTCCTAAGACATTATGAAAAACAATATCTGGTTAGATGGAATACGTTCAGTTGCCCGCATGGGAGAAACAGCGGTCGTTGCGGCAAAGGCGGGCTTTAAATATGCTACTGAAAAGCCAAGCAATGCCAAACTCATGCGGGAGACTTTTGAATCTCTGGGTTCAACTTATATCAAGCTGGGGCAGTTTATTGCCAGTACGCCGTCTCTATTTCCGCGTGAATATGTAGAAGAATTTCAGGGCTGTCTGGATCAGACTCCACGCTTGCCGTTCAGCTATATCCAGCAAGTGTTGGCCTCTGAATTTGAAGGGCGTAATCTGGATGAGATCTTTGCCTCGATTGATGAAACGCCATTGGCCTCTGCGTCTATTGCACAGGTGCATGCGGCCAAGCTGGTGTCTGGCGAAGATGTCGTGATTAAGGTACAAAAACCGGGTGTGGAAACCATTTTATACACCGATTTAAATGTACTGCACTGGGCGACCAAAGTGCTGGAAAAAGCCGTGCCCAAAGTCAAATTCGCTTCGCTGGCCGATATTGTTGATGAAATCAAAGCCCGGATGGTACGTGAAGTTGATTTTATCGAAGAAGCACAGAATCTGGATGATTTTGTCAATTATCTGAATATCACCAATAATAAGGCAGCGACTGCACCTAAGGTTTATCATCAGTATTCGACCCGTCGTGTGCTGACCATGCAACGCTTGTATGGTGTGCCATTGACCGATTTTGAAGTGGTCAAAAAAGTATCCAAAGATCCATCTCAAGTACTCATTACCGCAATGAACACCTGGTTTGGCAGCCTGATGATGTGTAACAGTTTCCATGCCGATCTGCATGCAGGCAACCTGATGCTGCTCGAAGATGGCCGTGTCGGTTTTATCGATTTTGGCATTGTTGGCCAGCTCAAACCTGAGGTATGGACGGCATGTATGGCATTTATGGATTCATTGCAACATACCAATTATGAGTTGATGGCACAGAACATGCTGAAAATGGGTATGACTGCTGTGCAGATTGATACCAAAGTTCTGGCAGCGGATCTTGAGCGTTTATTCAGTGGCGTATTGATGGCAGACCCTCAGGAGCTGTTAACATCAAATCCGGCTGATCTGAACGATATCATGATGGATATGGTGGCTGTGGGTGAACGTCACGGCATCCGCTTCCCGCGCGACTTTGCTTTGCTGTTTAAGCAAATGCTGTATTTCGACCGTTTTATGCGAATTTTGGCACCATATACCGATATCTATGCCGATCAGCGTTTGCAAATGATTCAGGACATTGATCCGAATTTACTGTTAAAGCATTAATTTAATCCCTCCCGACCTCCCTTCCTTGCGCAAATTTTAAAGCAGCGCTTTAAAATAGCTCAGGGAGGAGTGTTTCACTGCTTGATAAAGTATAAGCGATAAAAGTTCCTCTTTATAAAATAGGGATTTAGGGAGATTAGTTGTAAATATCATATTCTCGAGCAATCCAATGGACGCCATTATTATTGAAGGTTTAAAGGTTGAAACAGTCGTGGGCTGCTTTAACTGGGAGCGTCAAATTATTCAGCCTTTAATGCTGGATTTGACCATTCAAACCGATTTAGAACAGGCATCAAATTCAGATGCTCTTGCAGATACGCTGAATTATGCAGAAATTTGTGAGATTTCAGCCAAGGTCATTCAAGAAGCTCAGCCTGAATTGATTGAACATGCAGCAAAGTTAGTGCTGAATGCACTTTTTACTACCTTTACAGCAATTGAATCGATTAATATTACGATCCGTAAGCCTGCCATTATCGCGCAAGCCAATTCTGTAGGGATACGTCTTGAACGCCACCGAAACGATTTTCGCTCTAGCATTAGCGAGTAATTGTCATCCTCAGCAACATTTTCAAGCTGCACAGCAAGGTATTTCTGAATGGGGAGAAGTCCAGTTCTCTCCCATTTATAGGATTCCTTGCCGGGATGGCATCGGCGCCGATTACTGGAATGCGGCATGTCTATTAAAAAGTTCGGTGTCGAGTGCAGAAATTATTGAGCTGCTTAAACAGCTGGAACAGGCATCAGGGCGGACACGTCCATCGCATCAAATTACCCTGGATGTAGATCTGATTGCCTGGGGATCAGATCTTCGAGATATGCAGTTTAATGAAAAAAAATTGCCCCTGGCTTTGGATGTAAAAGTTCCCATGTTTGATATCTGGCAAGACCCTGTATTCGAGCATGAGTTACATTGTTTCCCAAGAGTTGAACAGCTGATTTAAATCAAATCACCTAATTTTTTGCTGATGTAATTTATGCAATACGAATGTTTAAAAGCCTGATCAAGCAAGATCAGGCTTTGTTATGATTTAGTTTTTGTATTTAGATCAAAAGAAAAATTCAGCGAAGATGGGGCAGATGAGATTAGAAAAAATTTAAACATAAAAATATGAGAAATCTTGGCTTATGTCATTTTAATCCTCGTGATTCTTTATATCATCCAATGGGGATTTCATGGTTTTCCGACAGGTAATTCATATGTGATTGATTTGAAGCCATAGAATTTATTTTAAGTTCGGTAAAAATCCTCAAAGCAGTAAAAATGCATCATCGCGCTTTTACTTTTTCTTGTTATAAAAAATAATCAGCAATACGATAATGATCACCAAGATGGCAAGAATGATCGCAGTTTCCATAACAATACCTCTCAGACATAGATCTTAAGGTTTAAGCGTCTAAATTAAAACTGAACGTAAATTAAAATAAACTCAAGTTTTGTTAGAGCCGTTAGTTTTTCGAAAAAACATTTTTCAGTGATGTTAATAGAAGAACCGCTCAATCCTATTCTGTATTTAACTAAAAAATAAACCCATATTTAGGCAACAGACACATTAAATAATGATCCGATCCAGGCGCTAAATAACATGGCGATAATTCCCCACAGCATCACCCGAACTGCACCTCTCCAGACGCTCACTCCACCGGCATAGCTCGCCAGTGCACCCATCATCCCCAAACTTAAAACGCCAATCAGCATGACGCCTTTATCCAGATAGTGTTCCGGTAGAATCATGATTGAAATTAAAGGAAATAATGAACCTACCGTAAATGCCATAGCCGAAGAAAATGCAGCGAGAAAGGGCTGAGCCGAGGTATGTGCTGAAATACCAATTTCATCCCGGGCATGGGCATCCAAGGCATTATGGTCGGTCAATTGTTCAGCGACCTGTTGTGCCAAAGCGGGTTCCAGACCTCGTTGTATATAAATCGTTTTGAGCTCATTTAATTCATGGGTGGGATGGCGTTGCAGTTCGCGCTCTTCCATGAGTAGATCATTGGTTTCAATATCTTGCTGGGATTTTACTGAAATATATTCACCAGCTGCCATTGATGCGGCGCCAGAAATCAATCCGGCAACACAGGTTACCAATAAAATTTCAGTGGATGCTCCACTGGCTGCGATACCCACCACCAGACTGGTGACCGAAATAATCCCGTCATTTGCCCCCAGTACAGCTGCACGAAGCCAGCCCGCACGTTCGATATAATGTTTTTCAAGATGGTATGAATGGCGCACAATGAAGCCCTTTTTTATTATCATTATGATTATAGTAAATTTAAGTCATGTATAGATAGTAGGATTGAATCGATCTGAAAATTACCTTGAATGATCAGATCATAGTGCGCTTGGTTAAGTATTTTATCAATCCAAAATAAAACCGAGGTGAAATTCATTTATTCAAAAGACCAGACGGACTTGATATATAATTGATATCCAAGGGATCAAATTTATTTAATAAAAACAATTATATAAAAATTATAGCTGAGTGAGCTGGTTTAAAAAGAGAATTATCATGAAAGAAAAAAATGAGAGCCATAAATGTTTGGTGTGCGGCAAGCACTTTCTTCTGAAAGATCTTACTCCGATGGGAACGGTCAGAAAAGTCATTACTGAAGAGATTGGCAAGGATATTCCAGTCTGGACGCCGCAAGATTATATTTGTCAGACAGATCTAACCCGCTATCGCATGCAGTATGTACATTCATTATTAAGTTTGGAAAAGGGTGAGGTCACAGATCTTGAGGTCGAAGTGATTCATAGCATGCATCAGCATGAACTGATCACCAAAAATGTGGAAACAGCATTAGAGCAAAAGTGGACTCTGGGCGAAAAGCTCGCCGATAAAATTGCAACTTTTGGCGGAAGCTGGACATTCTTAATTTGCTTTGCAATTTTTCTGGGTCTGTGGATTACGATTAATACGGTTGTTTTGGTAACTCAACCTGCCGATCCTTATCCCTTTATCCTGTTAAATTTAATTCTGTCCTGTCTCGCGGCAATTCAGGCACCGGTCATTATGATGAGTCAGAATAGACAAGAGGCAAAAGACCGTCTACGTTCTCAAAATGATTATCAGATCAATTTAAAAGCCGAACTGGAAATCCAGCATTTACATGAAAAACTCGATCATCTATTAATGCATCAATGGGAAAGGCTGGCGCAAATACAGGAAATCCAGCTGGATTTACTCTCGGAAATGAGCAAGAAGTATTGAAATGAAAAGCTGTGGTATTTCTCATATTTTATATGGATTGTAAATAAAGGATGATCGCATATCTTTAGCGAATAAATTTAGATCAAAATTTGAGACACATTAAAAAGCCCACAATGCGTGGGCTGAGATCGGATCGATCTTTTTAAATAAAATAACTGGTCTTGGTCATGAGTTTGGAAATAGCTGTCATGGTGATTTTGACCGGAGCAGGCAGATCTACACCGCCTGCCTTCAACGCTGTATCCCGATGATGCAGCTCATCTTCATTCATCTGTTCCAGAATGCGCCGAGAACGCTCATCTTGCGGCGGCAACTGACTGATATGATGCTGCAAATGCATGCTCACCTGACGTTCAGTTTCTGCGACAAAACCCAGACTGTATTTATCACCGGCAATTCCGGCCAGCGCGCCCATACCAAAGGACAGGCCGTACCAGACCGGATTGAGCAGACTGGTATGGCTATCCAGTTCTTTCAAGCGGTCTTCACACCAGGCCAGATGATCCTGCTCCTCAATCGCTGCCTGTTCCATTTCACGACGAACATTCGGAAGTTTTGCCGTCATGGCCTGACCATGATAGAGCGCCTGTGCACACACTTCACCACTATGATTGACCCGCATCAAACCTGCCACATGACGGGCATCGCTCACCGTCAATTGTGTTTCTACCGGTTGGGCTGGATTTTCACGTTGTGCCGATGTCGTGCCCGGGACGAGACTGCGTAATGCCTGATCAAAAGAATGAATCAGCTTGTCGACACCTGTATATTGACGCATGAATTAATCCTCCAAGGGTGTTTTCGCGGTTTTGATCATGGGTTTGAGTCGGAAAAGCAGCCATAGGGTAAACAGGCCGCTCAACACTGCGGTAATACAAAAAAGTACTTTAAGATCAAGCTCTAAAATACTTAAAATAATAATCGAAAATATAGCAGAAGATACCATGAAAACGGCATTCAGAATGTTATTTGCTGCAACCACACGCGCACGATGTGAGCGGGGAGAATGCGCCTGCATCATGGCATAAAGCGGTACGATATAAAAACCGCCACTAATCCCGAGTAAGGTCACTGCCAGCATCACATGGTAATAACTCCAGCCTTGCTGAAACACATCAGCCAGACCGATTAATTCACCGGTACGTGCTGGAACAAAGGCCAGACTCGCGGCCAGATATAGGGCAAAGATCACCAGACCGATTGCGCCAAAAGGCACCATCTTGATATTGACCTTGCTGCCGCCAATTTTACGGCATAAATATGAACCTAGCCCGATTCCGACAGAAAAGAAAGTTAAGAGCAGGCTGGCAACATTTTCAGAGGCATGCAGATTTTGCAAGGTCAGTTGAGGGATTTGAGTCAGATAGGTTGCGCCGTAAAACCAGTACCATGAGTTGCCCAATAAAATGGTAAAGACTAATGGCAAACCCTGAGCATATTTTAATGTTTGCAAGCTGGTACGGAAAAAATTCCAGTCAATTTGCAGTTCTGGTGCAGGGATATTTTGTTTGAGAATATAACGACTCGATCCATAACCAATCAGGGCGATCACAACGACTGTTAAACTGATCCAGATCAGGTTGCCAGAAGATGCAGCAATGACCGCCCCACCCAGAATCATACCGAATAAAATCGCCAGCGATGTTCCGGACTGAAACAGGGCATTGCCAGACATCAGCTCATTGGGTTTTAGCACTTCCGGTAAAATGGCATATTTGATCGGGCCAAAGAAGGTGGACTGGGTTCCCATCAGGAACAAGGCAAATAACAGAATCCAGAGGTTGCCAAGCAGGAAACCCACGGTTCCCAATAACATAATCACAATTTCCAGAATCTTTAAATAGCGAATCAGTTGTGAACGTTCGTATTTATCGGCAATTTGTCCGGCGGTGGCTGAAAAAATAAAATAAGGCAGGATAAACAGCAAAGCAGCCAGATTATTCAAGGTGCTGATGCTGGCCGATTGCTGCTGAATCCAGCCGTAGGTGATGACCAGGAGTAACGCTTGTTTAAATACATTATCGTTTAATGCACCAAAAAACTGCGTCAGAAACATCGGTAAAAAGCGCCGAGAAGCTAACAAATGTTCATTTTTGTTCATATAGAGCGTGCTACATTAAGTTTTATTAAGAAATGTCAGTTATGCGTAAACATTGAGAAAAATCATGTAAGATACTTTCAGCCATGTAAAGGTAAAAACCAATCAATTAAGCTCTTTAGCTTATATTTTTCGGTCAAATAATCAATTAAAGAATGTATTCGTTTCGAGTTTGCCATGCCTGCAAAGAAAAAATTTAAAAAAACGATGCTTCATCGCAGTATGGGGTCGCTTATACCACTTCAGAGTGGGGCACAGCTGTGTATGAGCATTTTTTTTATGATGTTATCCCATCAGAGCATGGCACAAACCGAACAGCCTGAAACACCTGTGGCCATTTCTCAGGCAGAAATGGTAGATGAACTGTCCAAAGAAGCGATGCGACAGGGACTGGTCACATCTGAAAATGAAGCCACCGAAAAAATTGAAGAAGCGATACAGCCGGAAGCATCTGTCGACAGCATGCTGATGCTGGAGCAACAGCAAAATGCAGGCTCTGGTCTGGACGTATTTACACCGATCCAGTTTGATGATCTGGAAGAGCTGCCGATCCAGTCCATTGACCAGAACATGGCGAATGAAATTTATCGTGAGGCCGAGCAAGCCAAGCAGGAAGCGCAAAATTATCGCAATACCCAGACCGCTGAAACAGTCGTAGCAGATATCAGTCAGCAAGAGTTACTTGAAATCAATCAGGCACCTGTAAATGTCGACCAGTTGATGCAATCGATTCAGGCAGACAGCCAGATTATTGTACAAAATAATGAAGCCGGCATGACTTTGCCAGAAATAACGGGGCCACTTGTTGCTGAAGATGAGAAACGTCCCAATATTTTTAAACGACTATTTTATAAAATCCGTCCGCCACGTCAGATCATGACCGCGAGAGTTCCGCGAATTAGTGCGGATGTGGTGATTATGAACGGCGAAGGTATTGCGCAAAGCAATGGTATGCTGAATCGTAGAGCTGAGCCTGAAGGCTATCTGAATTTAAGAAATAATGTCAAAGCCAAACTGTCCAGTTTTACCCAGGAGTCTTTTGGCGACTTTAATTCCGCTTTGCCACAACTGCGAACCTTGTCCCGACAGGCGGCACAGGCAGTCGGTTATTACAATGCCCAGTTCAGGTTTGAAAAAATCTCTGATAGTCGCGTTCGGGTTTTTGTCACCCCGAATGAACCTGTGCTGATCACTACACAAAATCTGGAATTTAGCGGAGCGGGTGCGGAACAGCCGCAATTCCAGGTCATCAGTCTTTTGCCTGAGCAGGAAGAGGGCGATATTTTCAATCACGGCAATTATGAACAGACCAAACAACGGATTAATACTGCCGCCAATAACAACGGTTATTTTGATTCATACTGGCGCTTGCATGATGTCAAGATTGCACAGCCACAAAATACGGCCGATGTAAATCTACGTTTCGAGACAGGCGAGCGTTACAAGCTGGGCAATGTCGAGTTTAGAATGAGTGATCCTGAAAAGGAATTTCCGCTGGATCGTGATGTACTCGAAAGTCTGGTCACCTGGAAAGATGGTGCAGACTATACCTTCTGGCGAGTGAATAGCCTGGCCAATAACCTGACCAACTCGCGCTATTTTAACTATACCCTGGTGGACGTAATTCGCCCTGATCCGGTTGACAGGGAGCTGGAGCTGGCACCGGATATTCAAAGCCTGATAGAAGAACAGAAACTTTCTGAAGATCAGGCGACTGCGACACAGCCTGATCGCTCAGTGGCATCTGCTAAAGAAGTCACTCAAAATGTCGTCGATGAAGACCAGTTTGCCGGTAGCCGCGATCAGGAAAATCCAAATTTAAGAAGCTTGCGGGTCGAGCAGCAGACCAAAGAAAATGAGCAGGAGCGTTTAAAGGCACAAGCGCGGGAAGAGAAGAAAGTTCCAGTGATTGTGACTTTAAATGCAGACCGTTTAAACAGTGCTGAACTGGGTCTGGGTTATGGAACAGATACCAATATCCGTCTACGTGGTCAGTACCGCCGCGCCATTGTAAATAAGCGCGGACATTCTTTTGATGCCAACCTCGAGTTGTCCGGTATCCGGCAGTCCATCGATGGTCGTTATAACATTCCTTATCACCATCCGCTGAATGATTATGTCAGTATTGTCGGTGGTTATGAGCGCGAAGAACGTGATGGCGTGGCTCAAGGTGAAGGTCTGCAAATTGAATCGGCAGTGCTGGGTGTAGACCGGATTATTAAAAACCCGCTGGGTAACTGGCAGCGTACTTTTGGAGCGCGTTACCGTCTGGATCGCTTGAAGCAGAATGGTTCTGTTGATTTTAACCAGATTCCGGAAGCGTTTCGCTTTAATACCGAAGATGAACAGCAGTCGTTACTGGTCGGTTATGAAGTTTCACGTACCGATACCGATCGTCGGGTCAATCCGACCAAGGGTTTCAAGCAGACCTACAAAGTCGAGCTGGGTAGTGAGGCGTTATTGTCTGATGCAGATATGGCGATTGTAAATGCAGGCTGGCGTTTTATCTATTCATTGGGTGAAAATGCAGATCATCAGTTTGTTGGACGTGCCGATGCCGGTTATATCTTCACTGAAGATTTTGCCAAAGTGCCGTATAACCTGAGATATTTCACCGGTGGTGACCAGAGCATTCGTGGTTTTGATTACAAGAGTCTTTCTCCGGAAATTGAAGGCTTTAAAGTCGGTGGTCAGGCCTTAGGGGTTGCTTCCTTAGAGTATAACTATCAGTTTAGGGAAGGCTGGCGTGCTGCGGTTTTTGCAGATGCCGGAAATGCTTATAATAAAGAGTTCAGTAATCCGACCGAATATGGTGCGGGTGTGGGGATACGTTGGGCCTCACCGATTGGACCGATTCGTATCGATGTGGCGACTGGATTGTCTGATGACAATCACCCAATTCGTCTGCATTTCTTTATTGGTTCGCAGTTATAAAACATCATTTTTTAAAAATAGTTATTTGAGTAGATCATGGTCGAGAACCAACCACAGCCAGAACAACAACCACAAGATAGCGTTGTGCCGAAAAAGCGCCGTATATTGAGAAGTATCCTGTTGTCGGTACTTTTCTCACTCATTTTCCTGCTCTCTGTGCTGGCGCTGCTGTTTTCGACCAATCAGGGCAGTAAGTTCCTGCTAGATCAGGTATTACAACGCCAGCAAATTATTCATTATGAATATGAAGGCGGAAATTTATGGCGTGGAATTATTCTTAAAAATGTGCTGGTCAGCCTGAAACCGGTCGATGTCAAAATTGATCGTGCTGATGTAAAACTGGGCTGGCGGGCGATCATCAAAAAAGAAATTCATCTGAATGAAGCAGATGTCCGTAACCTGCAAATTATTAATAAAACTCCGTCTAGCAGCGAACCTTTCAAGTTCAATGCCATCCGTTTGCCTTTTGTGCTGCGCGTCGATCATCTGCTCCTTGATCATCTGGTGATTAAAACCCAAACCACGGCAGTTGATTTTTATAATATCGAATTAAATGATGCGCTCTGGTCTGGTACCGAATTAAACTTTGAAGATTCCCGCATGGATATGGGTTATCTCTCGGTGCGTGAAGCGACGGGTAAAATGCAGTTTGAAGGCAAATATCCACTGGATGCCCGCGCAATCGTCAATCTGCCTTCTTTAAGAGACAGCTTGAATATTCATGATATTCAGGTTCGGGCGCGTGGCACGCTGGATACGATTCAGGCAGGCGTAGCGACCAATACACCCGATTTATTAACCGGTTGGGCCATCGTACATCCAATGCGGCCCCAGGTGCCGATGCGTGGCGAGTTAAAATTTAAGGATTATAACTGGCCGATTCTGACTGAGCAGAAACTGTTTACGAAAGACGGGATTGCCGAGTTCAATGGAGATATCGATCGTCTGGACTTGAACGTCCGTACCGACCTGATCGGTGAAAATATTCCACAAGGCCAGTATAACGCGGTGATGTATACCGATCTGGTCAATCAGCTCAATATTACCGATCTGAATGGCCAGCTGATGAAAGGTGCGGTTAGCCTTGCCGGGACAGTGGGCTGGAACGAACAGGTAAGCTGGGATCTGAACGGACGATTAAACAGAATTGATCCTAAGCATGAACGTATCCCGCAAGTCGTACAAGACTTTTTACCACCTAGCCTGGATGGCAATATTGCCTCAAAAGGCAATCTGGAAAATGGCCTGCATCTGACGGCGCTGGTAGATTTTGACCGTTATGAAACTTGGAATATCAAACTGGATCAGAATCCGGTTAAAGACAATAAAGCACAACCGATTCTTCTGGATGTTGCCTGGCAAAATATCGACCGCGCCGTACCCTATGTCGGCTGGCTCAGCAGTCAGTCTGGCGATGTGAAACTGGCACTGGTCGAAGGCCAGCAGAATATTCATGTGGCAACCAAAGTCGAACAGCACGAACAAGGTCTTCTGCCGGCAGGCATGTATCAGGCCAAACTGGATCTGAAAAATAATATTCTAAATGTGCCGAGCTTCAATTATAGCGCCAATGCACAGGCAGGTAGCTTAAGCGGTCATGCGCGAATTGAACTGCCACAAGAAAAACGCCAGTTGAAATGGACTGCATTATTAAACGCCAAGGACTTAAATACCCGAAGTCTGGCTGCGGCTTCACCGATAGACCGTTTAAATGGCCAGATCAAGGCCAATGGCTATGCACAACCCAATCAGCAGATTATTAAACTGTCTAATGTAGACCTGACTGGGCGCCTGGCAGAACAGAACGAAACAGTACGTCTGACCGGTAACAGTACCATTGCTTTATTATTCCATAATGAAAAAGCCGGCGGTGGTTTTAGAGGCTATGCAGTCAATTATGATGGGGCTTTAAATGCCAGTCAGTTGCAAGCCAGTCAGGGAATCCTGAAACTGCGTGTTTCAGGTACACCAGAAGTATTGAGAGTCAATGAATTGCGTCATGATGGTATCGCTGGCAAGATTAATGCCAATGGTCTGGTGAATCTGGCAAATGGTATTGACTGGGATATTAACGCTTCATTAATCCGCTTTAAGCCGCAATATTTTAATGCCAACCTGAAAGGCGAGTTGTCGGGCAATGTAAAAACCCAAGGGGTTTGGTCAGATGCCTTAAAACGCATTCAGATCCAGCGTTTGAATCTGGCCGGTATGTTAAATAACAAGCCGGTACGAGGCACAGGTAATTTATCAGTCATTATTAATTCAAATCAGCGTGGTTTTGTTCCAGAGCAGTTTGAAGCCAATAACCTGTTCCTGTCTTATGCCAGCAACCAGATTCAGGCCACTGGCAATGCGCAGAATCTGCAACTCAAAGTCAACGCACCAGCATTGTATGAGTTATATCCGGGCTTAAGAGGTCGTGCGCAGGGCTATATCAATATGCAGGCGCAGCCACGTTTGCAGGCTTCGGCAAATCTTTCGATTGATAATTTTGCCTTTAAAAACCTGATGAGTGTGCAAAAAATTCGTGTCCGCGGACAGTTGCCGACCTCGCAGACCACAGCAACCTTATTAACTGCCACAATGGATCGCTTGCGTAGCGGTTCACGGGAAATTGTACGCGGGGAAATATCACTTGCCGGTACTCGTGCGGCGCATATCCTTAAAGTTCAGGCAGAAAATAAACTGTCAAAATTCTTTGTGCAGCTGGCCGGTGGCTTTAATGCACAAAATAACTGGCTGGGTCAGATTCAAAAAGGTGATTTTGACTCTTTGCGTGCTCATTTGGTACAGCGTCAAAATGCGGCAGTGATTTATAATGCGGCCCAGTCTGATCTGTTTGTCGGTACACATTGCTGGATGAGTCAGCAAAGCCAGTTGTGTTTTGATCAACCGATTCGGGTCAATAAAACCCGTGGCAGCGTATCCTTTGTGACCCAAAACCTGGATCTGGATGATTTCAGTGCATTCCTGCCTGAAGGACTGGCATTGACCGGTAAAGTGAATGGTTATGCCAAGGCAGCCTGGGCGCAAGGTGCTAAACCAAAAATTGATGCGCGTTTGGTCACCCGAAGTGGTGTGGTCGGCTTATCTTCGGAAGACCCGGATTATTTAGGTTCTACCCTAAAATATGATGAAGTGGGTCTGGTGGCAAAAAGTGTCGCAGAAGGCTTGCAAGTTCGACTGGATGTAAAAACTCCGGATATCGGGACAGGGTATGCCAATGTCATTATTGATCCATATCGGGACAGTAAACCGATGCGTGGCGAAATTGCCTTTAATCAGGTGCAGCTTAAAGTCTTTAAACCCTTTATTCAGGACATCCGTAATCTGGATGGCACCTTGTCCTATGCCGGAAAAGTGAGTGGAACCTTAACTGATCCTTTGCTGGAAGGTGAGGTTCGAGTCAAAGATGCTTCGATCAGCATGATCTCCTTGCCGGTGAATCTGACCAATGTGCAGTTGTATTCATCGATACGTCAGAATTCTGCCAGTATTAATGGTGCATTTAACAGTGGTCGTGGCGTGGGTAAATTGACCGGTTCAGTCGACTGGAAAGGTGATCCGCGAGTACAGTTAAAACTGCAAGGTGAAAATCTGCTGATTCGTCAGGCACCTTTAATTACTGCCGTGGTTACGCCCGATTTAACCTTGGACATGTATCCATTCAATAAAAAGCTGAGTCTAAGTGGTACGGTTGATGTGCCACGTGCACTAATTTCTATGCCTGAAGCCTCAGAACCTGTGGTTGGACTTTCTTCAGATGTACGTGTGGTGCGTGAAGGTGATGACCAGCTGGCTATTCTCAAATCTGCCCGTCCTTGGGATATTCGGGCTGATGTGGCGGTTTCTCTGGGCAATCAAGTGATATTCCAGGGCTTTGATAGCCGTATTCCGCTATTGGGCCGGGTCAATCTGTCACAGCGGGGTCTGGAAACTGCGATGCGTGCCAATGGTGCGATCGGGGTATCACAGCGGGTGAAAATCGAAGCTTATGGTCAGAGTCTGGATCTGAACCGTGCCATTGCCCGTTTTAATGGTGAGTTGACCAATCCGACGCTGGATGTTGATGCCAATAAGTCGGTTCAGGGAAGTACGGTCGGGGTACGGGTGACGGGCACTGCTTCAAGCCCAAATATTCAGATTTATAATGATGCTGGCTTGTCAGAGCAGGAAGCTTTAAATGCCTTGATTACTGGTCGTATCAACGAAGGTGCATCCGGTTTAAGTCAGGCTGAAGGATTCAGATCTGATGTGAATAATACCATTGCCGCAGCAGGTATCAGTCTGGGCCTGGGTGGAACCCGCGCGCTGACCAACCAGATTGGACGGACGTTTGGCTTGAGTGGTTTGGCACTAGATGCACAAGGAACAGGGGATGATACCCAGGTGTCGGTGACCGGCTATATTACCCCTGATTTATATCTTCGTTATGGTGTTGGGGTGTTTACCCCGGTGAACAAACTGACTTTACGTTATCAGGTGAATCAGCGTCTTTACTTGGAAGCGAGTCAGTCCTTAGAACGTGCAATTGACTTGTTCTATAATTGGCGTTTCTAATCATAAGGACAGATAAATATTTTTAAATGATTGCTAGATTTCATTAGATATCTTTAATTGATTAAAAAATGTTCAATTTATTCATATTTAAATAGATGCTGAAAATACCCTCATCCTTCTGGGATGAGAAGCACTGCTTCGCAAGAGGATGAGGGTATTTTATTTATAATGATTAAAAAATGACTTATCAAAGAACGCTAGTATCTATTGATATGTATCTGGCTTGAAAACCGCAATATAGACCCGGTTACACAAATGATCATGCTTGACCCTTGAATGAAACGATCAAATGTTTGAGCATGATATTTTCTGGGTTATAGAAGTGATGGATCGCCATGATAGATGAAGAAAAGCCGTTAAACTTCGATGATGACAATGAGCCTCAAGATTTCGAAGATGAAGAGTTTATCGATGATAAGAAAGAGGATGAGCTGTACAACACGATTACCAAAGATGGTTCAAGTGTTGATCCTGCAGATGATGGCACGCGGCATATTCGCCCTGAAGATGGTAATCCCATAGAAGTTGAAGAGTAAAGAAAAAAGTCCAATTCAATATTGGGCTTTTTATGTTCGTGATTTTCTTTGTCATGAAGTACAGTGCTTTGGGTATACACCTGTAGAAGCAATGAATATCAGAATTTAAGCGCAATGGGCTGCAAAAAAGTTGTGAAATATGGCTGAAATTATGTTTCTGTTACATCCTTAAGAAAAATGAATGAAGCAATAAATCAGCGCTAAAATATAAAAAATCAATCAAATCAGATCATAATAAATTGAAAATCAATAAAGCCTTAATAAAATTAGGTGTATATTGAAAGTACAATTTCACTCATCAGAGTATGTTCGCATGGCAACTAAATTTATAATCCGTTTTGCAATGATTCTATTCGCTGTACTTATTTTGACTGCGCTTTCGATTCAATTTTTCTTTGATCCAGAAGTGACTGTGGTTTTATGGATCTTCGCTGTACCCTTTATTCTGGGGGTGCCAATTTTAGCCTCTGTCGTATTGGCAAGTAATGAGGAACTGGATATTCATAGCGTAAATTAAATTGAAAAAAGCCCTCATTTTTTGAGGGTTTTTTATGATATAAAGATGCTTAAATAGCCTGAGCTACTCAACTAGAGTCATTCAATCACTAATCTTTAAATGTGTCATTTAGCGCACTTTGCACCGCTTCAACACGTGCCTTGCAGGCTTTATAGGCGCTCATGGATTCTTCCACGATTTTCATCAGATTATCAATGTCCGGTTCTTGCTGAGATTCGAGCAATTCCGCATTCTTTTTCAAGATGTCATAGCCTTGCTGGAAGCTTAAAGTATCATGAGTCATGGGGAAGTACCTGTATAAGTTGTGCTGAAAAAATGCCATCCTGCAGTTCTACCTGAACCGGATCGCTGGGCTGAATCTGGTTGATAGAACCCACCACATGTTCTTGCTGACGTACGATGGCATAACCTTTCGATAAAACATGTCGTGGGTTTTGCAATAGCGTTTCCCGCATCAGGGCATCTAGCTGCTGATTGATTAGTTGGGTATGTTGCTGAGCCAGACTGGAGGTATTGGCCTTGATCTGTTGCAGACGTTGCAGGGCATCCATAATTTGGCTGTTGGCCAGACTTTGAATGAGTTTTAAGAATTGATCATTCTGATTTTGGTAGGCCTGAATTTGCTGTTGAGATAAACGCTGAATCCGCTGTAAATAATTCAAGACATCTTGTGTGAGTTCGACTATATGATTACGAATTCCGGCGATGACTTTACTCGGAGTATCAAAGGAGCGATGCGCAATCTCATCCAGAATGGTGTGGTCTTTTTCATGTCCGATGCCCACCCAAATCGGAACCGAGCGTTTACAGAGCAGGGCAGCCAGATCATAATCATTTAAATAAGCCAGATCATTGACTGCTCCGCCACCCCGAATAATGACGATTAAATCTGGCGCAGTGTCATAGGTTTTCGCCCATTGTTTCAGAGCTTGTGCCAGACTCTGCATAATGCTTTGCGGGGCAGAATTTCCCTGAAAAGTCGCAGTGTGATAGATAAACTCGCAAACTTGCGCACGATGTAGTGCATCGGCATCTTTTCTGAAATCTCCGAGACCTGCTGCGTTTTCGGGAGCAATCACTAAAATTCGGTTCAAATCAAAAGGGCTGGGCAGGTTTCTATTACGCTGAATCAGCCCTTCAGCGCTTAGCCTGTCAATAATCTGCTGATAACGCCGGGCAATATCACCCAAGGTATAACCCGAGTCAATCTCAACGATATTTAAAGAAAAACCATATTGTGGATCAAAATTGGCTTTGACTTTAATCAGAACTTTGAGATCACGACTTAATTCAATCCCGCTTTCACGTTCAAATTGAGTGACAATTTTCTGGGCGCTAAATTTCCAGATGGTGGCTCGGCAACTGGCAATGACCTGATCGCTATCAGCCTCTTTTTCTGCCAGTTCCAGATAATAATGACCTGCTTTGGTACTAAGGTTGCGAATCTCAGCTTTGACCCATACCGGCGTATCGAAAGTGAGTTTGACCGCTTCCTGAACTGTCGCAAGATATTCCTTGAGGGAGAGTTGGAGATCGTCTGTCATGCCAGTATAAAGTTTAAAATTCAATCAAATAGTAAATCAATCTGGCAAAGATCACAAATCTAAAAATGCAGTTATTTAAACTTTATGTAATGACATTGTGTTGATAATGGAATGAAGAATCACTTAATTGAGAATGCTAAATTAGTATTCGTCTCAATTTAAACAGATTCCACGCATCTCTAGCTTCAGCAATCAAATAGTTGGCAAGATAGCAATACTGAATTTAGCAATACTTTTATTCTTAAACTTTTTTGAAGGTGTTTGATTAGCAATGTACACAGACTTGTGCCTAGAAAAGGTATGGAAATATGCTAAATTAGTGCAGAATTATTGAAGAAGAATACACGCTCATGAAAAAAACAATGCTGTTCGGTTTGCTGGCGGTTGCTTTAAGCGCCTGTACCACTACACCACAATCAGAAACGGAAGCGCCCAAAATAGGTATGCCAAATCCGGCGAGCACTTATTGTGTCAATCAGGGTGGCAAGCTTGAAATACGTAATGAAAGTAATGGCCAGGTTGGATATTGTCATTTAAAGAATGGACAGGTGGTAGAAGAGTGGGAGTTGCTGCATATGAACCAGCCTAAATGTATTGCCGATCAGGCGATGACATTGGTTGGTCAGTCCAACCTGACTGAAGCGCAAATCAAACAGAAAACCCAGGCGCAGATTGTACGTATGGTCGAGCCGGGTCAAGCAGTCACCATGGATTATCGTGAAGAGCGTGTGACAGTAACCGTAGATCCTGCCAGCAAAAAAATTATTCAGGCTTCATGCGGTTAAGTATTTAAAAAACAAAAGCCCATTGATGGGCTTTTTTAAATTTAGAGTCATACTGGCATTTTAAATGACAAATCTTCCCCGATCTTTTATATTGCCCCTCGGAAGGAGAAACTCATGAAAAAGTTATTGGCTTTATCGTTTATGCTGGCTCTGGCCGGTTGTGCCGAGAAGAAACCCTTAACCCCTGAAGAGCAGTGGCAAGGTTATTGTCGAAGTGTGGGGAATGCCGCGCGGACCATTATGCTGGATCGTCAGAATGCGATTGAGAAAGAGAAAGCAATCGAGCATGCCCTCAAGATCGATGATGAAACCACCAAAGGTTTTATTCTGAACATTATTGATGAAGTCTACGCACTTCCAGCCGAAGAGATTAAGGCAGATGTAAAAGCAGCCCGTGAAAAAGTCCGCGCTGAGTTTACTGAAAAATGTATTGCCACGCCGCATGATGAATTACCAGATTACAAACCGTTCTAGGGAACGGTTTTTTTTAATGGCTGAATCGGGCATAATGCAGCATCTCTTTAAAAAAAACTATCAACCCGAATAAAAGACAAAAAAACATCTAATGAATAATAAAAATAGCCTAAGCGAAATGTACACTTTGTGACAATTTCTAAATCTAAAATATAGAAATACTTATCTTTATTAGGACTTACGCACTATTATTTATAGATTCTCTGTGGTAGCAGATGATTTTTATCGAGAATAAAGTCATCAATGAAGTTTTTGATAACTGGTCTAAATAATTTCTTCTGCCAACGATATACATTTTC
>NZ_VPAV01000071.1:0-1073 GCF_013418995.1 Acinetobacter sp. YH12106
TGTTAGAACCCATTTAAAGTGTCTATATTCTCACCAATAAAAATGTCTGGTTTATGATGGTTTTTATCACCATGGACTGGATATAAAATATAGATGCTGATCACTATGTCTGACAAAGAAATTCAACGTCTTGCAGTTCTGCAAGACGTTCGAGATCATCGTATTACCCAAGTCCGTGCTGCTGAAATCCTGAATCTTTCCACCCGTCAAATTACCCGGTTATTGCAGAAGCTCAATCAAGATGGTGTTTCAGGCATGACGCATGCCAGTCGTGGTCAACCGGGTCATCGTCGCCATGACGTTCTGTTAAAATCAGAATGTCTTTCCATTATTTCTGAACATCTGCTGGGCTTTGGACCTACCTTGGCGCATGAGAAGCTCAGCAGCATGTTTGACCTGAATATCCCGGTAGAAACGGTTCGGCGCTGGATGACTGCAAATGACCTTTGGATTCCGCGATCCAAACGTCTAAAACGCCCATACCAGCCACGCTATAACCGTGATTGCTTCGGTGAGCTGATCCAGATTGATGGCTCATATCATGACTGGTTTGAAGGAAGAGCCACCAAATGCTGTTTGCTGGTTTATATCGATGATGCTACCGGCAAGCTGTTGCATCTACGCTTTTGTGAGGCTGAAACGACCTTCGACTATATGCTTTCAACCCGAGCCTACATTGAACAATACGGTAAGCCTCTGGCCTTTTATAGCGATAAACACTCGGTATTTAGAGTCAACCAGAAATCCAGGCAAGACAGCCAGATCACGCAATTTGGGCGGATTCTGAATGAGTTAAACATTGATATTATCTTCGCCAATTCACCCCAGGCCAAAGGTCGCGTAGAGCGAGCGAATAGAACCCTTCAGGACCGTTTGATCAAGGAGATGCGCCTGGAAGGCATCTGTTCGATTGCAGAAGCAAATGCCTGGTTGCCCTGCTTTATTGAGCAGTTCAATCAGAAGTTCGCCAAATGTGCGCGAAACTCAAAGAACCTGCATCGACCATTAACCGAATCTGATCTTGAACTGGATGATATTTTTACCTGGCAGGAACCGCGTAAGGTCACCAAGAA
>NZ_VPAV01000072.1:0-1044 GCF_013418995.1 Acinetobacter sp. YH12106
GCTCACTAAAGCACAGCAGAAGAAGTTATCTCTACAAGAGCAAATTGAGTATTTGAAAAAAGAACAAGAGCAGATCTTAGAACAGGCAAAACAGAAACAGAATGAGCTTAAACTTAAGCAGCAAAAACTTTTAAGTGAAGCCAAAGCTCAAGAACGGAAAAATGAAACTAGACGGAAAATTTTGCTTGGCGCTTGGGTTTTGAATAAATTTAAGAATGATGAATCTTTTAAACATCAATTGGCTGATTTTGAGCAGTTTTTAAGTGCGGAAAGTAAGACAGAAGAAAATAGACAGAAAGATAAAGAGCTTTTTAATGATCTTTTTAAGGGATAAGTTCTAAATTTCATATAAGAGATTTTATGTTAAATAAAGGTTAACTACTATGAAATGCTAATGTTTGTATTACAGGAGAGGTAGCTCAATTTGTTTGAACAACTAAAAGCTTATTTAAAGTTGAAATTGGCGTAAAATATATAAAACACTCACTTTGTTGAACTGGTATTTTAAGAATGCGAGATGGTATTTACTTCCTTGAATTTCAAGATAATTTTAATGATTTTGGTAATGGAGTTTTTGTAGTACAAAATAATATAATAAATGGTGGAAACTATGCATTTTCCTTTCAAGGTGAAATCATTAATCAAAAATCGAAAGTTATTATAAAACAACATGATAATAGTATAGAAAAAGCTATAAATGAAACTTTAAATGTATCTATTAAAAAGACGAATTATGATTATGAATTATTAGGGAGTATTACTAATAGACCTAATTTAGTCGTTTATATAAAAGCAAAATTTATAGGTGACTTATTTCTAAAATTAACATAATACACGTTATGCGAAGTCAAAAATGGGAGCTCTAAGCTCCCATTTTTAGTCTTTAATGCGCTTTTTCGCTTCGTCATAAACTATGCTGTCAGCTCGTTTCCCAACCGTAATGAGCAAGATAACTACCTGATCATCTTTAACTTGATAAACTAGTCGGACTGATGTGTGCTTAAAAAACAGGAGGGTTTAACTTGGTAAACTATACATACTCAT
>NZ_VPAV01000013.1:0-24822 GCF_013418995.1 Acinetobacter sp. YH12106
CGCTCATAGCTCAGCTGGATAGAGCACTTGGCTACGAACTAAGGGGTCGGGAGTTCGAATCTCTCTGAGCGCACCAACTTGAACAATCAACCGCTTTCATAGCGGTTTTTTTGTGCCTGAAATTTGGGGACATCTTTCTCGGTATTTGCTGTGTACTTTTCATCAGGATGAAATGGAGCTTGTCGCCACATTGAATGCAGCGTCAAAGTCCGGATGGTATTAATTGTTTTTAGCTCTAAATGTGCAGAAATTCTCACAGAAAACTGTAAATACTGCTGTATCGTTTAATTACTATACATTCAGTTGTGCTTTTATTAAAAAACACTTAACAAGCCTTAAAAAAGCCGTATAATGCACCCCATCAAGACGTCGCGCTCATAGCTCAGCTGGATAGAGCACTTGGCTACGAACTAAGGGGTCGGGAGTTCGAATCTCTCTGAGCGCACCAATCTTGATAAGAATTCTGAAAAAACCGCACATTGATGCGGTTTTTTTACGTCTGTGATATTTAACGCTTTTTCATATAAAAAACCAATAACTACCGATTCGTTGATTATCTTAATTTTTGCTGTACCTTGAGTGCATAGACGGTATTGCCACCCACCGCAGGTAATACATCGTGATAGGGCAGACTGCGCATGGCCCTTAATAAAAACGGTGCTTGATCATGAATCTTCATGCTGCTGGTGATTTGGAACAGATTACCTTGTGATTGCGGCAATAGCTTCATGCTGCCTTTGACAAACTTTAAGTCGCCACCATTGGCATTGAACTGATTCTGCAAGGGATCGGGCTGGTAAAAACGCATCTTGAAGTTAAATGGAATCTGAATCACGCCTAAGCCCACTGAAACTTTATAGTTGGCATCTACACTTTGGGTATTGATCGGGTTAAGTTCGACTTTCTTGATCTGGCGCGGGAAAAGCTGTTGACTGGCTTGTGCAGCCAACCACGGTCGTAGCTTGTCTACCGAATGCGGAAAGTATTGATAGGTGCTGCTAAATCTCAAATTTTCTGACGCTTTTCCTTCTTTAATCTGATAGCTGGGCAAAATAAAACTGACTGGTTGGCCGGATTTTTGACTAAGCTGGGCAATCTTCTGTAGCTGTTGTGAATTAAATTTCAGTTGTGGAGTCGGGGCGGTGAGTGTTGTGGCATGACTGGTTTTAAAACGCTGTTGCAGTGCTTCGAGTAGAAATGCGTTGGTACCGGGAGGAATGCCAAGTTTGGCTTCAGGCAGGGCATTGAGAATTTTACTGAATAGAAAACCTTTAGGCTGGTTCAGGTCGCCCCACTGGGTCACTGTCACCAGAGTTCTGTGCGGATCAAGCGCGAACCATTCCAGTTTTCCCGCGCCATAAGGAATGGGTGCATCAATAATTAAAGTGCTGATGCTGTTATTGCCCAGATGATGCTGCATCACCACGGTTTCTTTGAAGTTCAATATCGGAATTGGTGTGGGGATATGCACCTGATATTTGACCTGCTGAATCGAACCTTGCTGTTCTAGAATTTTGGCTGACTTTAAAGTCGGAAACAGGCCAACATAATCCGGATAATGCTGTAGCAATTTCTCGACCTGTGTTTCAGCCATAGGCAAAACCACGGCGGCACTATAAAATTGTACCTTGCTGGTGGCCTTACTGTTTAAGGTAGGAAGCTGGGTTTTAGTCACCGGATGCGCATAAATCAGAATCCTTTCGCCTGTTAATTCTGCCAATTGTTGGGCATTGCCCGGATAAGCACTCAGGCTACTGGGTAATTCTGCATCCCAGGGAATGATCTTGGCCAGTGATAGAGTAGACAGACCCGAACAGATACCGATTGCAATACATTGCTTGAATCCTTTCATTCAACATCCTGTTGCATATTTTTTGTTTTAATTGCTGTTTATTTAAAACTAAATACACGTTTTTCCAAAGCAAAGTTATGTAATTGATGCGTCAGGCCATAAGCATTGTGCATATTTTGCTATAGTATTGGGCAAGATTTTATTTTTTTGATGTGATGCTATGACTGAGTCAGCACCGACTTTATCGACCCGTTATTTTCTGACTTTAGAAGAATCTCAGGATGGTTTTGCCTTGGCGACTTTTGGCAAAAAGCAGATTTCACGTTTTCTGACGCCTCTGGTCAGTATCGGGATTATCCTTTGGGGCTTTTCGATGGGCTTTGACGGGGTAGGACGCTATTACGTGGCTTTGGGGGCATTCTTCCTGATCCTGCAAGGCATCATGCGTTACTGGTTTCTGCCGATGATGTTTAAACGCCAGTTCGTCAAATATCAGTTTGGTAAGAGTGAACAAGGCCTTGATCTGTATCAGGACTATGCGGAAATTTTTAATAATGAGCGTAGCAAGCTGGTAGCGTATAATGAGGTGCAGAATTTTGCTGCCGGCAAACTGACCTATATGCTTGAACTGAAAAACCGCACCGTCATCATTGTGCCAAAACGTGCCTTTAAAGATGCGACTGAGCAAAACATTTTCGAGAATGCATTTAAAAAATAATCCAGAGATCGATATAAAGACAAATAAAGGAAAGTTTTGATCATGAGTACACGCCCATCCAAAATTGTCTGCGTTGGTCGCAGTTATGCCGATCATGCCAAAGAACTCGGAAATGCGATCCCTGATCGTCCGGTCTTATTTATTAAGCCACCGAGTGCCTTAGGCTCGCTCGATGCAGGGATTGAATGGAATCCGGAGTGGGGCAACTGCCACTATGAATGTGAACTCAGTTTGCGTATTGACCGGACTTTAAGCAAAGAAAATGATCCTGTAAAAGCACTGCAAGCGGTGGGTGCGGTGACTTTAGGTCTGGACTTGACCCTGCGTGACTTGCAGGATGAACTCAAGAAAAAAGGCCAGCCTTGGGAACGTGCCAAAGCCTTTGATGGTTCGTGTCTGTTGTCAGACTGGATTCCTGTGAATGATGTGGTCGCGGACTGGAAAGATGTGCATTACACTTTGGAGGTGAATGAAGAACTGCGTCAAAAAGGCGATACCGCTTTATTGATTTTTGATATCGCGACTTTACTGGCAGATATCAGCCAGGTATTCACTTTAGAAGAAGGTGATGTGGTGATGACGGGTACACCCGCAGGTGTGGCGGCATTGCATGCAGGCGATCAGTTGAAAATGACCCTGAAAGGCCAGTCTCAGGATTATGTCTGGACGACTTGGGTTAAATAAGCTGAACGTTATTTTTTGATTGAAAGGACTGCGAGTGCAGTCCTTTTTTATCGAGTTTTAAAGTATTTACAGCGCTGGCAAAATAATAGAAAAGTATTGTTTTACCGCAGAGAAGATTATAGTGGGCACTTTAAAGTGGTCACAGGAGTAGGGGTGAAGCAACGTCAGGCGCTAGATGCCAAAGCATCTGCCATCATGTTTGTATTATGTATGTTGTGGGGCTACAACAGGTCGTGCTGAAATGGGCGGCCAGTGATATTTCAGTCTTGATGCAAATTGCCTTGCGTTCAGCCTTGTCTGCGATCATGGTGTATCCCCTGATTCAGCAGAGCGTGCGCCGTCAGCTTTTGAGCACCCGCTATTTGCCTGCAGGATTGCTGGTCGGAATACTGTTCGCAACCGAGTTTTATCTGATTGGGGAAGCACTACGCTATACCTCAGCTTCGCATACCATTGTTTTGCTTTATACTGCGCCGATTTTTGTCGCATTGGGTCTGCACTGGAAATTGCCGGCAGAGCGTTTGTCGCGTGTGCAATGGGGCGGTATCTTCGTGGCATTTAGCGGGATTGTGGTCAGTTTTTTACTCAGACCACAGACAAGCTCTACTTTACAAACCGATGCTTTGTGGGGAGATTTTCTGGCCTTACTCGGAGGTATATTCTGGGCAGCCACCACTGTCAGTGTACGTCTGAGCCGACTGGCTGAAGCACCTGCCACCCAGACCTTATTCTATCAATTATTGATGGGCGGCATATTATTGCTACCTTTGGCTTTTTTTAGTGGGCAAGCGACCATTCAATGGACGACCCTGTCTATTTCCAGTCTGATCTTTCATACCGTGCTGATTTCCTTTGCCAGTTATTTGATCTGGTTCTGGATGCTGAAACATTATCTGGCTTCACGTTTGGGCGTATTTTCTTTTTTAACGCCTGTATTTGGCATGCTGTTTGGGGTGTTGATTCTGGATGAACAGATCGAACTGAATTTTATTATTGGAACCTGTATGGTCATGCTGGGCGTGATTCTGGTGAGCTTGCAGGGATGGCTGAAAAAACCGAATACAACGAATAATCCTCAAGAGCAAACATGAACGTCTGGTCGATGAAACTGGCCACCTGGATTGGCCTGTCTTCCATTCTGATCTGGGCCAGTCTGGTGGCTGTGGTCAAATTGATTACCGAATCTACCAGTCCGGTGCAGGGGATTGCCCTGATTTACACTTTTAGTAGTCTGGCGATTCTGGCATTGATTGGATTTCCTAAAATCAGGCAAATGTCCAAGCGCTATCTATTGGGTTGTGGGGCTTTGTTCGTTGCTTATGAAATTCTATTTCTTGTTGCAGTTGCCTGGTCGGATCACCGTGAACAGGTGATGCTGATTGCGATGATCAATTATCTCTGGCCACCCTTGATGATTGTCTTTTCGATATTTGCCCGGCAATTGCAGGCGCGTCTTTGGGTCATTCCAGGATTTTTGCTTGCTGTAGTCGGTCTGATGTTGGTGGTCAATCCTGAAATTACTAATCTATCGAAACTTATGCAGGTTTTAGCTGAAAATCCTTTGGCTTATGGCTTTGCTTTTATCGGTGCCTTGTTATGGCCATGTTATTGCATTCTGACCAGAAAATATGGTCGTGGACAAAACGGCGTACCGATTTTTTTTGTGGTCGCCGTCATTGCGTTATGGGGCTTACATCTGGGCTTGGATGAGCCTTTCAGGATGCCTTCATTGAAGCTCTGGCTGGAAATCGCCATAGTAGGCAGTCTGATCGGGATTGCTTATAGTAACTGGAATCAGAGCATGCAGTACGGCAATATCAAGGTACTGATTTTGGCCACCTATTTTATGCCAATTCTGTCTTCAGTTATGTCGATGCTGATTCTGGATATTCGACCCGAGCTGAGTTTTTGGATTGGTACTGCTTTGGTGACCGCAGGTGCGATCGTCTGCTGGAAGTCTACGCAAACAACTTAAAAAAATCCTCTCAAGCGAGAGGATTTAGGATTATTTATTCCGGAACAATTCGGAAAGTGGAAAACTCAGCTTTTCTTCCAGATATTGATCGGTTTCCTGTAGCTTAGGCGAGAATTTCTGCATCCAGATTTCCTCGGTATGTGCCTCGGTGAAGTGATGCTTACGTGGCAATGGATAAGGAAGTTGCAGATAAAAGTCCCAAAAACTCACCTGATCCAGATCACGTACCAAGACATATTCATTGTCATCGGTACGTTTGATCAGATTTTGTTTTTCAAACATGCTCACATAGTTTGGCCAGCGACCAATTTCATCACGACCCAAAGCATCTAATGCTTCTGCTTCACTAATGCTCTCACCAGTTTTTTGCTTTTTATGAAACAGCTCTAATAGATCCAGCAGCATGATGATTGGGTGACGTTTATGATCCTGACCAGATTCAAAGGCCGTCAGGGCATAACTGATCTCAACGCCGAGTAAGACAATATTCCAGGATAAATAAATCCACAGTAGAAAAATCGGCACAGCGGCGAATGCACCATAGACAATCTCATAACTGGTAAAGTTTGACATCACAAAACCGAACAGGTTTTTAAGCAGCTCAAACACCACTGCACTAAACAGGCCGGCAATAAATGCAGACTTGAGTGGCACACTGCGATTGGGGATGGTCCAGTTGAGAATGAAAAACCCGAGTACGGTCAGAGAAAAGGAAATGGCCCAGAGGACAAAAGCACCATTAAGTTCATACCCGGCAAAGTTATTGCTGAGGACACTCATGGAAGCCACAGTTGATGAAATGACGAAGGCACTACCCAGTAAAATCGGTCCCAGCGAAATGATAGTCCAGTAGCGCATAAACCCGATAATTCCACCTCGGGTCTGAGTCACTCGCCAAATTCGGTTAAAGGCTGTTTCGATACTGGTGAGCATCAATACGGTCGTAATGAATAAAAACAGGATACCAATCACGGTTAAATTACTGGATTTATCGGTAAAGGCATTCAGCGCTTTATCAAAGGCAATCGTGGTTTTGGGTAGAAAGTTACTGTAGATCAGCTGTTGCAATTGTTGTCGTGCAGGCTCTAAGGCTTTAATCGATGAAATAATGACCAAGAAAACCGTCAACATCGGCACGACTGCGAAAAGCGTAGTATAGGTCAGGGAACCGGCTTGCTCACGACAACGGTCTGCTTCAAAGCGTCGGAGTACGAATAAAATAAACTGAAACCAGTGTTTCTCATAAAAGGGTAACTTTTTTAAATACTCAACAATCATGTGCATCCAATCTCAATTTTTTTAATCATCATGAATTTTCATCCATTAGCTTAACCAAAAAAGTTACAGAATATCGTATAGTTTTATTTTTTTAAGTAATGAATAAGAAGCCTCATGCAACCTTATGTTCTTGTTTTATATTACAGCAAATATGGCTCAACGAAAGAAATGGCACATCTGATAGCCAATGGCGTTGAATCGACAGGAATGGCGGTAAAAATTCGGACTGTCTCGAATATTTCTAGCGTCGTAACCGTAGCCGAGCCGAGTATTCCGGCAGAAGGAGATATTTATTGCAGTTTAGAGGATTTGGCCCAGTGTTCTGGCTTGGCCTTAGGTTCACCGACCCGTTTTGGCAATATGGCCTCAGAAATGAAATACTTTTGGGATCAGACCACCAGTCTATGGCTGAATGGTGCGCTGCACGGTAAGCCGGCCTGTGTCTTTACCGCATCGGGTTCCATGCATGGCGGACAGGAAAGTACCTTGTTGACTATGCTGCCACCATTATTCCACCACGGTATGATGATTATGGGGCTCAGTAATGCTACAGCTGCCTTGTCCAATACCAAGACTGGCGGTACGCCGTACGGTGCCAGTCATGTCAGTGGCCCACGGCATGATCAGGGTTTAAGCCCAGATGAAAAAGTTTTGTGCGAAGTACAGGGCAAACGACTGGCTGAAGTGGCTTTCAAACTCAATCAGTCTTAAGCATTAACTCAGAAGGAAATGAAGAACTCACTCACTTCATTTCCTTCATGATATTAATCTTCTTTTTGATCTTTTTGATCTTTTTGATCTTTTTGATCTTTTTGATCTTTTTGATCTTTTTGATCTTTTTGATCTTTTTGATCTTTTTGAATAAATCTATGTTTGCATTTTAAACATTGATAATCCAAGAATAAATTACGGTCGACGGAAATCCCGGCTTTTTTGCCGAGGAAATTCCCTATTACACCACCGGTAATGCCAACACTGATTGCCCCGACAAAAGTACCCACTGTCCCACCTAAAATTACACCTAAGGGGCCAGCAACAGTACCAATCGCTGCGCCAACGGATGCGCCAGAAGCAGCACCACCGACTGTACCCGCAGTAGCACCTGCCGAGCTCATGAGAATGCCACCAATTTTCTTTAAATTCTGTTCGTGATCACGCTGTTCGATGTCAGTGGAACCACATTTAGGACATTGCATAGGTTTTTCCATCAAGGATTGGTATTCACTTGTTTTAAGTTTATGGAGGAGATGCAATTTTCTCTAGATCAGCAGCTCTTCATAATATGCTGCAACAGCATATATACATGCTGAATCCTGAGGTCAGGAGCATTTCCTACCTTCCTGATTCTAGTTGAATTAACGCTCAAACATTGTATTTCAGCTGTAAATATATTTATTTTTATCTGCGTGAGTCATTTTTGAATTATTTCAATCATGCAGGACACTATAAGATTTTGGAGGTTTTTCTTCCTCAGTACTCTATCTATACACAGGCATTTAAAAGTAAGCCATTTATCTAGGATCAAGTCAGGAATCATGAATAACACATTAGATTGAACTAGAGTCGAGCTTTGAATATTTTTAATTTATTTCATCAGATAGACAAAATAAAAAAGAGCGCATGAGCGCTCTTTTAAAATTGATTGTCGAGCTTAGTCGCGAACAAATTCAACTGTGCCATTTGCCAAAGATTTTACGCGTGCCAGTGACTCAACACGGTAGCCTTTTTCAAGCAGCAAGTCGCGACCAGGCTGGAATGATTTTTCAATCACAATACCAATACCGACCACTTCTGCATTTGCCTGATGAATTAGATCGGCCAGACCCAGCGCCGCTTGACCATTCGCCAGGAAGTCATCAATCACTAAAACCTTGTCGGTTGAGCTGATGTGTTTATTTGAAATCGCGATGGTGCTTTCAGTCTGTTTGGTAAATGAAAACACTTTAGAGCGGTATAAATCATCTTTCAGGGTCAAAGACTGGTATTTACGTGCAAAGATGACAGGTACACCAAGTTCTAAACCTGCCATCACTGCAGGTGCAATACCTGATGCTTCAATCGTAATAATTTTGGTGATACCAGCATCCTTAAACAGACGCGCAAATTCTTGACCAATTAATTGCATCATGACTGGGTCAATCTGGTGGTTTAAGAAAGAATCCACTTTCAAAACTTCTTCAGAGAGAACGATGCCTTCGGCCAAGATTTTCTGTTCTAGTGCATGCACGGGAGAATCCTCAAGAGCAGGTGCTTTTTCAAGCAAAAGCGTATTGTAAAAAGCACCCGGAAAAAATCAAGTGAAATTCGCCAAAATCTTAGTTGCTTGCACCTTTATAGTCAGTTAATAGCAAACCATAAGAGGTTTTCTTGTCTACATGCGAAACTTTGACTGGCAGATAGTCAAGTTTCGGTGCCAGCCAGAAGATGGTTTCACGACCCGGCTTGCTATGCTTCATTACCACCTTGATGGTATTAAAAGAACCATATTTGGTACTGACCGTTTCTGAACCTTGTCGAACAAACTTACGGCCTTCGACCTCTTTAGCATCAGCAAGATAATAATTCGATTTTAAGCCACCATTTTTTAGATCTTCACGAATTTGTAATTCCGCATTCAGTTCATCCAGAACATCGGCTCTCCAGGCAAAAGAACGCTTTTCATCATCTTTTCTGGTATTGATGGTTTTGCTGGAAGGATTAAAGTTAATACTCATGGTGTTGTTATGCACCAGGATTTTACTGCTACGACTGAAACTGCTGGAGCCAATCTTGCCGTTATTAAAGGTGAAACGGCTGGTTTCAGTTGCTGAAGCAATACCACCGGCTTTTGCAGCAAAGACGTAAGTCCAGTTATTGCCGGATTTACTCAGAGTACGGGTGGCAGAACCCATATTCTTGCCATTATAGCTAAATTGATAATTGGCTTGGAAAGGCGTCATGGCAAAAGCCTGGCTAGAAATACCAGTCAACAGTATTGCACCGCTTAGACTTGTGGTCATCGCTAAAGTCTTAAATACAGTCTTCGCCATTAGTCATTTTCCTATATTGGTTAAACGGGCAAAACATCTTACTTGTTGTAGCTTTTATTCTTTAGGCAAAATATGGAAATTTAAGGGATATTTCTAGCAAAAATGTATCTTTCATGTAGTTTTTTCAACAAAAGTTCAAAAAACGGGATTGGATAGTATTCAAGACGGATCTTTCTGTTTGATCGGGGTCACCAGGTTATCGTCCATTTCGTCTTCATCCCAATTTTCCTCTCTGTCTTGAGAAAGTTTTCTAAACAGGGCTGCCAGATTCACATTACCAATCACCACCAGTTCAGCTTCGCGAAGCACTGCATGATTCACATGAACTTTTCCTAGAGTATCAATAATCGAACGGTTTTTGCCTAACCAGCGGTTCAGGTCCAGATACAGCAAGTCATCAATGACTTTAATAACGCCAAGTTTTTCCAGAATCATGCCCAATGGATCTTTGTTCAAGATGCGTTGATAGAAGAACAGGGCAAAACGCACCCCAAGCTTATACAACAGATTTGGATATTTGGCGTCAATAAGCTGTGTATCACTGATTTGCTCGAATACAATCAGCTGGGTGGTCTTATTCAGTTCCATCTGAACCAGCTTCAAGTCTACCGACAAAGTGATATTCAGGCCTTTATAGTCTAGTGTCGCGTAGAGACGCAGCCAGTCTTCATGCAGGTCTGCGTGTAAGTCTTTCAGTGCATCGACATTGTCGGTGACAAAGCGTTGAAAAGTTGCATTTAAGAAGACTTGCGATAAAGGGAATTCACGCTCATCCTCAATAAATCCTTCCGCCCTCTGATACACTTGGCGGATTCGGTTGGAAATATTGGAAATTAGCGTTTGCATATTGAAGCATCCTAGCAACTTTATTTTTGACTCGAAGTGTATCTTGTCGAATTGTATGAAAAATACAAGTATTCAAGCTTGAAGTTTAGCAAAATAAATAGCACCATTTTTATAGTTTTAGTTATGTAACGTTGAAGATTTGATGGATTTGGCATTTTTAAAATAGAAATGCCCAATTTGTTTGTTTTTAATCTTTAAAATACTTTTTTGGGGAACTGAACTCAGGACTGAGTTTGGGTAATGTGATAAACAATGATATTAATGCCTCTGGTCAGAACCTGGTGGAAAGATCCAGTGTTTAGCAGTGCCGTGCTCACCGCAGGCATTCTGCATTTGATCGTATTGACACTGGAATTTGGTATGCCGCAAGATCGGGAGACCAGCACCAAAGAAATTGCAGTCAGCTTGCGACAAACAGATGAAAAAATTGAACACGCTGATTTTCTGGCCCAGACAGACCAGCAAGGGTCTGGCAAGTTTCGAGAAGCGCATCGGATGTCGAGTGATATGCCATCTCCTTTGTTAGAGCAGAAGGCAGGGGAAGAACAACAAGAAAGTCCGGATCTGCTGCAACAGAAACAGGAACTCAGTTTTGAAGAAAAAGTGCTGATGACCACCTTGAGCTGGCAAAAACAGGCAGAAGAAAATCAGCGTAAAAAAATGCAGGAGCAGTTACAAAGCCAGTTTCAGGCCAAAGCAGCCATGGTGGCCAGTCTGGAAGCGCAATATTTACAGCGTCAGCAAAATTTTAGTCGTCAGCAAAAAATTAAAACTGTGGATGGTATTCAATCCAAGCAGGATGTCTCCGCAGCCTATCTGGAAAAGTTCCGTCAGAAAGTAGAGTTTTATGGCAATCAGTATTATCCGGAAGCTGCCAAGCAGCAGAATCTGGCAGGTGAAGTTCGTCTGATGGTGATCCTGAATCAGAATGGAGGGATTCGTGCCATCCGATTAATTGACAGTTCAGGACATGCCATGCTGGATGAGGCTGCGAAATCTTCTGTACGTAAAGCGGCGCCATTTGGTGCGTTTGATGCCAAAATGAAGGAAATTTCTGAATTGCGGATTATCCGAACCTGGCGTTTTGATCCGGCTGAAGCAGAGTTTGAAGTACGTTAATTCATTCTAGTTCTCTCTCCCTTTGGGAGAGAGTTAGAGAGGGGTTTTAACAGGTATTAGAACCTCTCCCTTGCGAACTCAGAATATATTCTGAGGATTCTCATCTCCTAGAGGAAGAGCGAATATAAAGCATTAAAAAAGCGAGCCTCAGCTCGCTTCCTTCATTTTCTTTTAAATCTTAATCTCGTTCCAGATAAGGATTTTCAAAACCCAGCTTGGCCAGAATTTCAATTTCAATGCCTTCCATTTCTTCCGCATCTTCATCTGATGTTTCATGATCATAACCCATTAAATGCAAGGTGCCATGCACCAGCATATGGGTGAAATGCGTCAACGGCGCTTTTTGCTGCTCAAGCGCTTCAGCAAGTACCACAGGAATACAGATCACCAGATCGCCAATGGGAAAGGCATCCAGAAATTGCGCCATTTCATCTGGAAGATCGCTCGGAAAAGACAGGACATTGGTCGATTTGTCTTTGCCGCGATATTCCAGATTCAGTTTATGACTTTCATCATGATCGACACAGGCAATTCCGATTTCGCAATTACTTTGCGTACCGATATGACCTAAAGTGGTTTCGACTACTTTTTTAATAGAGGCACGTTTTAGTACCAGTTCAGGTGACTGAAAATCCTGCTGTAAGGAAAGACTAAGTTTCAACACAAATCCTTAAATTGAAAGCTTAATGCTGTGCATCTGCGGCAGCATTATTTTCAGCGATCAAGGCGTCCTGACGTGCTTTACGTTCGGCACGTGCTTCTGCACTTAAACGCTGCTGATCACTGTCCCAGCCTTCATAGGCTTCAACAATTTTCTGTACCAGTTGATGACGAACCACATCACGAGAATGAAAACGGGTGATATGAATTTCAGGGATTTTATCAATCACACGCAGGGCATGTGAAAGACCAGACTGTTGGCCGCGCGGTAAATCCACCTGCGTCACGTCACCAGTAATGACCGCTCGTGAACCAAAACCTAAACGGGTCAGGAACATTTTCATCTGTTCTGGGGTGGTGTTCTGTGCCTCATCCAGAATGACGAAAGAATGATTCAAGGTACGGCCACGCATATAAGCGAGTGGCGCCACCTCAATCACTTGACGTTCAATCAGCTTGGCCACTTTTTCAAAGCCGAGCATTTCATACAAAGCATCATACAATGGACGCAAATAAGGATCGATTTTCTGGCTTAAATCCCCTGGCAAGAAACCCAGTTTTTCACCGGCTTCGACCGCAGGACGCACCAGTAGAATGCGCTGGATTTCATTGCGTTCCAGCATGTCCACAGCAGCAGCGACAGCCAGATAGGTTTTACCGGTTCCGGCAGGACCTATACCAAAAGAAATATCACTTTGCAGAATACGCTGTACATAACGTTTCTGGTTGGCACCACGCGGATTGATCCGGCCTTTACGGGTTTGTAACCAGACATTGTCCAGGCCGGTATGTTCTTGGTCTTCTAGATCTTGCTGGAGTTCACGGTCAGTCTGACTGCCCTGAATCATTAGGTGCAGGGTATCTGCGCTGATCTGCTGGCTCTGTTCAGATTCTTCATGCAGACGTTGCAAGAGCATTTCGGCTCTTTCAACGGCATCGATTCCACCATCCACAATAAAACTCTCTCCGCGATGGGAGATTTTGACATCTAAACGTTGTTCAATTTGCTTCAAATGACCGTTATAAGCACCTAACATCGCTTGGATACGGTCCATTGAAATCCCAGGAAAAGCTACTGTACGTCGAATCGCTGCAGTCAAAGAGTATTCCTTATGAAGTGTACGTTATATGCTCTACATTACGCCACGTCAGGCTCAAGATTCAAGAGTTCACCATAAACTAAATTCAAAGTTTTAATTTCGGTCACTTCGATCTCGGCAAAGCGACCTACCCAGGCAGGATCACCAATAAAGTTGACATAACGGGTGTTGTCCGCCGTACCCACCAGAATATTCGGATCTTTATCAGAGACTTTCTCGATCAGTACCCGCTGGATGCTACCGAGCATGGCATCCGTTTTGTCAATACTCGAGCGTTTAATCCATTGCTGAACTTTGGCCAGACGTTCTTTTTTGACATCTTCCGGAATGGTATCTTCCAGTTCTGCCGCAGGCGTACCCGGACGTTTTGAATAGATAAAACTATAAGAATGATCGAAATCCAGATCTTTAATAAATTGATAGGTCTCTGCAAAGTTCTCATCGGTTTCACCCGGGAAGCCAATGATAAAGTCTGAAGATAAATGCATATCGGGACGAACTGAGCGTAACTTTTTAATTTTCTCGATATAGACATCGATGGTATGATTACGTTTCATGGCCTGAAGCACATTATTCGAACCACTTTGTACCGGCAAATGCAGATGTGAAACCATTTGTGGCAGGTCACGATAACACTGGATCAGGTCATCATTAAATTCGAGTGGATGCGAAGTGGTATAACGAATCCGGCCAATGCCCGGAATATCCGCGACTAAACGCAACAGATCGGCAAAAGTACAGATATTGCCTTCAAAGGTTTCACCACGATAGCCATTGACGTTTTGACCCAGCAGGGAAATTTCACGCACGCCTTTTTCTGCCAGACCCGCAATTTCAGCCAATACATCATCCAGTGGGCGAGACACTTCTTCACCACGGGTATAAGGCACCACGCAGAATGAACAATATTTTGAACAGCCTTCCATGATCGAAACAAAGGCTTTATAGCCCTCAACACGCGGTTCAGGCAGAAAGTCGAATTTTTCGATATCCGGGAAAGAGATATCTACCAGTTTGATTTTTTCTTTTTTCGGTTTTTCGATCTGGTCAAAATGCTGATCCAGCATTTGTGGCAAGCGGTGCAGGGTTTGCGGGCCAAAAATCATGTCGACATAATTGGCACGTTTCTGGATGTTGTCGCCTTCCTGAGACGCCACACAGCCGCCAACCCCGATAATCAGATCCGGATTCTTGTCTTTCAGTTTGCGCCAGCGACCCAGCTCGGAAAACACTTTTTCTTGGGCTTTTTCACGGATCGAGCAGGTATTCATCAATAGAATATCGGCATCTTTAGGATCGTTGGTCAGCACATAGCCATGGGAATCGCCTAACAGGTCTGCCATACGGTGACTGTCGTACTCATTCATCTGACACCCTTGCGTTTCGATATACAGTTTTTTTACTGCAATCTCATGGACAGGGGTGTGCGCTGGCTGGGTAACAGTGTTTTCTGAGGCAGCTGGGGCACCATTCGGAATGAAGGTTTGAACCGTCATGTAGGCTCCTACAAGGTAATACGTTGAAAGAGTGAACGAACAGCCTGATTGACGCATCAAACAGGTGAATAACAATTCAATTCACGGACTGAAATATGGGAAGGCGCATATTTTAGCAGGAAAGTCGCTTAAACTTATAGCTTAAATTAAACGTGGAAAAATATTGATTTATGGGTAAAAATTGTCTGTAGATTAATATTGCTTAATCATAAGGTTACATAACTGAACAATACAGTTGCTTATAATATTTCAACAAAGCTCTTATGATAAGCAACATAGGCTAGGCACAGAATCGATGAGAGAAGGCAAAGGGATGTTGAAACACACTGAAAATATGTATAAATATTATAAATTAATTACGTTAAGTGTGGCGTGTCTGTGTGCGGCAAATACACAGGCAGCAGAAGAACAATTCAATGATGCCTTACGTGCAGCCAATGCAGGCAATACTGAATTATTACAACAATATCGCCAGTCCATGCAAAATGATGCCTTGGGTTATTATCCTGAATACTGGATTCTGAACCAGAATCTCGCTTTGCAACCAGCCAGTCAGATTATCAGTTTTGCCCAGCGTTACCCGCAATCTGCCATGGCTGAAAAGCTGGCAGCAGACTATGTCGAAGAAAAAGTCAAAATGGCAGACTTTGCGACTGCCCAGCCAGTATTGCCTTATGTGACCAATGCCGATCCAGCCGAAGCCTGCGCCGTAGCACAAGTCCGTGCCAAAGCCGGTGATGAGCTGGTCTATGCCGAATTTAAAGAGGTCTGGCTCACCACCAATTCCCAACCGGAATCTTGTACTGGACTTGGTCGAATGATGCTTTCTAGCCCTTTAATGACGGCAGAAGACCGCCAACAGCGACTTTGGGTACAATTGCGTGCCGGTCAGTCAGGTCAGGCTATTGCCACTGCGCAAGGAATCGGTCTGAATCTGTCTTTAGCACAACTCAATTCGATTCAGGCCAATCCAACCAATTATTTATGGTCTGCACCGAAAAACAGTGCGGCAGAACATGCTTATCTGATTTATGCACTGGGACGTCTGGCAGATAGTGATCTGGACTCGGCGTTATCCATTGTGAAACGGACTGCTGAAGGCACACCGGTACAAGTACAACGTGCCTTATACCGAGCTGTGGGGTATGTCGGTGGAACCACAGTCATGAAGAACAACTTTAACCGGGAAGTGTTAAATGCCTTTGATGCCAGTTATGGTCTGCCATTTAGTCCGGAAGAAGCTGAGATTTATGCGCGTCAGGCCATCCGTTTTAGTGCGTGGGAAAGCCTAATCCGTGCGATTGATGCCATGAGCGTCAATCAGAAACAGGAAGATCGCTGGCAATATTGGCTGGCCCGTGCCAGTGAGCAGCGTGCAGATCGTAGTTCAAAGAAAACTGCAGAGAGTATTTATCGTACATTGGCCGCCGGGGATGATTATCACAATCTTCTGGCACGCGACAAGTTGGGACAGCTGACTGCGAGCACACCCAATCCAATTCAGCCATCGAATCAGGCCATGCAACGTTTGAATCAGGATATTCATTTCCGTCGTGCGTTCACGCTACGTAATATCAGTGCACCGAATAACTACATTAACCGTGAATGGAACTGGGCAGTGCGTCAGGCCTATCTGAAGAAAGATGATGAGCTGTTGCTGGCCGCAGCAAAGCGTGCCATGGACATGGGCTGGCATGATCGGGCCATTTATGCAGCTGACCGCACCGTGAACAAACATAACTACAATTATCGTTATCCAATGCCGCACCAGAATTACGTGGTCAGTCATAGCCGCAATGCCGGGATCGATCCGGCTTGGGCTTATGGGTTGATGCGTCAGGAAAGCCGTTTCAATACCGTGGCACGTTCACATGTGGGTGCCGGTGGCCTGATGCAAATCATGCCAGATACCGCCAAGCTGGTGGCGCGTCAAATGGGTGAGGCTTATAATCCGGCAGCTCTCACCGATATGAATACCAATATTCGTTACGGCACCTTTTATTTATCGACCATTCAGCGTCAGCTCAGCAACAGCCCAGTCTTGGCAACCGCAGGCTATAATGCCGGACCAAACCGTGCCCGCCGTTGGCAGCCGGAATTTCAGGGCATGGCAGCAGATCAATATACTGAAAGTATTCCTTTACTTGAAACCCGAGATTATGTGAAACATGTCATGACCAATGCCACACATTACGGTCTCTTGTTAGGACAGGGTGCACAGTCCGTGGGTAAGCGTATGCAACTGATACCATTACGTAATACACAATAAAATTAAAATTATTGGGGATGGTGATTTATTCATGAAAATAATGAAGGATCGTCGAGTTTGGGGGAAATGGGCAGCGCTTGTATTTTTTGGCAGCAGTCCGGCAGCATTCGCCATGCCGACAGACTATGTTATGGATGTAGAAATGGTGCCGGCTTTGTGTAGCCTGTACCCTGAATATGCAAAGAAACGAAAATGTCTGGAAGGCTATTCCTTGAATATTTCCGGCTTATATCCTCAGGCTACGTCAGAAAACTGTACCACCAATAGCTCTGCGAAACTTTCACCGCTTCAGTCCAAGGTGGTGGCCAGAATCATGCCGGATGAAAATACCCGGACCATTTTGTGGCGCAACATCGGCGGTTGCGTTCCGATGAATGCCAGCCAATATTTCCGGACGATTATCAATTATGCAGACCGGCTTAAAGTGCCGGCAGAGCTGACTGAACAGGAAAATATCACCATATCAGTCGATGCGCTGCGTGTGAAATTTGTGAGAATTAATCCGCAATTACCCGCCAATGCTTTGAGATTTAATTGCCAGCTTACTCAAGCTAGCAGCGTGTTGACCTCGATCAAAGTCTGTTATCACAAAAATGGCAATTATAAATCCTGTCCTGCCAACATTATTAATACATGCCCAAAAACTGTCACAATAAAAGGAACATACTGAGCTTTTTTGCCGGTTTAATTTATATTTCCTATCAGACTTTAGATGAAATCCGTCCTCTTTTATATGCATCCGGCAAAGGATTGGAGTACAATCTTTCGCGTTTACGATTATTAGATTAAATACTAACTATTTAATCGCGTTGAATATCCTCAATTGGAGATAATTAGATGAAGCAAGCAGTTCGTGTTGCCGTTACTGGCGCTGCAGGTCAAATTGGTTACAGCCTATTATTCCGTATCGCAAGCGGCGAAATGCTAGGTAAAGATCAACCAGTGATTTTGCAATTGCTCGAAGTTCCTTTTGAGAAAGCTCAGCAAGCGCTTAAAGGCGTAATGATGGAGCTTCAAGATTGTGCATTCCCGCTACTAGAAGACATGATCGGTACTGATGATCCTAAAGTTGCATTCAAAGATGCTGACTACGCGCTATTAGTTGGTTCACGTCCACGTGGTCCAGGTATGGAACGTGCTGATCTGCTTAAAGTGAACGGCGAAATCTTTATCGGTCAAGGCCAGGCACTTAACGAAGTTGCGAGCCGTGACGTTAAAGTTCTTGTTGTAGGTAACCCTGCGAACACGAATGCTTACATCGCGATGAAATCTGCTCCAGATCTTCCAGCGAAAAACTTCACTGCAATGTTACGTCTTGACCACAACCGTGCTGCATCTCAAATTGCTGCTAAAACCGGTAAAGCGGTTAAAGACATCAAAAATCTTACAGTTTGGGGCAACCACTCTCCAACAATGTATGCTGACTACCGTTTCGCTACAATTAATGGCGAAAGCGTTAAAGACATGATTAACGACCAAGATTGGAATGCAAACACATTCCTTCCGACTGTTGGTAAGCGTGGCGCTGCCATCATTGAAGCGCGTGGTTTGTCTTCTGCTGCTTCTGCTGCAAACGCTGCAATCGATCATATGCGCGATTGGGCTCTTGGCACAAATGGCGAATGGGTAACCATGGGTATTCCTTCTGACGGTTCTTACGGTATTCCTGAAGGCGTTATGTTCGGTTTCCCTGTAACGACTGAGAACGGTGAATACAAAATCGTTCAAGGTCTAGAAATCGACGAGTTCAGCCGTGAGCGTATCAATGTTACATTGAACGAACTTGAAGAAGAGCGCGCAGCGATTGCTGACATGCTTAAATAATTTGATCGTTTAGATTAAGTTGAAAGAGCACTCCATTCGGGGTGCTTTTTTTATCTCTCTATTTTTTTGATGAACAAAAAATAACATGCTGTGATGCAGCAGCAACTGAATCTTGCTTAGGCTTGGACTAAGCTAAAAAACATAAATAATCCAATAAAAGGCGAGGTGAAGAAGATGTTTGATCAACACCCAACGTTAGAAATGTTTTTTCAGCAACTTGGATTGGACTCGAGTCCCGAGGCGATTGATGAGTTTATCAAGACCCATCAAATTGGTATGGACGTGCCTTTGCACAAGGCGCCGTTCTGGTCGAAATCCCAGCATGATTTCCTGATTGGTCAGTGGAAAAAAGATGATGAATGGGCAATTTTAGTTGATGTCCTGAATGAACAATTACATAGCGAAGCCCAAGGTTCTGGATCATGTGATTTATAAATGAGTATTTAAGGATTTATGCCAGTTCTTATTTTAGGGATGGTAAAGGTCTTATTTTTAGTTTAGAGCATATAACAGGAGCAAGTGGATCATGTTCGAACAACAGCCAACTTTAGAATTATTATTTGAACAATTGGGTTTGCCTGCTGATGAAGCCGCAATTAATGAATTCACCCATACCCATCAGTTGCCATCTGAAGTCGCTTTACCGGATGCCGAATTCTGGAGTGAGGGCCAAAGTGCATTCTTACGCGAGCACTGGCATCAAGATGATGAATGGATTGTGATTATTGATAAACTGAACCAGCTGTTACATGTCGAAAGTGACAAGCAAGGTGTTTAAATTATAGTCTACAAAAAGAAACAACAAACCTAGTCAAATGACTAGGTTTTTTTTGTCTTATCTTATAAGTTGGATCTATAAATAATTACAATTTATCTGATATAAGGAGGGCGACATGCTCATGAAGAACCAACCATCCTTAGAAATGTTATTTTCTCAACTCGGTCTGGCCAATAGCGCTGCTGCCATTGAGTTGTATATCCGGACTCATCAACTTCCAGCAGGCTTGTCCTTGCACGAGGCACCATTCTGGAATAAATCCCAGCGTTCATTATTGATTAGTCATCTGGTACAGGATGATGATTGGGCAATCTGGGTGGATGAGCTGAACCAGCAATTACACATGGATGCCTACAGACGTCAGCCTGCTTAACTGTGTTATATCTTGGTATTACTTAAAAAATGAAAGTGATGCTCAAAAGAAAACGCCTCAAATGAGGCGTTTTCTTTGACGCTGTTAAGCTTAATGCATTTTACTTTTTAATATTTTGATAAACCATTCCTGCTGACGATAATCACTAAAGGCATGATGCTGCTGCAACAACTCCAGTTCACATTCAGCCGTTTTGGTGTATTTACCTAACCAGTGACGTGTCAGGGCCGGCTCATTTTTACTGGCACTGGCATAAGCCAGAAAGAAATAAATATCGCCATGTTCATAACTGGCCATCGGCTTAAGAATTTGCTGGGTAATCAGGGCAAAATGCTGCTCTTTGGTCAGTTCAAAAAACATCATATAAGCCTTGGCCAGATGCAAGGATAAATTGATATACATGCGCAGCGGCATTTCTTCAAATTCCACCCGGCCTTGTTCAAGTAAGACAATCGCTTCTTGCAGGAAATGTCGCTGTTCCTGACGCAGCTCACTTAAAGTCACCAGCTGTAAACGAAGATCAGCACGTTCAAGCGTTAATTCTGGCGTATTGCCTTTTAAGTACAATTGGTCAGTTTCACCCAGTCGCTCAATAATCTGCTTGGTTGTTAATCGCATCAACGCAATCCTCATTTCTCAATAATGGCTATATGAGGTTAAAAAAATAAATTTAAAGCATGAGCGAGCATTAGATTAAGGCTGTATCGCTTCTTAACCAGGCCGTAATGGATAGACGTTGCTGTTTGGAAATTAAAACTTCATGTAACAAATCACTCTGGAACAGTACAATCCGGTTCGGCTGTGGCTGAATAATATGCCACTGGCCATTTTTATCTTGCAGGCGCAATTCACCCCCCCAATCTGCCTGCCATTGTTCATGCAGATAATACACACTGGAAATCATTCGGCCATTTTTAGCTTGAGGATTGTCACGATGCAGCGCATAAAACTCGCCAGCGTGATAGCAGGCAAAATGTGCTTCGATTTCTTTAATGCCTAAATAAAACGCGCGGTTTAAAGCTTGAGAAAACTGTTGCAGGGTTTGAGTGTGTAGGTGGGAAATTTGAAATTCAGGTCGTAACCAAAGAATATGATCACTACGGATGTTGCTGACGACGCCATTTTGAATGGCTGCATTACGAAATTCGTTTAAGTGGCTTAAGCATTCCTGACTTACCGCATGTTGATATTCACTAGAATAAGCATCGTCAACAATACTAAAGCCATGTTGATCTAAATCATCTAAGATTTGATCAACATTCCAATCCCCTGGGATGATAACAGCTTCCATTTTTTTCAATTCTCGATAGTGTGGCAAAACAGGTTCGCTATTTTAGTGTAAGAATCGTGCCTGAACGAAACTATTTTTCATGTTAAAATAGCTGTTGATATTAGGAATTAATGAAACATGAATTACCGTCACTCTTACCACGCAGGCAACTTTGCCGATGTCATGAAGCACGTTTTATTGCTTCAGTTGTTGACTCGACTGAATGCAAAAGACAAACCTTATCGCTATGTAGATACACATGGTGGTGCGGGTAAATATGATTTATCGACTGCTGAAGCGCAAAAATCAGGTGAGTTCTTAAACGGTATTCATCGTCTTGTTAAACTGGATGATTCGATCAAGCGTAACGCACCTGAAGGCGTACAACAATATTTGAAAGTTGTTGAGAAAATGCGTGAAAACTTTGGTAAGGGTGCTTATCCCGGTTCACCTTGGTTTGCTCTGGAAGGCATGCGCGAGATTGATAAAGCGACTATTTTTGAAATGCAGCGTGATGTATTCCAGCAACTTCGTCATAATATTTTTGACAAGCGTGCCGGTTTGCATGAGCGTGATGCATACGAAGGTCTTTTGGGGGTGATTCCGCCGAAAGAAAAACGTGGTCTGGTGATGATCGATCCACCTTATGAGCTTGAGCGTAAAGATTTTCCACAATTGGTAGAATTGCTGGTTGCCGCTTATAAGAAATGGCCGACAGGTGTATTTGCTGTTTGGTATCCAATTAAAGACCGTGCCATGATTGAACGCTTCGAGAAAAAAATGTTCAAGACCGGCATCCGCCGTCAACTGGTGTGTGAAGTTTGTGTATGGCCGGATGACACCCCAGTCGGCTTGAATGGTTGTGGTTTGCTGGTGATTAATCCGCCTTGGAAATTCTCTGAAGATGCAGATGAAGCACTACAATGGTTATTCCCACATCTTCGCATGAGTGAAAATGGTGGTCACGCTGCAGTTCGCTGGTTAGTCGGCGAATAATTTTTTCAAAGCACAGGTCATAGCTAGGATCGACAAGAATGACAAATATAAGCAAACCGGAACGCGACTCTTCAAAAGACTTGCCTTTTGATGGCATCACCTTTGAGGTGGAAGAAGAGGAACATACCCAGGAAGGGCAGAAAGTTAAGCGTCGAGGCATCTATCTATGGCCGAACCTGATTACAACCGCTGCGTTGTTAGCGGGTTTTTACTCCATTATTGCCAGCATGAATGGCAATTTCCAGCAAGCGATCTATGCAATTTTTATTGCGGCTTTGCTGGATGGTTTGGATGGGCGTGTGGCGCGTGCGATTGGTGCGCAAAGTCCGTTTGGTGAACAGTTTGATTCGCTTTCCGATATGCTGGCTTTTGGTGTTGCTCCCGCGATCTTGATGTATAGCTGGGGTTTGAGTGATTTAGGCCGGATTGGTTTGGCTGCCTGTTTTGTCTATACCGCCTGTGCTGCTTTTCGTCTGGCCCGCTTTAACGTACAGATTGGCGTGGTAGACAAGCGTTATTTTATTGGTGTGGCCAGTCCATTGGCAGCTCTCATGATTGTTTCGCTGGTCTGGGTCGGTTTAGATTTTCCTGAAATTTTCGATATTCGTGAAGCATCCATTCAGATCATTAACGCCGTTGTCATTATTGCGGTGGGCTTGTTGATGATTTCTAATATCAAATATTATTCATTTAAGACTGTAGAGCGTAAACGCGTTCCGTTTTTTGTATTACCAATTGCCGTATTTGTCTTTGCTGCGATGACTTATAATATTCCTGTCGGCATTCTGGTAATTTCTATTCTCTATGCCTTATCTGGTTTTGTGACCACCTTTATGGCAAAAAGATCGAGTAGATTATAAAAATATAAGGAGTCTGAGATGCGGTTTCTTCAAGATTTTTTAGATCGTTCGAAACAGCTGAATCAGACTCCAACTGTTTCGCATTATCCTGCCTATCATGGCCCCAACTCAAAATATAAGATTATTCATCAAGGTTTGATGATTCCTGGACTTCCGGCGCCGCTGCACTATCTAAATTTTCTCAGCATTATCGGGCAGCCGAATGCACCGATGCTGGCCAATCCCAGTGCAATTCAAACCAACGCACTGGATACCGCTACGGTGATTTGCAGCACGAGTTCGCATATGGTGGGGCAATTGCATCACTATTCGGTCACGCAGGATTGTCATTTTAAATCGGGTCTGTTTCAGTTTCTGGATCGGGAGCAATTGAGCGGAAATTTCCCTAATTTTCGTTTGCAACGTTCTGACTCGGAGCTCAGTTTTGATTTAAATATTCAGACCACTCAACTGATTTCTCATTTTACCCAAATGCGTTTTTCCTTGGCGGATCACTGGTCTTTGCTGTGTCATTGTCAGGGAACCGTGAGCTATAAAGCACAGCAGTATACGATTGATGGTCTCGGAAGCTTTGAATACGCGCGGAGTTTTAACTTTCCCTATCTGCCTTTGGCTTTCCTGACTTATCAAATTATTAATCTCAGTGAAAACCGGCAACTGTTGTTGGCACAAATTCGGGATGGTTTTAATAGTATTGTTCAGTCGCGGATATATCTCCGTGATTTAAAAAACATGCGGACCCAAATGTTCGATCGCAAAGTTTATTTTAAAGTTCATCGTGTTTATCCGCGTGTCACGACACCCAATCGGCAAAGTATGTATTTGCCGCGAGAATTTGAATGGTGTTATGAAAATGCAGACGGTACTTGTATCTGGGTACAAGGTCAAAGTCGTGGAGATTTTAAATTTGGCCTGGCAGCGGGTTATGTAGGAAGTTTTAGTTATCAAGTAAAAATAAATGAAGAAACCGAAAGTGGGGAGGGTGGCTATTGTGAATACATAGATTGCCGGCCTTTAAGCTTTCAGGAACAGAATAAAACTGAAAAAAGATTAAGTCATTTATCCAATTCGGTCCCTTTAATGCTCAAGAAATAGAAAAACCTCCTCTTTTTGTAGAATAAATAAACAGTCGTTAGTTTTTTATTGAATTATTTAAAAAATAGGGTTGCAAGCCTCCTGAAATGCTGTAGAATGCACATCCATCGGCGGTGATGAAGATTAAAACTTCTGATAAAACAGTGACTTAGTTAAGATTGATTGAGTTGGGTTTTAGAGAGAAAGTTTAAAAATAATCTGAATTACTGGTTGACTTTCTAGAGATAGAGAGTAATATAGCCGACCTAGCTTGCTGGTGACGAATCAGCAAGAAGATCATTAAGAGATTATGAAGAACAACTTGTGTGGATTTTTACTGGTTGATCGATCGAAATTATTTTCATTGATTGATGGTAGAAATGACTCGAAGTTTATTTGAGAAATATTTGTCAGAAAATTGATGAGCCAAGATTGGTGCCCTTTAGGTACTACTGATTTTAAACTGAAGAGTTTGATCATGGCTCAGATTGAACGCTGGCGGCAGGCTTAACACATGCAAGTCGAGCGGATGAAAGTAGCTTGCTACTGGATTCAGCGGCGGACGGGTGAGTAATGCTTAGGAATCTGCCTATTAGTGGGGGACAACATCTCGAAAGGGATGCTAATACCGCATACGTCCTACGGGAGAAAGCAGGGGATCTTCGGACCTTGCGCTAATAG